>JANMQZ010000277.1:0-12578 GCA_031370755.1 Actinomycetes bacterium
CGATTCTCGCCGCAGCCGGCACGACGCCGGCGACGGTCACGATCTCGGTGTGCTTCGGCTGCCCGTTCGAAGGGCCGGTCGACCCCGGCGCTGTCGTCGAGCTCGCAGCTCGCTTCGCAGGCCGCGCGGAGGTCGTGCTCGCGGACACGATCGGTGTGGCGACGCCGCACGCGGTGCGTGCGCTCGTCGAGCGTACGGGCGCAGAGGGCTTCCACGGGCACAACACGCGCAACACCGGCTATGCGAACTGCCTCGCAGCGCTCGAGGGGGGCGCGCGCCTGCTCGACGCCTCCGTCGGCGGCCTCGGCGGCTGCCCGTACGCGCCCCGCGCGACCGGCAACGTCGCGACCGAAGACCTCGTCTACCTGCTCGAGGGCGAGGGCATCGAGACCGGCGTCGACCTCGACGCGCTCATCGGGGTCTCCACCTGGCTCGAGAGCCTGCTCGGGCGGAAGCTCGAGGGCTACGTGTATCGCGCCGGCCATTGGCCGGCTTGAACACAGCCGATCGCGCGCAGAGAATGCCCGGGTCATGCGCGAGCTTCGTGCTGTCTGGATCGCCGTCGCGGCCGCCGCGGCCGCCGTCTTCGTGACCTACGCGCGCCTGCCGGCCGCGGAGACCTACAACGTCTCGTCGAGCGGCGTGCGCGGGGGAGCGAGCCGCGTCCTCGTCGACCTGAACTTCCCGGATGCGCTGATCGCGCTCGCCGTGCTCGGCATGATCGCGCCGTTCCTCTCTCGGCGGCTGCGCGTGCTCGCGGCGGTGGCAGCGCTCCTCTCGCTCGTCGTCGTCGTTCCGGGGGTCGTCAAGCAGAGCGACCTCGACGCACGCTGGATCAACGTCGTGCCGGCGCTCGGCGTCCTGCTTGCGCTGGCCCTCACGCCGTTCGCAAAGCTGCCGCGTGTGCGCGACCGGCGAGGCGACCGCGTCCGCATCGCGCTCTTTGCGCTGCTCGTCCTGCTCGCGGCACCGTGGATCGCAGCGGAGCTCGGCTTCTATCTCGACGGCGTCCCCGTCCTCGGCTCGATCTTCCAGACAGGGAAGATCGTCTCGTACCACGGCAACGCGCCACACCCGGCGGTCCACCACGGCGTGCATCACGGCTTCCAGGGCCTGCTCATCGTCGGGACGGCGCTGCTGCTGTCGCGCCTGCCGAACCGCATCTCGCTCTATCTCGCGCTCGCCGCGGCGTACGGCGTCGGCAACATGGCGAACGACGACTGGCTCGAACAGGTCGCCGAGCGCGGGTGGACGTCCTGGTCGATCCCGTCCTGCCTCGAGCCGAAGGCGACGTGGACGTGGCTCGCCGTGCTGCTCGCGACGCCGCTCGTCTGGGTGCTCTGGTTCCGCCCTCAGCGCGGGTGGAGCCAGGCGAGCAACGGGCCGTAGACCGTCGCCACGAGCTGCTCCGGCTCGGCGTCGAGCTTGTCGGCGACCCGGATCGACCTCGTGTTACGCGGATCGATGAGCGAGATCAGCCGTTCGACGCCGCGCTCGTCGTACGCCCACGCGCGCGCGGCTCGCGCCGCCTCGGTCGCGTACCCATGCCCCCAATGCGCGCTGCCGATCGCCCAGCCGAGCTCGGTCTCCGCGGCGACGCCCGCTTTGTCGTAGCTCGACGTGTCCCAAACCCGCGAGTCCCAGACGAGCAGCCCGACGCGGCCGATGATCCGCTCGCCGAGCAAGACCACGAACTGGCCGACCTCGTTTGCGTCCCAGCGCGCGAGCCACCGCTCCACGTGCTCGAGCGCCACCTCGCGGCCGCCCGGCTCGCTGCCGATCCAGCGCATCACCTCTCCGTCGGCGGCGAACTCGAGCAGGTCGTCCACGTCGTCGAGCCGCGGTTTCCGAAGCACGAGCCGCTCCGTCTCAAGCAAGCGGCATCATCACCGTCCGCTCGAACTCGATCACGACGACCTCGTCCTGGTTCAGGCCGCGCGTGCGCACCGTGACGATTCCCTGGCCGGGTCTCGAGTGCGACTCGCGCTTCTCGAGCACCTCAGTCTCGGCGCGGATCGTGTCGCCTGCGAAGACGGGCGCCGGCAGCGTCACGTTGCTCCAGCCGAGATTCACGGCCTGCTCCGAGACGTCGACGACCGACAGGCCCGTGACGAGGGCTAGCGTGAACGTCGAGTCGACGAGCGGGCGGCCCCATTCGGTCGTCGCGGCATACGCGGCGTCGAAATGGATCGGGTTCGTGTTCAGCGTCAGCAGCGTGAACCAGACGTTGTCGGCTTCGAGCACCGTCCGCCCGAAGCGGCTGCGGTAGACGGCGCCCACCTCGAGGGTCGCGTAGCTCATGTCAGCAATGATCTCATCGCCGTGAACCGCCTCGCTCGGGAAACCAGCCCCTACCTGCTCCAGCACGCCGGGAACCCGGTCGACTGGTACCCGTGGGGGGAGGAGGCGTTCGAGCGCGCGCGGGCCGAGGACAAGCCCGTGCTCCTCTCGGTCGGCTATTCCGCGTGCCACTGGTGCCACGTGATGGAGCGGGAGTCGTTCGAGGACGAGGCGACGGCGCAGGTCATGAACGAGAACTTCGTGAGCATCAAGGTCGACCGGGAGGAGCGCCCCGACGTCGACTCGGTCTACATGGACGCGGTCGTCGCGCTGAGCGGCCACGGCGGTTGGCCGATGACGGTCTTCCTGACGCCGCAGGGCGAGCCATTCTTCGGCGGCACGTACTACCCGCCCGAGCCGCGGCACGGCATGCCCGCGTTCCAGCAGGTGCTCGTCGCGCTCGCGGAGGCGTACCGCACGCAGCGTGACGACGTCGCGAAGCAGGCGGAAGCGCTCGTCGACGCGCTGCAACGCAACGCACGCACGCAGCCGTCGAGCGAGCCGTTGTCGGAGGAGCTGATGACGCGGGCGGTCGACGTCCTCCGTACCCAGTACGACCCGCAGTGGGGCGGCTTCGGCCGCGCGCCGAAGTTCCCGCCCGCCTCGACGATCGAGTTCCTGCTGCGCCGCGGCGCGTTCGATCTCGCGCTCGGCACGCTCGACGGGATGCGCGCGGGCGGAATGTACGACGTCGTCGGCGGCGGTTTCCACCGCTACTCGGTCGACGGGCAATGGCTCGTGCCGCACTTCGAGAAGATGCTCTACGACAACGCGCTGCTCGTCCCCGCATATCTGCACGCGTGGGTGCTCACGCAGGAGACGGGCTATCGCTGGATCGCCGAGCAGACGCTCGATTACGTCCTGCGCGAGCTCCGCCTCGACGGCGGCGGCTTCGCGTCTGCGCAGGACGCCGACACCGACGGCGTCGAGGGGCTGACGTTTACGTGGGAGCCGCACGAGGTGCCGCGCGCCGAGTTGCTGCAGCCGTTCGAGCACGGCCGCTACATCATCCGCGGCCGGCTCACGCGCGAGGAGCGGGCGGCACTGCTCGCCGCGCGCGGGCAGCGCGCGCAGCCGCAACGCGACGACAAGGCGATCGCAGCGTGGAACGGGCTGATGCTGGCGGCGCTCGCGGAGGCGGGGCGGAGGCTCGACCGCCCCGATTACCTCGACGCCGCACGCGCGCTCGGCGAGTTCCTGCTCGGCCCGCTCTCCGACGGTGAGCGGCTGCACCGCACCTGGCGCGACGGCGTCGCGAAGGGCACGGGCTATCTCGAGGACTACGCGAACGTCGCGCACGGGCTCTACGAGCTGCACGTCGCAACCGGTGACCTCCGCTGGCTGCACGAGTCGCGCCGGCTCGCACTGCTCGCGGTCGAGCTCTTCGCCGACGACGCGAACGGCGGCTTCTTCCTCACGCCGGTCGACGGAGAAGCACTCGTCACGCGGCAGAAAGACCTCGACGACAACCCGACGCCGTCGGGCAACTCGATGCTCGCATTCGTGCTCCTACGGCTCGCGCGGCTCTGGGGCGATGACGAGCTCGAGCGTCGCGCCGTCGGCGTGCTGCGGCTCATTCGCGACGCGATCCCGCGCGCGCCGCAGGCGTTCGGCTGGGCGCTCTGCGCGCTCGACCTGCACCTCTCGGCGCCGCGCGAGGTCGCGATCGTCGGCGACCCTGCGAGCCCGGTCGCGCGCGCGGCCCTTGCGGGCTTCGGGGCGAACACGGTCGTCGCCTTCGGCCCCGGCGACGGCGTGCCGCTGCTCGAGGGCAAGGATCTCGTTGACGGCCGGCCCGCCGTCTACGTCTGCGAGCGCTTCGCCTGCCGCACGCCGCTAACGGATCCCGCGCTTCTTGCCGATGCGTGAACTATGCGGGGTCTCATTGCGATGCTCCTCCTCGCGGGGGTGGCAGCTTCGACCGCGCATGCGGAAGCGAGGCCGGTCAGGCCGGCTGACGCCCCGCTCCTGAGCCGTGCCGCGACCTATGAGGAGTACGTCGCCGAGCAGGTCGCCGCTCGCCTGACGCATCTGCAATCAAGCGTCCGTTGTGGGCCGCTCGGGGTCTCGAGCCCCAATGCCATGGTGCTCGGCGTGACGCTCTTCAGCGGCTCCCATTCCGCCGGGTACTTCCTGTTGCTGCCGCAGATGTGCAAGGCGCTTGTCGGCTTCCGCCGCGCACCGGCGAGCTACGACCCACGCGCGTGCGCCGATGCGACCTGCGACCAGCGCGTCGCGCTCGCGGCGATGGCGCTCGCGACGGTTTCGCACGAGTCGTACCACCTGCTCGGCTACACAAACGAAGCGCGCGTCGAGTGTTACGGCATGCAGTCCATCTGGTTCGTCGCGAACAAGCTCGGTGCGTCCGTCGCCGAGTCGCAGGCGATCGCGACGTTCTACGCGACGCGGATGTACCCGCAGCGGCGGACGTCCACGCCCACGTACTGGTCGCCGGAGTGCCGCGACGGCGGGACCCTCGACCTGCGCCGCACGCTCGCCCGCTGGCCTAGTTAGTTAGTCCCTCGCGACCGCTTCGCTTTGCTCGCTCGGGAGATCTGGTTCGGAGCCGCGCTCCCGCGCCTTTCGTGGTCGTGCCGCGCCCGCGCATGTCGGTCGCGGCCCTGGGCGCGCTCGTTAGACGACGAACGCTTCGGGGCGCTCCGCCCCCGCGGCGAAGCGCTCCGCAGAGAACGCCGAGAGATCGAGCGTCGGCTCGCGGCCGACGACGAGCTCTGCCAGGTGCTCGCCGACCGCCGGCGCCTGCTGGAAGCCGTGGCCCGAGAAGCCGGTGGCGTAGAGGAAGCGCGACACGTGCGGCGCCTCGCCGACGAGGGCGTTCCAGTCGGGGCTCACGTCGTACCAGCCCCACCACGACGACTGCACGGGTAGATCTGCCAGCACGGGCAGACGCAGCGCGGCCGCCTCGGCGACGTCTTCGAGCGCGCGCTCGCGGCCGCCGAACGCCAGCCCCGGGCCTTCGCGGTGCACGTAGAAGCCGGTCGAGAAGTCGATCGTCAGCGGCAGGCGCTCCGGCAGCCCGCCGTCCTGCGGCGTGAACCACATCGAGCGCGCCTCGCCCTCGACGGGCAGCTCGACGCCCGCGAGCGCGCCGACCTCGCGCGACCAGACCCCGGCACAGCAGACGACGGTGTCGGTCGCGATCGGCCCGGCCGACGTCTCGACGCCGACGATGCGGCCGCGCTCGACGACGATGCCCGTCGCCGCGCAGCCCTGCTTGATCGTCGCACCCGACGCCGACGCGTAGTGCTGGACGACGGCCTCCGGTGTCGCGTAACCGTCGCGCGCGCAGTACGTCGCGGCAAGGAGATCATCGACCGCGAGCTGCGGCACGAGCTCCTTCGCCTCAGCCGGCGTGAGCTCACGCGAGTCGATCCCGAGCGCGTGCTGCAGCTCGAGCGCCTCGCGGAAGCTCGCGAGGTCGGACTCGTTGTCGAGCAGAAAGAGATAGCCGTACTGCCGGAACGAGATCGCGTCGCCCATCTCCTTGAATTCGGGCAGCGACCGCAAGGCGATGCGGATGTTCAGCTCGTCCGCGAACTGCGTGCGGATGCCGCCGGCCGCCTTGCTCGTCGAGCCCGATGCGAGCGCGTCGCGCTCGAGCAGCACGACATCGCGTACTCCGAGCCTTCGCAGGTGAAAGGCGGTGGCGGCGCCGAGGGCGCCGCCACCGATGACAACGACGTCCGCCGTGCTAGCGGATCCCGTTGAGGATCTTGCCGAACGACTCCCAGTCGCCGGTCGTGCCGCCGCCCCACTTGAGCATCTGAAGCTGCTCGAGCGGGAACGCGTCCTTCACGCCGGTCTTGATCACGAAGCCGGCGGGCAGGAACGGATCGGCCTTCGTATTCATCGTGTTCAGCGAACGCACAAGGCTTGCCCGCGTGGGGTTCTTGCCGGCCTTCTTCAGCGCATAGACGAAGTTCCACGCCTTCGCGAGCCCGTAGACGATGTTGGAGTCGCCGCGGTCGAAGCTTGGCCGCAGCGATGAGGCGTACTTGTCGAGGATGCTCCCTGCGAGGACCATCCCCGGGTCGCCTTTGTTGACGGTCGAGCTCTTGACGTACGTCGTCCCGAACACGTTCGTCAGGTCGCCGCCGTTCGCACCTGCCGCGAGCATGAAGATGCGGTTGCTCGACACGTTGCCGATGAACGTCGCCTGGCGCGACCAGCCGACCTTCGTCGCCGTCACGTGCGCGGTGATCGTCGGCGACGGCGTCGCAAAGATCACGAGGATGTCGGCGCTCTTGCTCCGCATCGACAGGATCTGCTGCGTCAGGTTCGCCTGCGTCGCCACGTCGTACGACTCCGCGTCGACGATGTCGCTCTTCTTCGCGCCGAGGCCGACGCGGAGACCTGCGTAGTAGTTCTTGCCGAACGCGTCGTTCTGGTAGAGCACGCCGACCTTCGCGCTCGGATAGTTCGCGGCGATGTACTTGCCGTACTGCTTCGACTCGCCCGGATAGTCCGGCTGCCAGCCGAAGGTGTACGGGTACTTCTTGCCGGCGCACTTGCTGTAGTGGCAGAAGCCCCAGTACGAGTCGCCTGTCGCCAGGAAGACCTGCGGCACCTTCCTGCTGTTCAGGTAGTCCCAGGTGGCGAGGCCCGGCGCGGTGCCGAGGCTGCCGTAGATCGCGAAGACCTTGTCGCTCTCGACGAGCTGCTGCGCCAGCGGCACCGTCTTCGAGGGGTCATACGCGTCGTCCTTGACGATGTAGTTGATCTTTCGCCCGTTGACGCCGCCCTGGTCGTTGACGTACGCGAAGTACGCACTCTCGGCAGCAGAGATCGTCTTGTAGAGCGACGCCGGCCCGGTGAGCGGGTGCGTGCCGCCGATCGTGATGCTCGACGCCGTGATGCCCGGCTCGGCCTTCACCCCTCCGCCCGCTGCGGTAACCGCGACCGCCGCAACGAGCGCGACCCCGGCGACGATCCCTAGGACCCTGGCCTTCATTCCCATCCGACCCTCCTACGCATGGTTGTGCCCGGGAAACCCGGGACTGCCGATTATGACGCTGTGGGATCCGATTTGATAGCGGATTTGACTCGCGAGTCAAGACCCCGCAGGAGACCGGCGAAGCCGTTCGGGACGAGGATCATCACGAGGATCACGATCAGGCCGAAGACGACGTCCTGGCCGTGCTCGTTGCCGATGATCGGGGTACCCGCGGAGATTTCGGGCAGCAGGCCGATGAAGAGCGCGCCGACGGCGGTGCCCCAGAGCGAGCCCAGCCCGGCCACGGCCGCGCCGATCAGCAGCTGGAGCGAGAGAACGAGGCCGAACAGGCCCGGCTGGGAGTAGCCGTTCGTCACGAGGACGTAGAGCGAGCCCGCGACGCCCGCGTATGCGGCGGAGACCCCGAAGGCGAAGGTCTTGTAGATCGGCAGCGAGACGCCGGACGAGACCGCCGCGACTTCGCTGTCGCGGATCGCGCGGAATGCCCTGCCGATCCGGCCGCGGAGGAGCAGCCAGGCCGCGACGAACGCGATCCCGGCGCATGTCCAGGTCGTCCAGTACACCCAGGAGTTCGAGGGCGTCGTCGCGGTTCGGATCCCGTTGCTGCCGCCCGTCCACTTCGACCACTTCAACGGCAGCTGCGGCACCGAGACGGCGAGCGCGAACGTCGCGAGCGCGAGGTAGACGCCGTGGAAGCGGAGCGCCGGCAGGCCGACGATGACACCGAAGACGAAACAGATGAGCAGGGCCGCGGGCAGGGTCGCGAACAGGTTCCAGTGGTGGTAGTGCGAGAGGATTGCGGTCGTGTAGCCGCCGATCGCCATGAACGCGCCATGGCCGATGGAGATCTGCCCCGTGTAGCCGAGCAGGATGTTCAGGCCGAGTATCGCCGTGAAGTAGATGCCGACGCGCGCGCCGAGGCCGAGGTGGTAGCTGCTCATCGTGACGCCGAGCAGGGCCACGATGAGCACCGCGACGCCGACGACGCCCACTCTGACGAGGAAGCCCCTGCTCATACCCTGCGCACCTGCTTTCGCCCAAAGAGGCCCGTCGGCCGGACCAGCAGCACGAGGAGCAGCATCGCGAACGCGATCGGGAGGCGGAGCTCGGACGTCGCGAAGCCCACGTACTGCCCGACGAGGTTGAGGAAGACGCCGATCAGCAGGCCGCCGATGACGGCGCCGATCGGGCTCTCGAGACCACCGAGCACCGCGGCCGCGAACGCGAGCAGGAGGATCGGTTGCATGAGGGTCGGCTGCAGCACGAACTGTGTCGGCTCGGCCATCAGGCCGGCGACGGCGCCGAGCATCGCCGCGAGTCCCCAGCCGATCGCCAGCATCCGGTTGACGCGGACGCCGACGAGCGACGCCGCCGCCGGCCGCAGCGCCGCAGCTCGCATCGCGAGGCCGACCTTCGTGAACTGGAAGAGCGCCCACAGCGCAACCATCGAGATGATCGACACCGCGAAGACGCCGATGTCCTGCGCGGAGACCGCCACCCCGCCGTTACGGAAGACCTTGTTGCCGAACGGCGACGCCATGAACTTGATGTCCGCCCCCCAGATCCACGCGACGCCGCCGTCGATCAGGATGAACAGACCGAGCGTCACGATCACGATCGCGATCACGGACCGGTGCTGGACGGGGCGAATGAACACGCCGTACGTGAAGACGCCCAACACGAAACCGAACACCAGCGTGAGGAAGAAGGCGAGCCAGTACGTCACGCCCCACTGGACGAGCTGGTAGCACACATACGTCGTCGCCATCGCCATCTCGCCCTGCGCGAAGTTGATGACCTCGGTCGCGCGGTAGATGAGGACGAGAGCCAGCGCGAGGCCGCCGAAGATCGCACCTTGCGCAAGTCCCGCGACGGTCTGCTGAGCGAAGATGTCGCTGACGAGGCAGCCGACGAGCAGGAAGACGGCTGCGCCCGCGAGCCCCACGAGCACCGGGCCCGAGGCGCCGGCTGTCACTTTTGTCCGCCGCGCGAGACCGAGCATCAGTAGCCGAGGTAGCTCCGGCGGACGGACTCGTGCTCCTGCAGCTCCGCGCTTGGTCCCGCGAGCGCAACGCGGCCAACCTCGAGGACGAACGCGGTCTGTGCGAGCTGCAGCGCGATGTGCGCGTTCTGCTCGACGACGAGCACGGTTAGCCCCTCGTTTTCGTTCAGCTCGCGGATGATCCGGAAGATCTCCGTCACGAGAAGTGGCGCCAGTCCGAGCGACGGCTCGTCGAGGAGCAGCAGCCGCGGACGCTGCATGAACGCGCGCGCGAGTGCGAGCATCTGTTGCTCGCCTCCGCTCAGCGTGCCGGCCTGCTGCGCGCGGCGCTCCTCGAGCCAGGGGAAGTACGTCTGCACGCGTGCGAAGTCGTCCTTCGCCGGGCTCCGCCGCGTGTACGCGCCGAGCCGCAGGTTCTCCCACACCGTCAGCTCGGCGAACGTTCCGCGCCCCTCGGGAACGTGCGCGATCCCGAGCCGCGCCGATCCGTCCGGGCCGACGTTCGCCAGAGGCTTGCCCGCGAACCGGAGCTCGCCGTCCCGTCGCACGGTGCCGGAGACTGTGCGCAGCGTCGTCGTCTTGCCGGCGCCGTTCGCCCCGAGCACCGCCGCGATCTGGCCTTCGTCGACCGTGAGCGACACGCCGTGCAGTGCTTGCACCGGGCCGTAGCGGGCAGTGACGTTCTCGAGCTCCAGGAGTGGCATTACTAGTGACCCCCCAGGTGATGTTGCCGAGCTTCTGGGGCGCGATCACCAAGCGATGGAAGGACGCAGGGAGCCCCGATAGCGGTGGCTATCGGGGCGACCGAGGACGCCCCAGCGCGCCGCGTGAGCGCGTTCCAGAAGCCGGAGGACATTGCCTGGGGGGTCACGATGCCTCCTCGAGCTCGCCGCCGAGGTAGGCCTCGATCACGGCGGGGTCGCGCTGCACGTCCTGCGGCGGGCCGCTCGCGATCGTGCGGCCGAAGTTGAGGACGTGCACGTGGTCCGACACGCGCATGACGAGGTTCATGTGGTGCTCGACGAGGAGGACGGTCAGCTTCAGGTCGTCCCGTAGGCGCCGGATGAACTCCGCAAGCCCGTCGACCTCCTCGTGGTTCAACCCGCCCGCCGGCTCGTCGAGCAGCAGCAGCCGCGGCTTAGAGACGAGCGCCCGCGCGAGCTCGATGCGCTTGAGCGTCCCGAACGGGAGGCCCGCTGCCGGACGACCGGCGACGTCGTCGATCCCGACGTACTCGAGCGACTCCTGCGCGCGGGCGCGCACGCTGCGCTCTCGCTCGAAGCGCGAGACCGTGTGGGCGCCGACGAGGACGTTCTCGAGCACGGTCATCGTCGGGAAGAGCTCGACGTTCTGGAAGGTGCGGGCGATGCCGAGTCGCACGACGCGGCTCGGCGGCGCGTGCAGAAGCGACTTGCCGTCGAAGACGACGTCGCCCGCGTCGAGCCGGTACAGGCGCGTGATCACGTTGAACGCTGTTGTCTTGCCGGCCCCGTTCGGGCCGATCAGGCCGAAGATCGTCCCCTCCTGCGCCTCGAGGGAGACGTCGTCGAGCGCGACGATTCCGCCGAACCGCAGGGAGACGTTTTGGAGCGAGAGGAGGCCCATCTCGGTTGCGCGGACTCTACGGATTCCCGCCGCGAGCGTCGAGGTACTCCTGCCAGAGGTGCTCCATCGTCGTCTGCCGGGGCGCAGCGGCGCCGATCGGGTCGTAGGGCGTATAGGCCACGGCGCGCACGATGAAGCCGCCTTCCGCGTCGACGTCGAGGACGTTGATGCAGGCGGGCGCCTGCTCGAAGGCTCCGAGGAACGTGCGGCCGCCGGTGAGCGCACGGCCGAGGATCGCACGGTTCACGGCGCCGTGCAGGACGAGGAGGACGACGTCCCAGCCCGGATCGTCGAGGAGCGCGTCGAGCTCGGGCAGGACACGGTCGAAGAGCTCGCCGATCGTCTCGCCGCCGAGGAAGCGCGTGTCGAGCGGGACGACGCCGCGGAAGGCGGTGGTCATCATCTTCTGCACCGTCTCGGGCGCTACCCCGCGCAGCTCGCCGCTCTCGATCTCACGCAGCGCAGGGTTCTCCTCGAGCTCCGCACCGGGTGCGACGGCGCGCGCGGTCTCGAGCGTGCGGGGCAGGCCGCTCGTGATCACGCGGTCGAAGCGGATACCGCGGAACGCTTCCGCAGCGGCCTTCGCCTGGATCCGCCCCTCGGGTGTGAGCAGGACGTCGTGCGGGTGCTCGCCCTGGAAGTAGCGCACCTGCGCGTGACGCATCAGATAGATGCGCCTGCGTGGAGGAGCCGTCACTGCGCGCGCAGCGACTGGCCGCCCGCGGCCTGCATGCCGGCGATCATCCCGCCGGGCGTCGCGCCGTCGGGGAAGCGGTCGACGAGCTCGTGGAGCAGCGCGTCGGCGTCCCACTTCTCGTCGGTCGCGAAGAGCTCGCCCGGGCTCCAGCCGCGCAGTGCGTTGATCGCGCCGCCCCAGACGTGGAAGACCTGGCCGGTGATGTTCTGCGCGTCGTCGGCGCAGAGCGCGACGACGAGCGGCGACATGTTCGACGGATCGAGCGGGTCGAATCCTTCCTGCGGCGCGCCCATGTCGAACGTGTCCTCGGTCATGAGCGTGCGCGAGTTCGGCGCGAGGCAGTTGACGCTGACGCCGTAACGGTGCAGCTCCTGCGCGACGATCAGCGTGAAGCCGGCGATGCCGGCCTTCGCAGCTCCGTAGTTCGCCTGGCCGACGTTGCCGAAGACGCCCGAAGGGCTCGACGTGTTGATCACGCGCGCCTTGACCTCGTCCCCGGCTTTCGAGCGCTCCCGCCAGTGCGCCGCGGCGTGCCGCGTCGGCGCGAAGTGCCCCTTGAGATGCACGGCGATGACGGCGTCCCACTCGTCCTCGGTCATGTTCACGAGCATGCGGTCGCGGAGGATCCCGGCGTTGTTCACGAGGATGTCGAGGCGTCCGAACCGCTCGAGCGCCTGCGCTACCATCCGCTCGGCGCCCGCGAAGTCGGCGACGTTCTCGCCGTTCGCAGCCGCCTCGCCGCCCGCGGCCTCGATCTCCTGCACGACCTGCTGCGCCGGCGAGTCGTCGTGGCCCTCGCCCGAGAGCGCGGCGCCGAGATCGTTCACGACGACCTTCGCTCCGGCGTCCGCCAGCGCGAGCGCGTGCGCTCGGCCGATGCCGCGGCCGGCACCGGTGACGATCGCAACCTTGCCCGCGAGGTTCGGCATCTGCGAGACAATACTGGTGTCTGACACCGC
>JANMQZ010000297.1:0-15961 GCA_031370755.1 Actinomycetes bacterium
AGCTCGCACAGCAGTCGGAGCGGTCGTTTGCGTTCTTAAACAACAACTCGACGTCCGAGGATACCGAGAACCCCCTCGGCCGCATCTCGCAGGCGGCGGCCAACGCGCACCAGCTGCGGCGCCTGCTCGACGTCAGCCGGATCGCGGCCACGGGCGGCGAGGCGTAGAATCTCAGCGTGCACGTCCTCTCGGTGATCCACGGCACCGACGCAAGGACTGAGCTCTTCGCACCCGCGATCGCCGACTCCGGGCACGAGCTCGACGAGTGGAGCTTCGGTTGGGGCATGCCGCCGCCGCGGCCGCTCGACTGCTACGACGCGGTGCTCGTGTTCGGCGGCGCGATGCACGCGGACCAGGACGAGCACCACCCCTGGCTCGGCGAAGAGACGATGTGGCTGCAGCAGCTGCTGCACCGGCACACACCGGTGCTCGGCGTGTGTCTCGGCGTGCAGCTTCTCGCCCGCGCGGCGGGCGGTTGGGTCGGGCGCATGCCGGAAGGCCCGGAGCTCGGCTGGTGCGATGTCGAGCTGACGGATGCCGGCGCTGAGGATCCGGTGCTCGGCTCACTGCCGCGGACGTTCGAGGCGCTGCAGTGGCATCACTACACGTACGGGCTTCCGGCGGGCGCCGTCGAGCTCGCGCGCAGCCCCGCGTGCACGCAGGCGTTCCGGCTCGGCGATGCGTGCTGGGGCGTCCAGTTCCACCCCGAGGTGACGGCGGCGCAGCTCGCGGGCTGGATCGCCGACGACGAGGACCCGCCGCCCGACCCCGCGCGGCTGCGCGCGGAGATCCCGCAGAAGATCGGCGCGTGGAACGACCTCGGGCGCTCGCTCTGCGCGGCGTTTCTCACCGCGGCCGAGCGCGTGCTCGCGCGCGCGGCCTAGCTGCGGGCCGTCCGCACGATTTTTCGGAGCAGCAGGCCGCAGCAGGCGAGCAGGACGAGGACGAGCCCGAGCGGGACACCGAACGATGCGAGGCTCCAGCGCACCGGCCAGTCGATCGTCCGGTAGCGATGTTCGCTGACGGGATCGTAGAGGGCCACGATGTCGCCGTTCCACCGCTCGAGGAGGAGGCGCGTCCCGGCCTCCGGCCTCGCATCGCCGCGGAGAGCGAGATCCGTCGAGCGCACGCCGTCACGGTACGAGACATTGACCTTGAGATCCTTCGGCGCCCGCTCGACGACGCCACGCTCGCGTGTGAAGCATCGCCCCGTCTGCGCGGCACGACAGGCGACGGCGGGGTCGGGACGTGCGAACCCATCGATGACAATCCTGATGAACGCCGCGCCGCCCGATCCCGCGAACAGGAGCAACAGCACGAGCGCGGTGAGCTTCAGCCCCTTCACGAACGCCCGACGACGTCGTATGCCTCCTGCAATGCATCTGCGGCGGCACCGACTTCCCGCCGGAGGTCACGAACCTGCTCGGCCACGCGGCGCTGCTCGCCGGCTTCCTCCTCGACGCTCATGCGCACGATCTGCGCGTGGATCGCACCGAGCGTCGCTGCGAGGTGCTCCATCTGGGCGTCGAAGCGCGACAGCTGGCGCTCGAGCTGCGCTCGCGCGGCGAGCTGCTCCTCGAGGGCGGCGATCGCCTGCGCGTTCGCATTGACGACGGAAGAGTCCTCGGAGGTCGCCGCTTGCAGCCGCTCGAGGCGCGCACGCACCGCGCTCTCGTCCTGGTCGCTCAGATAGCCGTACACCACGTCGGCGTGCCGCGCGAGCTGCTCGAGCGCCGTCATCAGCCGCTCGACCTCGCTGCTCACGTCGGCTAGCGGGAGGTGCGTCTCCGCGATCGCCTTGCGGATCCGGCGTTCCTCCGTGCGCGCCAGCTCGACCTTCTCCGTGACGGGCGCAGCGAGGAACGGCAGCGGCTCGGCCGCCGGCAGGCTCCTCCGTGTCCGTGCTCTTGCATAGGTCTTCTCGCCGACCGCCGCCGCGCGATCGGCGTCGAGCGAGGTCGCGACCACCATCGACGCGTAGACGAGCAGCGCGACGGGCAGGAGCCAGTACGTCGAGAGCGCGATCGCCGCGACGAGGACTGCGACTGCGACGCCGACGTTGAGCGGGCGCCGCGCCGCGGAGAGCACGATCTCGCGCGCAAGCACGCGGCGGGTGACGGGCAGCCGCTCCATCTCAGAAGAAGCTCGAGATCCGCCTGTACACGGCCTCGATCCCCTTCGGGTCGCCGGTGTAGCCCACGCCGCCGGACGCCGCCGCGATCGCCTCGAGCACCTTTCGATTCGCCTCGGAGCCGTACGCGATCGTGAACACGCGGATGTTGTTCTCCTGATCCTCGCCGCGTTGCCGAAGCGACGCGATCACCTGCGATGCCTTCAGCCTCGACTCGTTGTCGTCCCCGTCGGTGAGCACCACGACCGCGTTGATGCGCGTCTGGTCGTGCAGCGCAGCGACCAGGTCGACGCCGCGAACGGTGGCGTCGTACACCGCGGTGCCGCCGCCCGGGACGAGCTGGTTCACGGACTGGACGAGCAACGGCCGGTTCGAGCGCATCTCGCCGATCGGGACGATCACGTTCACACGCTCTGAGAAGGTCAGCAGTCCCACGCGGTCGCGCGGCGAGAACTGGCGGAGAAAGACCCGCAGGCCCTGTTGCGCCTGCTCGAGCCGGCCGCCTTCGGCCATCGAGCCGGAGACGTCGACGACGACCGCGACGTTCGCCGGCTTGCGATCCTCGTGCCACGCACGCTTGATCGCAGCGAGGACGCGCGGCTCGGGCAGCGCGAGCACCCTACGCGGCTGCGTGGGATCGACCAGATGAGCACGGTCGATCGGCGCGGCGGCGGGCTTCGACGGGTCTCCCGGCCGGTAGCCGTAGCGGGCGGCGAGCGCCGGCGTGATCTTCGTCGCGAGCCAGCGCTCGAACACCGTCGCAGCTCGGGCCTGCATGGCCGTCACCCAGGGCGCGTGCAGAGTGAGCAGCGGATTGTCGAAGTAGAAGGTGCCTTCAGCGGGATACACGGCCACAAGCGGCATCGCGCTCTTCCGCCGCGTCCGGTTGTAGTCGAGGAGCGTCACCTCCTCCATCGCGACCGCCGAGATGTACCCGGGGCCGTGCGCCTTCAGCTGGTCGACGAAGAACGAGCCGGTGTCGCCGTAGTGCACGATCGACTGCTGCACCTGCCGCACCTGCTCGCGGACCGCGGGACGCTCCACGTCGGCAACGGTGAGGCCGTCGCGCTTCCCGGAGGCGGTGTAGTACTGCGCGGTGACGAAGGCGAGCCCCGCCGTCGAGAAGTCCGGATTCGTGTGTCCGAGCTTGAAGCTGCCGAACGTCGGCAGCCCATACGCCGCCCAGCCTCCTTTGCTCGTCGCGAGCTTCAGGATCTGCGCGAACCCGATCGGCCTGTTCGGCCACCCGAGAACCTTCGCCTCGGGCGGCCAGAACGCGACGACGAGCGGTGTGCGGACGAGCGACGGATTCTCGTCGGCGACCCACGACGCATCCGTCTCGTGATTCAGCAACCTGCCCCAAAGGCTCGACGCGGGCGACCAGATGACGGGGCGCGAGGCCCCCGAGGCGATCTTTGACTCGGCCTCACCCGACGAGACGCCTTCGCCGACGATCTCGACCCGCTGCCCGTCGACCTCGTGGTGCTCCTTGTTGAAGCGCTCGACGAGCGGCAGCAGCAGCTCCTCCTCGTTCGTCGAGTACGCGAACGGGATCTGGAGCGCGTTACCGCCGTTGCCGTGGAAGTGCAGGAACGCGGCAAGGCCGACCGCGGCGGCCGCGAACACGATCACGAGCGCACGGATCAACGGACCCCCACGGTCCGAGCAATAACACAGAAGTCAGCGCTTGCCTAGCGCTCGAGTGGAAGCTCGGGGTGCCGGCTCCACTCGTGCCACGAGCCCGCGTAGTTGCGGGCGTCGTAGCCGGCCGCGCGCAGAGCGAGCGTTGCGAGCGCGGAGCGCGAGCCGGAGTGGCAGTACGCGACGATCTCGGCGCCGTCGGGCGCGCCGACGAGCTCGCGGATCCGCTCCGGCGGGAGCAGACCGCCCTCCGGCGCGAACAGCGACTCCACCTGCACCCGCTTCGCGCCGGGGATGTGACCTTGCCGCGGGTCGCAGGCGTTGCCGCGCTTGCCCGTGTACTCCTCTTCGCGGCGCACGTCGAGAATCGTCAACGCGGCATCGTCGAGTCGCGAGGCGAGCTCCTGTCGCGTCGGCAGCGCGTGCGGGTCCGGCTCGAGCGACGCCTCGCGCACCGGCTCGAGCTCAACGGTTCCCTCCGAGAGCTCGCCCGGCCAGGCGGCGAGGCCGCCGAGCAGGATCGAGACGCGCGGGTGACCCGCAAGCTCCGCCATCTGCGCGGCCGGCATCGCGCCGACGCCGTCGCCACGGTCGACGAGCACGAGCCACTCGTCACCTCTGATCCCGTGCCGGCGCAGCCGGAGCGCGACTTCTTTCGCGAGCTCGATGACCGCGTCGCCGTCGGCGCCCGGAGGCGGCGAGCCGAGCACGAGCGGCCGCGAGCCGGGGATGTGGCCGCGCGCGTGCGCGTTCGGGCCGCGCACGTCGCCGACGACGACGTCGGCATCGTTCAGGTGCGCCGCGAGCCACGCCGCATCGACCACGCGGGGAGCGTCAGAGCGCTGCAACGACGTCGACCTCCTGCGCAATCGAAGGGCGTGCGGTGAGGCGGTCGAGCCACGACGAGAGCGCGGGGAGCCCGTCGAGCGGAACGCCGAGCAGGTCGCGCGCGCGCAGCACCCAGGGAACGTATGCGATATCCGCGAGCCCGTACTCCGGCCCGCCGAGCCACGGCCGGCCGGCGAGCGCGGCGTCGAGCTTCGCGAGCTCCGCGTCGAAGTGCCCCGCCGCGCCGTCCTGCTCGCGGCGAAGCGCGTAGTACGGCCGCGTGAAGTCGTCGTGCCGGAAGATCCACAACCGCGCGAGCGCGCGATCCGCGGGATCGACGGCGAGGAGCGGCGGCTCCGGGTAGCGCTCCTCGAGGTACTCCATGATCACGGCCGACTCGGGCAGGATCCACGCGTCCTCTTCGATGACCGGCACGCGCCCCGTCGCGTTCTTCTCGTAGATCCACGCAGGGCGGTCGCGGAGGTCGATCTCGATCGACTCGAAGTCGATGCGCTTCTCGAAGAGGACGATGCGCACACGCGCGCAGTACGGGCAGCGGGCGGCGTCGTAGAGCGTGAGCATCAGACGCGCACGCCCATCAGCTCGGCGATCTGCGCGTGCAGCTCGAGCGCGGGCGGCAGGTCGGCGGGAGACGCGCCCGTGCGCGCGATCTCGCGCACCCGCGCCGGGTCGGCGCCGGTCAGCCGCGCGACGACGGTCGGGTTCGCGCCGAGCGCGATCACGTCCCCGGGCGGCAGCGGCCCGTGGTACTCGGGCACGGATGCGTACTCGTCGACAACCGAGCCGCGATCGACGAGCGTGTAGCGCACGAGAGCGCCGTCCTCGACGCCGAGTGCGAGCACGACGCCGCCGTTCGTGTAGGACAACTCCTTGGCGAGACTCAGCAGCGCGCGCGGGTCGCGGTTGCCGAGCTCGTCGTGCACAGTGACCCAGCCGTTATCGGGACCGGTCACCTCCGTGCGCTCGGACCGGCCGAGCCGCGGCAGCACCTTCTGCACCGCGCGCTCGACCGTGGTCACGTCGTCGGTCTGGACGTGAACGGAGCCGAAGGTCGGCCCTGTTGCGGCGGAGTCGAGCCGTCGCACGAGCGCGTCGATCGGCGCGGCGAGCGTCAGCTCGACCGGCGAGAAGCCCCACCGCTCGTACACGGCGCGCGCCCGCTCGTTCGACTGGAGCACCTCGAGCTCGAGCACCTCGGCGCCGCGGTCGCGCAGCGCCGACGCGGCTTCGCGAACGAGCTCCGCCGCGATGCCGGTGCCGCGAGCCTCCGGCGCCACGTAGAGGATGTCGAGGAAGCCCACCCGTTCGCCGCTCTTCGACGCAATCGCGACGGCGACATCGTCGCCAAGCAGCACGACGTCGTCGACGATCGCCTGCTCGAGCGCCGCGACGTCCTCCTCGACGTCGCTGTCACGCCAGCCCGCGTCCGGGATCTCCGTGTTGAACGCGCGAACGAGCCGCTCGACGAGCGGCAGGTCCTCGGAAGTGGCGATGCGAATCACGGGGCGCGTTCTGCGAGCAGGAGATAGTGCGCGGACAGGTTCTCGTACGGATGAAAGCGCTCGCGCGCTTCCCGCACGTCGAGCCCACCATAGAGATTCGCCACCGCCTTGCGGAGCGCGAGGTCGCCCCACGGCCAAGCGTGCGGCCGCGCGAGGTGGCGGGCGAGAAACCAGTCGGCCGTCCACTCGCCGATGCCGCGCAGCGCGACGAGCCGCGCCTTCACGTCCTCGTCAGGAAGCCCGGCGAGCTCGGCGAGGTCGATGTCGGCGCGCGCGAGCCCGACGGTGTACTCGGCCTTGCGCCGCGAGAAGCCGAGGCCGACGAGCTCCTCCTCGCTCGCCGCTGCGAGCGCCTCACGCGTCGGGAACGCCCACGCGACGCCGGCTTGTATGCCGAAACGCTCTGTCATGCGGTTGCGGATCGCGGTCGCGGCGAAGAGCGACACCTGCTGCGCGGTGATCGCACCGACGAGCATCTCGAACGGGTGCGGCGCGAGCGACGGTCGGAAGCCGGCGAGCCGCTTCGTCGCGGGCCCGAGCACGTCGTCGCCCGCTGCCCACGCGTAGAACGGCTCGAGCTCGAAGACGAGGCCGAGCATCGTGTGCACGACGGGCTCCGTCGCGGCGTCGAGCGGCTCGACGTCGACGCCGCCTGGTGCGGCTTCGATTCGCACCTCGCGCCCGCCGACGACGCGATGCAGCCCGCCTTCGTGCCAGACCGTTGCACGATCGACGCCGAAGACGCGAAAGCGCTCCGTCGTGAGCGCGAAGTCGAATGGCCCGGGCACGGCGAGGGACGCCATGCCCGGACCCTATTCGTGGGGCTCAGCCGTTCGAGCCGGTGAGCTGACCGAGCTGGTTCGCAGCCTGATCGAGCGCCGAGTCGCTCGAAGGATCGGTCGGGGTCGTGCTCTTGCCGTCGAGATAGTCCTGCAGCTTCTGGATCGCGTTCTGCAGCCGCGTGTCGAGCTTCGTCAGCACGGCGATCTTGCGAGCTGCGTTCTTGCATGCGTCGTCCGTGCTGTCCGGCGTGCACGCCTTCAGCTCGGCAAGCTTCGCCTGGACCTTGGCGTCGATGCTCTTCAAGCGCGCCAGCATCTGCTCCGCGCGGGCATGGCACTTGTCCGCCGGGGCCTTCCCGTTCGGGCCGCAGTGCAGCCGGAAGCGGAGCTTGACGATCTCGACGCGGAGGCGGAGGAGCTCGACGCGCGTCCGCGCGTTGCCTTTGCCGCCGTTCTGTCGCTGCTGCGTGGGCGCCGTGGCCGGCGCGGTCGTCGTCGTGGCCGCGGGCCGCGCGGGCGGGGTGGTGTCGTCGGCGAACGCGGCGGGAACTGCCGCGAGCGCGAAGACGACGAGTGCGAGGGTGGTGAACCGCTTCATGGTGTCCTCCTGTGAGGGGCGAGGGGGGCCGCTTGCGGATCGCACCGTGGGTCCGTGCCGTAAGACGTATGTCTTGCGTTCGTAACGTGTTCGTAAGACGAGCGGGGACGACCGTCGAAGCGGCGGCCGCCCCCGCCCTAGCGCGTGCGCACCCGGAAGGGCACGACGGCCGAGGTGGCCGTCCTGCCGTCCAGTGCGCGCGCGATCGCGACGAGCTTGAGGCGCTCGTTCTTCTTGAACTTCGCGGGTTCGAGGAAGCCGCGGAAGGGCGGCGAGCTGTCGACGTCGAGCCTCCGCCACGGCCCCGCCCCCCGTTTGACGAGGAACGCGACGCTCACGGGCGCCGTGCCGCCCACCGTTGCCGACGCCGCCCAGAGGCTCGAGAGCGGATCGCCCTTCACGACGAGCTTCGGCTTTGCAGGCGCTCGGCTCGGGATCGCCGTCTCCGCCTCTAGGAGCACGGCCGTCGTCGCCGAGACGGGCACGGTCAGCACGCCCGCGGCATCGCTCCGCGGCGGCGCGAACGGAACGGGCGAGCCGTGGAGCTGCGACCAGATCGCCGACGGCGTTGAGGTCGTGAAGCGCGCACTCGCCGGCGCCGCGCCGTTGTTGAAGACCGCGACGAGCTCGCGCTTCGACGCAGGGTCTATCCGGCTGACGACGACGACCGCGCCCTTCGCGTAGCGGACGATCGACCAGCCGGTCGAAAGGCCGGGATGCTCGTCGCGCAGCGCGCCGAGCTGCTTCAGCTCCAGCTCGATCGGGTTCGTCGTCACGTCGAACGAGGAGCCCTTGCCGATCGGCGGCGAGCCGACGCGCTCCTCCGTCTGCCAGTCGGGCACCTGCGTCGGGAACATGTCCTGCCGCGCGGCCTTGTCGCCGCCGGTGCCGATCATCCCGACCTCGTCGCCGTAGTAGACGGTCGGCGCGCCGCGCAGGAAATAGAGCAGGTCGTAACCGAGCAGCACGCGCTTCAGGAGCGCGTCGCCGCTCAGGCCGCCGCCCGCCTGACGGATCATGAACGCCGCTCGACCCTGGTCGTGGTTGCCCAGGAACGTCGCCGGCGTGGGCTCGACGCCGTCCGGCGTGCGGAAGTAGTCGTCGTCCTGGAGCCTGTGCAGGATCGCGACCGCGCTCGAGCTGCCGGATGCATACGCATCCGCAACGTCGCGGAAGGTGAAGTCGAGCACGCTCGGCAGCCCGCGGTCGCGCACGTACGTCGAGAGCTCGATGCTGTCGTTCACCGGCGCCTCGCCGAAGATCGAGAAGTCCTTCACGCCGACCGACGCAGCGGCGGCGCGCAGCTTCGGGATCCACAACCGCCAGAAGCCGGCGTTCAGATGGCGCGCGGTGTCGACGCGGAAGCCGTCGAGCTTGTACTTGACGATCCAGTCGGAGTAGATCTGCGCGAGCCCGTTCACGACGGCGGGCTTCTCGGTGAAGAGGTCGTCGAGGCCGAAGACGTCGCCTTGCTCGTAACACGTCTGGCTGCACGACGAGAAGTCGACGTCGCCGCGGTTGTGGTAGTTCGTCGGATCGTTCAGCCAGTCCGGCTTCTTGATCTGCGCCTGGCCAGGGAAGATGAACGCCGGCCGCGGCATCGTCGATGCCTTCAGGCACGGGAACGTCGACTTGCCGATGTACGCGGCCGGCTTGAAGACCTTGCCCTTGCAGTCGCGGTACGGCAGGTCGCTGTACGTCGAGCCGCCGCTCGGCTGGATGATGTCGCCCGTGTGATTGGGCACGACGTCGAGGATCACCTTCATGCCGAGGCTGTGCGCGCACGCGGCAAAGTCGGCGAAGTCCTGATTCGTGCCGAGATGCGGGTCGACGCGCGTGAAGTCGATGCCCCAGTACCCGTGATAGCCCGCCGAGTCGCCTTGTGAGACCTGGTTGACAACGGGCGGTGTCACCCAGATCGCGTTGAAGCCGAGGTTCTTGATGCGCGCGAGGCCGTGCACCGGATCCGTGCAGGTGCCGGTGAGGCCCTTGTAGTCGCCCCCGTGGAACCAGCCGGTCGAGCTCGGGTCGTACCCGGTTACCGAGCGGTTGCCGGTCACGCCTCCCGTGTCGTTCGACGGATCGCCGTTCGCGTAGCGGTCCGGCATCACGAAGTAGATGCGGTCGCTCGCGAGCGCCGAGGGAGGCGCGGGCACCGCGAGCGCCGCCGGCGGCCCGGCGGCAGGCGCGGATGCGCCGGATGCCACGGCGACGAGTGCGACCCCGGCAGCGGCGAAGACCGACTTAGCGGAGCGGGTCACCCGACTCGGCGTCGAAGAAGTGCATCCGCGCGACGTCGACCGCCACGGGGATCTCGTCCTTCAGCCGCAACATCACGTGCGCCGGGAACTGCGCGACGAGGTTCGGCCGCGACGCGACGACACCTTCCCCACTCGCCGCGGGCTCCTCGTCGTCTTCGTGCTGCCCTTCGCGAACCGTCGTGGCGTCGATGTGGAAGTAGACGATCGACTCACCGCCGAGCGCCTCGACGAGGTCGACGCGCCCCGTGAGCGTCGGCAGCTCCGGCCGCGCCGCTGCTGGGAAGAGGTACTGGCTGCGCACGCCGGCGACGACCGTGCGGCCCGCGTAGCCGCGCAGCCCCTGGTACGCCGCGAGCGCCGCGTCCGGAACCGGAAAGTCAATGCCGCCGAACGAGATGGTGACGCCGCCGTTCACCGACACCTTCGCCTCGAGCAGGTTCATCGGCGGCGTGCCGATGAAGCCGGCGACGAAGAGGTTGGCAGGCGAGTCGTACAACCGTTGCGGCTCGGCGACCTGCTGCAGGACGCCGTTGCGCATGACGGCGACGCGATCGCCCATCGTCATCGCTTCGACCTGGTCGTGCGTGACGTAGATCGTCGTCGTCTCGAGGTCGTGTTGGAGCTGGGCGATGTCCGCGCGCATCTGCACACGCAGCTTCGCGTCGAGGTTCGAGAGCGGCTCGTCCATGAGGAAGACCTGCGGCTTTCGCACGATCGCGCGGCCCATCGCGACGCGCTGCCGCTGCCCGCCCGAGAGCTGCTTCGGCTTTCGGTCGAGATAGGGCGTCAGGTCGAGCATCTTCGCCGCCCAGCTCACCCGTTCGTGCACCTCCTGTTTCGACTCCTTGCGCAGGCGCAGGCCGAACGCGATGTTCTCGTACACCGAGAGATGCGGGTAGAGCGCGTAGTTCTGGAAGACCATCGCGACGTCGCGCTCCTTCGGCGTCAGCTTGTTGACGATGCGCTCGCCGATGAAGAGCTCGCCGCCCGAGATCTCCTCGAGCCCGGCGACCATGCGCAGCGCCGTCGTCTTCCCGCAACCGGAAGGGCCGACGAGCACGAGGAACTCGCCGTCCTTGATGTCGAGCGACAAGTCCGTCACGGCATGGAAGCCGTTCTCGTAGAACTTGTTCACCTCGTTGAACGCGACGTCAGCCATTGATCCTCCAGATGTGAAAGGCGGGGCCGTCGGCGGGCAGCACGCCGTCGCGCGCATCGCCGCCGTAGAGGGTCTCGAGATCCGCGAACGGAGTGGAGATCGGATCGTGCGGTGCGCGGGCCGCGAGGCAGAGCAGCCGCTCGGAACGCGTCTCGCGGAGATACGCAACCGCGTCGTCCGAGACGTGCAGGTAGCGGATGCCGCCGCGGGAGAGCGCGTCGCTCGACCGGCGCAGCTTCGCGAGCTGCGTCGTCGCGCCGAGCAGCGTCGTGTCCCACGACTCGGGCCGGTCCCAGGGCATCGTGCGGCGCGCGTCCTCGCCCCACGCGCCTTCGAGCCCGAGCTCGGAGCCGGCAAAGAGCATCGGCACGCCCGGCGTCGTGAACTGCAGGCCGAGGCCGACGAGATGGCGGTCGCGCGTCCCGGTCACGTAGCCGAACCGCGCCACGTCGTGACTGTCGAGCAGCGTCCACGAGTTCAGGGTGGCGTCCCACGGCACGCCCGCCCGGAACGCCTGCATCGCCGAGACCATGCCGGCGCCGTCGTACCGCGGTGCGGGCGCCTGCGAGAAGATGTCCTCGGTGATGTGGTCGCCGCGCAGCCACCACCAGGCCGGCCGCAGGAAGCCGGCGTAGTTCATCGTGCCGTGCCAGCCCGTGCCGTCGAGGTCGGGGCGGAAGTCGTGACCGTGCTCGGCGACGAGCAGCGAGGGGCGGACGACGTCTCTCGTCCACGCGGCAACGTCGTGGTTCACGTCGAGGTCGCGATAGCGGCCGACCATGTTCGCGACGTCGATGCGCCAGCCGTCCAGGCCGGCATCGAGCCAGTGCCGGAGGATCGCGCGCATGCGCGTGTGGAGATCCTCGGAGCGCCAGTTGAGCGTCGGGAGCGTGCGTACGCCGACCCAGGCCGCGTACCCGTGCGGCAGCCGCTTGTCGAAGTAGAAGAGGTCCCGCTCCGGCGACCGCTCGTCGGCAGCCGCGCGCTCGAACCAGTCGTGGGTGACGCCGCAGTGGTTCATCGTCAGGTCGCCGACGAGCTTCAACCCACGCGCGTGCACTGCGCGCGCAAGCGACGCGAACGCCTCGTCGCCGCCGAGCAGCGGGTCGACATGGTCGAACGACGACGCGTCGTACCGATGTGTGCTGCCGGCGGGGAAGAACGGCGTCAGATAGAGAACGTTCGCGCCGAGCCCCTCGATGTGGTCGAGGTGTTGTTCGATGCCCGGCAGGTCGCCGCCGAACAACTCGCGGGAGGTGTTCGGCCCGCGGCCCTCCGGCAGCGCGTCCCAGTCGCGGCGGACGGCCCACGGCGGCGCCTCGTGCTCGGCCCCGCTCGAGGCGAAGCGGTCGGGGAAGATCTCGTAGACGACGGAGCTCGTGTGCCACGCGGGCGCGCCCGGGTCGAGCGCGAGCCGGAAGTCGTCGGCGCCCGCGACCTCGGTGCGCACGACGCCGCGCCCGTTCAGCCACGCGTAGCCGGCGTCCCCGCCTGCGAGGAGCCACCGGTACGGGACGGAGAGATTCTCGACGGGCAGGTTCGCGCGCCACCAGGTCTCGCCGTCCGACTGCTCGTCGACGACGGCCGTCACCGTTCTCGGCTCGCCGTCGCAGACGTAGCGGAGCATGACCTCGTCCGCGGTGCCGTCGGGCATGCGCACCCGGACGACCGCCTTGCCGCCGAGCTCGTCGGGCCGCTCGACGACGTAGAGCTCGGAGCCGTCGTGGTGCGGCTCCGCGAGCGCGGCCGCGCGCATCGTCTCCGTGGTCACCCCTTGACCGCGCCCTGGGTGAGCCCGCCGATCAGCCATTTCTGCAGCGACATGAAGAGCGCGGCCGCCGGCACCGCAGCGAGCAGCGTGCCCGCAGCGAACGGGCCCCAGCGCTGGCCGTACTGCTGGTCGATGAAGCCGTTCATGCCGACGGCGAGCGTGAAGTGATCCGTCGTCTGCATCATCGCGCTCGCGATCACGAACTCGTTGAACGTCGAGATGAACGAGATCAGGCCGACGACGACGAGCACCGGCGCCGCGAGAGGCATCACGACACCCCAGAAGATCTGCGCGGCCGTCGCGCCGTCGACGCGCGCGGACTCGTCGAGCTCCGATGGAATCGTGTCGAAGAAGCCTTTGAGGAGCCAGGCGTTCACCCCGAGCGCGCCGCCGAGGTAGACGATGATCAGGCCCGTGTACGTGTTGAGCCCCATGACCGGGAAGATCCCGCCGACGTTCAGCACGATCAGGTAGAGCGCGACGACGAGCAGGATCTGCGGGAACATCTGGATCAGCAGCAGCGCCATCATCCCCATACGCCTGCCCTTGAAGCGGAAGCGGCTGAACGCGTACGCCGCGAGCGAGCCGAGGATCACCGTGCAGATCGAGGCGATGACGCCGATGAGAACGGTGTTGATCAGCCAATGCAGGAAGCGCGAGTCGACGTAGCCCGTGTGCGTGCGGTCGCGGACATGGTTCCGCAAGATCGCGCTGAAGTTGTCGGTGGTGAGGTGATTCGGCAGGAAGGTCGTGCCGGAGACCGAGTCCTCTTTGCTGAACGCCGCTGAGGCGACGAACCAGACCGGGAAGAGGGCGAAGACGGCTGCAAACACGCCGACGATGTGGCGCCACCAGGTCTCGCCGAACGAGAGGCGCGGCTGCGGCTTCCGCTTGGCGCGAGCGCGGACGCGCGCGCGCTCGACTGCTGCTGACAGTGCGCTCAATTGATGTTCTCCAATGCTTTCGTGCGCGAGAACGACACGGCAGAGATCGTTGCGACGATGACGAAGATGATGATAGAAACCGCGCTTGCGAGGCCGTAGTCCTGCCCCTTGCCCGTCGCGATCGCGAGCTTGTACGTGTAGCTGATGAGGATGTCCGTGGCACCGGCGATCGGCTGATTCGTCTGCGTCGGCCCACCCTGCGTCAGCAGGTAGATGTTGTTGAAGTTGTTGAAGTTGAAGGCGAACGACGCGATCAGCAGCGGGGACGTCGCGACGAGGACGAGCGGCAGCGTCACGCGCCGGAAGATCTGCGTCGGCCCGCCGCCGTCGACCTCGGCCGCCTCGTTCAGCTCCTCCGGAATCGACTGCAGCGCACCCATTGAGACGAGGAAGAAGTACGGCACGCTCATCCAGAAGCTGACGAGGATGACCGCCACCTTCGCCCAGTTGGCGTCGAAGAGCCACGGGACGTTGATGTGGAAGAGGCGGTTGACCACGCCGAAGTCGTCGTTCAGGAGCCCTTGCCAGACGAGGAGCGAAAGAAAGCTCGGCACCGCCCACGGAATGAGGATCAGCGAGCGGTACGTGCGCTGGAAGCGTAGCCCCTTCTTGTTCAGGACGATCGCGAGCAACAGCCCGGCGAAGAACGAGAGGAAGACGGTGGAGGCCGCGAAGGTCACCGTCCAGATGAAGATCCTGAAGAACGGTCCGCGGAGCGACTTGCTTGCGAGGATCTTGCCGAAGTTGTGGAAGCCGATCGACGTCTTCCAGCCGGGCTCCAGCTCCTGCCCCGCGTGGACGAACGAGCCTGTGCCGTTGTCGTGGAACACCGCGCCGTCGCTGATGCGTGTGAACGTGTTCGTCTTCTGGTCGTAGCGCAGTGTCGGCTCGAGCTCTGCCGCGGTCGAGATCGTCTGAGGCGTGATCGAGCTCTGACCGGTCGTCGGCACATGGAAGTTGCGGAGCCTCTGGTCGAGCGCGAAGAGCTCGTTCCCCTTGATGATCGTGTACCCCTTCGCCGCGGTAATGCCGAGCGCGGATGCCTTCACGTCGCTCTGCGGCAGCGCTGTCAATCCCTTCTCTGTCCCGACGAAGGTCTTGCCGCCCACCTGATCCTTGAGGATGAGCACGAGGTGACCGCCCGAGTCGTGCGCAGGCGCCATGAAGTACTGCTTCCCATTCGGGGGCGGCTGCAGCGACGTGAGCTCGATCTGCGTGATCGCGCTCGACTTCGAGAGGATGTGCCCGGTCGAGTAGTTCGTGAACGCGACATCGACCGTGTAGATGATCGGGACGATCTGGAAGCAGACCAGGAAGAGCATCCCAGGGAGCAGAAACTTCGCCGGCAGCGCCTGTTTCCGGAAGTAGAGGACGTCGATCGCGGCCGTCGCCGCGATGAGAACGGCGAGCCCGATCCACTGGCGGCGGTCGAGGAGCACGTAGGCGGCCCACGCCGCGAGCGCATTCGAGATCGAGAGCAGCGCCAGCTTGACCGCGACGCCGACCGAGCCGGAGGACGCAGTGATCAGGAGCGGGACGAGCGCGCCACGTGGCGGCGCGGTGGGCAGTCCTGCATCGGAAGCTGTGTCAGCGCTCACGGGGTCTCGCAGAACCTACGGGATGGACAGTGCGGGCGCCCCCGAGGGACGCCCGCACTCTCGGAACTGGCTCGTTAGCCGATCTTGTCGGCGATGGAGCGCGCTGCCGCCTTGAACGAGGCTGCAGCCTTCGCCGCACCTGCGCCCTTGGTCGACCGCACCCACGCCTGACCGAGGTCGGTCCAGACGCTGCCCATCTGCGGGATGTTCGGCATCGGGACGCCGCCCTTGCCGGCCTTGCCGAACTGCGCAAGCACCGGGTCGGAGAACGAGGCGCCGGCCTTCGTGTTCGCCGGCCAGCGACCGCTCGCGTTCGCGAGGGCAGCCTGCGAGGACGGAGTTGAGATGTAGTTCGCGACGAAGTCCTGCGCGAGCGACTCGACGCCGTGCGTGGCCGCGTACTTCGTGACCATGAAGCCCTGCACACCGAGGAACGGCACCGACGGGTACGCGATCTTCGGCATCTGGATGATCTTGAACTTCAGGCCGCTCGTCTTGAGCGTGTCGGAGTTCCACGGGCCCGTGATCCAGAACGCTGCCTGCTTCTTCAGGAACGCGTTCTGCGCGGTCGAGCTGTCGACCTTCGAGTTGATCAGGCCTTCCTTGTTCCACTTGTCGACGAGCGACGCGTTTCGCAGGAAGTTCTTGCTCGCCACGCCGATGTCCGACGCGTCGAGGTTGCCGGCCTTGTTGAGACCGAAGACGTAGCCTCCGAGGCCGGAGAA
>JANMQZ010000308.1:0-6091 GCA_031370755.1 Actinomycetes bacterium
CGCGCGCGCAACGCTGCGAGGCCCAGCGGATGCTCGGCGATCTTCAGCGGCAGCCGCAGCCGCGAGCGCTGGAAGAGCCGTGAGGAGAGCGGGTAGAAGAGCTCGCGGCGCATGTAGCCGTCGGGCGCGGGCGCCTCGCCGAAGCGGAAATGGGACGTGACGAGCTCGACCTCCGCGCCCGCGCGCGCGAGGGCGGCCGCCAGCTCGTGGTCGTAGGTGGGCGTGAACGCCGGAGGATCTGCCAGGACGACCCGCATCCGACCGTAGGCTACGTCGCGTGCCGCTCGTGGTCCGCACCTGGAACCTGTTCCACGGCAACACGCTGCCACCGCGGCGGCGTGCCTTCCTCCGCGAGATGGTCGAGCTCATCGCGGCCGGCGGGCCTGCGGTCGTCTGCCTGCAGGAGATTCCCGTCTGGGCGCTCCCGCTCCTCGGCTCCTGGAGCGGGATGCAGGCCGTGAGTGCGGTCGCGCGCGGGCCGCGGCTCCACAGCGTCGAGCTGGGTCGTCGGCTCACAGAGTTGAACCACGGCTTCATCCGCTCGGCGGTCACGGGGCAGGCGAACGCGATCCTGGTCGCACCGCGGTTCGAGGTGGACGACGAGCGCACGCTCGTCGTGAGCCGTTCGGGCGAGCGTCGGATCTGCCACGGGCTTCGCCTCGACGGCCGGATCGCCGTCGTGAACTTCCACGTCACGGGCGGATCGGCGACCGACGAGCAGCTCCGTGCCGTCGCCGACTTCGCCGAGACGCTGGACGCCGAGGCGGCGATCCTCGCCGGCGACGCGAACGTGCGGCCCGGTGATGGCGCGACGTACGAGCTGCTCCGCGAGCGGGGCTTCTCGGAGCCGCTGCCCGCGAGCATCGACCAGATCCTCGTTCGCGGCCTCCCGTCATCGCCCCCGTTCGCGTGGCCCGAGGACAGGCGCCGCGTCAACGGTGGCCTCCTCTCGGATCACGCGCCGGTAGAACTCACCGTCGGATGACCTTGGAGCAGGCACGCGCGCAGTTCCCGGTGCTCGAGCGCTCCGCGTACCTGAACGCAGGCACGAACGGGCCACTTGCACGGGCGACGATCGACGCGCTCGTCGAGCAGGCGCAGCGCGACCTCACGGAGGGGCGGAGCAGCAAGGCGTACTTCGAGCGGATGCTCGAGCTGCGCGAGGAGGCGCGGCGCGGCTTCGCTGCCGTGCTGAACGTCGACGTCGGGCACATCGCGCTCGTCGACTCGACGACGCGCGGCTGCGCGACCGTGCTCGCCGGCTTCGGGCTGAACGGCGAGGACGAGGTGATCACGACCGACCAGGAGCACTTCGGGCTCACGGGCCCGCTCTACGCGACGGGCGCCCGCGTCGTGATCGTCGATGCGGACGAAGACGCGATCCTCGAGGCGATCACGCCGCGCACGCGGTTGCTCGCCACGTCGCAGGTGTTGTGGACGAACGGCCGCCGGCTCGACCTGCATCGTCTCAAGCGCGAGAGCGGGCTCGCGGTTCTCGTCGACGGTGCGCAGTCGGCGGGCGCGATCGAGGTCGACGTCGGCGAGCTCGACTTCTACACCGTCTCTGCGCAGAAGTGGCTGTGCGCGCCGGACCCGACGGGGGCGCTCTATGTGCGCGATCCCGAGCTCGTGCGCGTCAAGTCGCCGTCGTACTTCTCGCAGGAGTCCTACGAGCTCTCCGGCGCGTTCGTCGCGCGCGACACGAGCGCTCGGTTCGACGCAGGCTGGATCGGCGTCCCGACACTCGTGGGCCTCGTCGCCGCCCTCGGCACGCATCCGGAGTGGCGGTACTCGCGCGCAGCGGAGATGGCTGCGCGCTGCCGCGAGCTGCTCGCACCGCACGTCGAGGTCGTGACGCCGCCGGGACACTCGACGCTCGTCTCGTTCCGGCCGCCGTCCGACCCGACGGAGCTCGTCCCGGCGCTCCAGGCCGAAGGCGTGATCGTGCGCGAGCTACCCGGACGCAACCTCGTGCGCGCGTCGTGCGGCTGGTGGACGAACGAGGACGACCTGCAGCGGCTCGTCGCGGGCATCGCGCAGTAATGCTGCAACCAGGTTGCACTGCAACCTGGTTGCTGATTCTCGCAACCTGACTTCAGTCAGGTTGCAGTCGTCGCAACGATCGCCTTACGCGGGAAGCCCGAGCTCCGACGCGATCGGCTTGAGAGCCTCGACGACGGTGCGGATGTGGTCGTCGAGCTCGACGCCGAGCTCCTCGGCTCCCTTGAAGACGTCCTCGCGATGCACACCGGCTGCGAACGACGGTTGCTTCAGCTTCTTGCGCACCGACTTCGGCTCGAGGCCCTCGAGACCGGTGGGGCGCACGAGCGCGCATGCGTGCACGAAGCCGGAGAGCTCGTCGCACGCGAAGAGCGCCTTCTTCAGCGGCGTGTCCCGCGGTAGCGACAGGTGCTCCGCATGCGACAGGACCGTCTCGACGATCACATCCGGGTAGCCCTCCTCGCGAAGGATCGGCGCGCCGTCCTGCGGATGCTTGTCGAGCGTGGGGTGGATCTCGTAATCGAAGTCGTGGAGGAGCGCCGCGACGCGCCATTCCTCCTCGTCGCCGCCGAGCTTGTTCGCGTACGCCGCCGTCGAGGCTTCCACCGCGAGGGCGTGCCGGAGCAGCGATTCGCTCTTCGTGTACCGCGTGAGCGTCTGCCAAGCCTGGTCGCGAGTCGGTTCCACGAGGCGGCTAGCATAGCCCGCTATGGCCGTCACACCCACACTCGCAGACGCGTTCGTCATCGAGGGAAAGCAGCCGCTGAGTGGCACGATCCGCGCGGCGGGGAACAAGAACGGCGCGCTGCCGATCCTCGCCTCCTGCCTGCTCACGGACGAGCCGGTGACGCTCGCGAACGTGCCGCGCATCCGCGACGTCGACACGATGCTGGAGCTGCTCGCGGACCTCGGCGCGGACGCGACGTGGACGGGTGCCAACGAGACGCGCGTGCACGCGGGCTCGATCACGAAGTCCGCGCCCGACCTCGCGCTCTGCAGCAAGATCCGCGCGTCGTTCCTGCTCGCCGGGCCGCTCCTCGCGCGCTTCGGGCGCGCGACGATGCCGCCGCCCGGCGGTGACGTGATCGGGCGCCGCCGGCTCGACCCGCACATCCACGCCTTCAACGAGCTCGGCGCGACCATCGACATCGGCAACACGTACGACATCCACGGCGAGAACCTGCGCGGTGCGAACGTGTTCCTCGACGAGGCGAGCGTCATGGCAACGGAGAACACGATCATGGCCGCGGTACTGACGCCGGGCGAGACGGTGCTCGGCAACGCAGCCTGCGAGCCGCACGTCCAGGACCTTTGCCGCTTCCTCGTTCATCTCGGCGCGCAGATCGAGGGCATCGAGTCGAACGTGCTCCGCATCCACGGCGTCGACCGCCTCTCCGGCGGCGAGTGGACGATCGGCCCGGACCACATCGAGGTCGGCAGCTTCATCGGTATGGCCGCGATCACCGGGGGGGACGTGACGATCGAGGGTGTGCGTCCGCACGATCTCGTGTCGATCGTCCCGGCGTTCAAGAAGCTCGGCGTCCGCGTCGAGATCGGCGAGGACACCGTCCATGTGCCGTCGCGGCAGCAGTTGATCGTCGAGGATGACCTCGGCGGGATGGTCCCGAAGATCGAGGACGGTCCCTGGCCCGCGTTCCCGTCCGACCTCACGTCGATTGCCGTCACCGTTGCGACGCAGGCCTTCGGAACGGTGCTGATGTTCGAGAAGATGTTCGAGAACCGGCTGTTCTTCGCCGACAAGCTCGTCTCGATGGGCGCGCGGATCATCCTCTGCGACCCGCATCGCGCCGTCGTCACCGGCCCGGCACAGCTCGTCGGGCAACGGATGGAGAGCCCGGACATCCGCGCCGGGATGGCGATGTTGCTCGCTGCGCTCACGGCGCAAGGGCAATCGACGATCGGTGCAGCGCACCAGATCGACAAGGGCTACGAGCGCATCGACGAGCGGCTTCGCGCGCTCGGCGCGCACATCGAGCGCGTCGACGCATAGCCCAAAAGCGGTGCCAGACACCGCTTCGCGGAGTCAGGCACGAGCGGGTCGACACATGACCCGAAAGCGGTGCCAGACACCGCTTCGCGGCGTCAGGCACCAGCGCGTCGACGCTTAGAAGCCCGAGCGAGCGCGGGCGATCGCGGCCGCGACGTCGACGACGCCGAAGCCGAGCTCGTTCGTGCGAAGGCGGCGGCCGGATGCGGTCTCCAACAGGATCGCGACGACCTGGCGCGCGGTGAGCCTCGGGCTCGCGGCCCAGACCTTGGCCGCGGCTGCAGAGACGACCGGCGCTGCGAACGACGTGCCTTCCTCGCCGAGAGCGGCAATCGAGACCCAGGGCCCGCTGTTCGAGAACGGGGCGTGGGTGCCGTCGCGCAGGACGGCGGCGACGGCGAGCCCGCTCGAGCCGAGCAGGGCCGCCGGATATTCCGGCCGGCTCGCATAGTCGTCGCCCGCTGCGGCGACGATCAGCGCACCTCGGGCGATCGCGTACCGCACCGCAGCCCGTTCGGCCGGCGAGGTGGCGGCGCCGCCGAGACTGAGGTTGATAATGCGTGCGCCGTGGTCGACGGCGTAACGGATCGCAGTAGCTTCATTGGCGTCGCTGAACGCGCCGCTCGAGCTGCCGGCGCGGATGATCATCAGCCGCGCACCCGTGTTCTCGCGCGCGATGATCGCAGCGACGCGCGTTCCGTGCCCGTTCAGGTCGCGCACGTCCCGGCCACCGGAGCGGATGTCGTAGACGAGCGGCCGCGCCGCCGCCAGCTGCGGGACACGCAGATCGGCGCCCGTGTCGACCACGGCGATGGTCGGCTGCAGCGCGATCCCTGCGAGCATTGCTGCCAGCCAGGCCATCTGCGAGCGAGTATCGGTCGGACGGCGGACGGGCACATGGGCCGAACGGCCCATCTTCTGTAGCCTCCGCTCACAACGATGGCGGCAGCGAGACGCAGCGAAGTCAAGGTGGAGCTGCGCGGCAGCGGCTCTGCGAACGTGGCGACCGGCTTGCCGGTCCTCGACCGGCTGCTCGAACGCCTCGTGCAGTACGCGGGGTTCGATCTCGCCCTCGAGGTCGAACCGGGCGCCGCGGAGCTCGAGGTGGCGGAGGCCGGTAGCGGACTTGGGCGCGCGCTCGCCGAGCCGTTGCGCAGCGAGGGAGCCCGCCGCTACGGCTTCGCGTCGATGACGTCCTCGGAGGCGCTGGCAAGCGTCGTCCTCGAGGTGTCGGACGAGCCGCTCCTCGTGTCGAACGTCGACCTCACGGAGGCGCGCATCGGCGGCCTCGGCACCGACGTCGCGCGCCGCTTCCTCGAGCGCTTCGCCGAGGGGGCGGGCGTCACCCTGCACGTGCGCCTCCTGAACGGCACCGACTCGCAGCACGTGCTCGAAGCGATTTTCAAAGCGCTGGGCGTCGCCCTCGCGCAAGCCTGCAGCACTAAAGGAGGAGAGAGTGGCCGATAAGACCGTCGTGCGCACCGAGGCCGCACCCGCGCCGTTCCAGGGCGCGCCGTACTCGCAGGCGATCGCAGCGAACGGGTTCGTCTTCGTCTCGGGGCAGCTCGCGTTGAAGCCCGGAGACAAGGAGCTCTCGGGCGGCTCGATCGAGGAGCAGACCGAGCAGGTGCTCGCGAACCTGCGGGCGATCCTCGAGGAGGCCGGCACCGGGCTCGGCCGGCTCGTGAAGACGACGGTGTTCCTCCAGAACCTCGGTGACTTCCAGGGGATGAACGCGGTCTACGCGCAGCACGTCGGCGACGCGCCGCCCGCCCGCTCGACGGTCGAGGTGGCGAAGCTCCCGTCGGGAGCGCTCGTCGAGATCGAGGCGATCGCCCTCGCGTGACGCGCTCGAGAACTACGTCCGGTCGTTAGGTCTCGACGCGTACCTCGTCGGCGGAGCAGTCCGCGACGAGCTGCTCGGCCTCGAGTCGAAGGATGCGGACTTCCTCGTCCCGGGTGTCGACACCGACGGGCTGAAGCGGGCGCTCGAGCCGCACGGCCGCGTCGAGGACCTGATCGTCGCGGGGCGGCTCGTCGGCGTGCGCCTGCATCCGCGTGACAAGGACGTGCGCAAGCTCG
>JANMQZ010000309.1:0-12584 GCA_031370755.1 Actinomycetes bacterium
GTTGCTAGTTCAAGTCAAGTAACAGCAGCGGCCCGCCAACCCCCGGGCACCCGGCCGGGACCCGGCGGGGGCACCCCTTACGGGGTGCGCCCCTCGCCGCGGCCCCGGCCCCGGGCTACCAACGAGTTCGGCCAAACCGGGCAAGGACTGGGCGATCTGGACCACTCCGAGCACTCCACCAGTCGACCAACCCCGAGGCTGAGGCTCAGGCCTGGTGCTGCCTCATGGCGTGACAGGGAACTGCGCGCAGGCCCGGATCTCAAGTCCCTGGCTGGTAACGACTTGCACGACGTGCGACACTTGCCCTCTCCTGACCTAAGGGGGTAGGCAATGAAGCGCAGGCTGTGGATAGTGTCCGCGGCAGTGCTGCTGCTCAGCGCACTGGCTGCCAATGCGGGTGTCCGAGGAGTCGCGGCGTCCCAGTCGACTGCGGTTGTGAAGACCGCCTTCAATACGAAACTCAAGAAGACGATCCTCGTCGACGGCGCCGGACGCACCCTCTACATGTTCACCGTAGACGTCAGCGGGAAGGACACGATCTGCACCCCGCAAGGGCCTTACGGCGCTGAGTGCCCTGCGATCTGGCCGCCACTCACCAGCGATGGCCCTCCCCGCGCAGGCAATGGCATCAACGCCTCACTTCTTGCTGTCTACAAACGTCGCGACGGCAAGCGCCAAGTCACATACAACCGCCACCCGCTCTACTACTTCCACGGCGACCCGAACACTCCGCCCGGAGACAAGCGACCTGGTGACGTCAGGGGCGAGGGGTTCGTCCAACAGTGGTACGTGCTCGCACCCAACGGCACGCCGATCCGCAAGTAGCGGCCTCCTGCTCAGGCGTCATTCCGTAACAGTGGCGCAGGCGACGAATCTCGATTCGCGTTCCGCGGTCGAGCGTGCGCACCTTCCCGGCTGACGGACGGTCTACTCGCTCATCACGACATCGAGTGTCGGCCATGGCGACCCCGCACGCAGGGCGCTCAGTAGCGCGCGACCAGCTCTCTCACCGTTCGGAAATTGGTCATCCAGATTCCAACGCCACGCCGCCACCATCGCCAACACGAGGCGGCGACACTCCTGAATCAGGTCGCGGTCAGCTCCGGCATAAGCCTCGCCAACAGCCTGCGGTACATGAGCGAGATCGAACTCGATGGGGCCACGACAACACGTCTCGAGGTCGATGAACAACACCCCTTCCGCTGCAGTCAGCACATTCCCTGGGTGCGGCTCGCCGTGCAGCAGCTGCTCGCGTGAGGATCGTTCAGAAATCGTGCGACCGCAGCTCTGCAGCGTCCTACTGAGAAGCTCCCGGTCGGAGTCTTCAAGTTTTGGGGTTCTGTGATGGCTTGCGACAAGCCATTGAGCTTCCCTGACCCGGTCGCCGAAGTGCGGCGCGATGACATCGAGTTGCGCCATGCCCGCATGAAGTCGCTCAAGCGCCGTCGCGTAGGCGACTGCTGAAGCCTCAATGCCCGACTGTTCGTAGTACCGCCAGAAGGTGAAGGCGAACCCGTCCTGCTCGTAGACGGATGGCTCAACACGCGTGTCAAGACCCGCCACGGGACTTCCATGCTCGGTGAGCCGACGCGCGATCTCGATTTCAAAGTGAAACGCCTCTTGTCCCACGAACGCCACTCGGCCGAAGACATCGCAAGGGAGTAGCCGTAACGCGAGCTTGTTCGAGTTACAAACGATCCTCGCCTCATCGACCGCCAGCCCAAGTGCCGAGGCAAGCTCTTTCGCCGCGCCGACCGCACCCTCCACCTCCGAGACATTCATCTCGCGCATTCTCGTCTACGCCCTCGACGAGCGATTGGCGGTTCGACCAACGCCATGGTTGCGGGCATCTAACCGCCGATTGCGCACCCCCGTCTCAGGGGACATTTACGAACACTGGCGCATGCCAGGAGTCCCTCGTCGGACCGCCGATCAGAGTCGTTTCTCGTAGAGGACGTCGTCGTGCACGCGCTCGTACTTTCGCCGGATTTCGTCGGGACGGTCGCCCGTGTAGTGGGCGAACGCTTTGACGAGCCGCAGTTCGCTGTCGAATGCGCAGAGGTCATCACGTTCGAGATAGACGTGAAGGTATGAGTCGATCTGCGTAAAGCCGTGCTTCTCGTACCAGCGCTGAACGTGTGCATCGTCGCGGGTCCACGCTTCGAGTCGCTGGAGCCCTCGCTCGCGTGCGAGCCGCTCAGCTTCTTCCAGGAGTGCGGACGCGACTCCCCGGCGTTGATGGTCCGGATGGGTTGCCAGGTGCCAGATCATCCCGCCACGCCCGGGCCGGTCGTAGAGGCCGTCGCTTTCACACTCGACATCGAGAAGCCCTACGAGTTCGCCCTCGTCATCAGCGACGAGCTCGATCGCCGGACGTTCGTACTGCTCCTTCTCTCGCTCGACGGAATCGAAGAACGCAGAGTCGAAGAACGACAGGAGCCGACAGCGCAGCCAACCAATCTCATCCGCCGGCTCATACGGTCTGATCATGAGACCCACGGCGCGAGTCTTGCTCGGAGCGCTTCCGGGATCAAGTAAAGCGCCCGAGAACTTCAATGGGCGGGGCCGGCTCGGAGACGAACTGGGCTGCGGCGCACGCCGCTCTTCAGGCGGGTGGCGTCCCGTCGCGCAGCCAGCGCACGTCCTCGGCGATCTCTTCGACCGGGTCGCGGCCGAGATGTCCGGCGTCGTCGATCTTCACGATGCAATTCGGGACGTGCGCCGCGAGCCAGTCGCCGTGGGCCGGTGGGACGAGGACGTCCGAGGACCCGTAGCGGATGAGCACCGGAACGGTGATCTCCGAGACGTCGAACCCCCACGGACCGGTGAGTGCAAGAAGGTCGTCCGTCCAGCCGTAGACGCCGTTGACCGCATGCTCGCGGATCGTCTCGTTGAGGATCTGCACGGCCTCCGGCCGCGCGAGCTGTGCGCGGTCGGACTCGCTCAGGTCGTACTCCTCGAGCACGTTCGAGGTGTCGTCGGCCGCGACGTGCGCTTCGTACTTGGCCTGCAGGCGTTCGTGGTTCGCGTTGACCGCGTCTTCGCCCTCAAACGCAAGCTGGAAATCCCTGACGTTCTCGGGGTCCATCCCGTCGAACCAGGCGTCGTGATCGAGCCCCGGAGGACCGTAGGGCGCGGTCCCGACTACGCAGGTCGCCCCGATGACGCGCCCAGGGAGCCGAGCTGCGCAGGCGAGCGCGTGCGGACCGCCTCCTGACCCGCCGGATACCCCGAACCGCTCGAAGCCGAGCTCGTCCGCGATCAGGCGAACGTCGTCAACGTCGTCGACGACCCGCCGTCCTCGCAGTCTCGAGGAGCGACCGTAGCCAGCCCGGTCGTGGGTCACGAAACAGACGCCGAGGCTTCCGTACACCTCTTCGTCCGGCCAGCGCATGAGCCGGCAGCCGGGCGTCCCGTGCAACCGCAGCACCGGGAACCCCGCTGGATCGCCCCAGACCGCCAACGCGACCTCGCGCCCGTCCGGCGCAGCCACGAATCGAAGCCGCTCGGCGACAACGGTCATCGCCACCGATTTAACGTCTCAGAGCCGGCAGCCGCAAGACTCGGGTGGCATTCCAGGACGCTGGCCCAAGGCATGCTCCCGGCGCCAGCTTGTCCGATCAGGCCACGTTGCGCCCGAACGAGCGCCTCGCTACACCTCAAGCACGACCCCGAGGTAGCTCGAGTTGGTAGAGCGCGCAGCTGTCCACTGCAGAGATGCCGGTTCGATTCCGGCCCTCGGGGTCCATGGACAACGAAGGCCCGCCGTGAAGCGGGCCTTCGGGTAGCTCAGAGCTGAATCAGCTGTCCACTGTTGGTGCGATTGTACCGCCGATGGAGTCGCATCGCCCACTCCGCTCGGGGACTGTGAGACCCCGCGGGTCGAACCGTTATCGATCGAGCGACGCACCTCAGGAACGCTCGAGCAGCTCACCGACAGGCAACGCGGCGATAGAGCTCGAGGTAGTCGTCGACCATTCGCCCGGCGTCGAAGCGATGCACGACCGACGCTCGTGCCGCTTCGCCCTCCAATGCGGCCGCCGCGTCGACCGCTGACACCGCCTCGTCGAGCGACGACACGAGATAGCCATTCTCGCCGGACCGGACGATCTCGAGCATCGAGCCGCGCGGGTGTGCAATCACCGGCGTTCCGCACGCCATCGCCTCGACGACGCTGAAGCCGAACGGCTCGTCGAAGTTCACGAGATGCAGGAGCGCCCGCGCCCCGCCGAGCAGCTCACCGCGGCGCTCGGGGCCGACCGGCCCGACATAGGTGACGCGCTCGCCGTCGACGTGCGGCGCCACGAGCTGCTCGTAGTACGCCTCGTCCTGGACGATGCCGGCGATCACGAGCGGCAGCCCGGCGCGCTCGGCCACCTCGATCGCCTCGACGGTGCCCTTGTCGGGATGGATCCTCCCGAAGAAGAGCAGGTACTCGCGCGGCCCCAGTCCGACCTCGAACTCGCCCATGTCGATCCCGTGATGGATCGTCGCGGCGTACTCGAGACTGTCGTGCCGGTCCGCATCGCTGATCGCGACGTAGTGCGCGATGTCGTTGTAGCGCGCGAACACCGGCACGATCTCCGGCGACGAGAAGCCGTGGATCGTTGTGACCACCGGCGTCTCGACAAGACGGCTGTACGTCAGCGGCAGGAAGTCGAAGCTGTTGTGGATCACGTCGAACTCCCCCGCGCGCTCGAACGCCGCGGAGATGTGCAGCGCCTCCCAGACCTTGGCGTCGAGCGACGGGTCTTCCGAGTAGCCCGTCGGCGCGGTGCCGACGAGACGCGCCCGCGTGATCGAGTCGGCGGTCGCGAAGAGCGTGACGTCGACGCCGCGCGCGACTAAGCCCTCGGTCAGCAGGGAGACGAACTGTTCCCACGGCCCGTAGTGCCGCGGCGGGACGCGCCACGAGATGGGCGCGAGCATCCCGACGCGGAGGCGATCGCTGCTCATCACAGGCCGCTGACGCCGAGTCCCGCGGCGAGCAATCCCGCGAGGATCCAGGCCGTCCCAAGCAGCTGGAGACCGGACTCCCACGCTCTGCCCGCAAGCTGCCGCCGTAGCGATCCCTGCCGGTGCGCGCGACCGCGGCCGAGCCGCTCGAGCAGCAACCCTCGGGCGCCGCGCCAGTCCCGCGCGAGCAGGAAGCCTTCGACCGCGAGCGCGACGCCGAGCCCGAGCTTGAGCCAGCTGAACCACGCCGCGTTCGAGCCGATCCCGAGCAGGCCGAAGATCAAGGCAGCGGAGATCGCCAAGGCGCAGTAGAACGCGAGTAGCTGTACGCGCATCACCGTCGCACCACCATTCCTGCGCGGTCGCCGGTCAGCTGTCCGTCGCGGAGAGTCGGAACGCCGTTGACGACGACGTGCCGCATGCCTTCCGCGAGCAGGTTCGGCTCGTAGACCGTGCCGCGCTCGCCGAAGCGCTCCGGGTCGAAGACGACGACGTCGGCGCGGGCGCCCTCGCGCAGGATGCCGCGGTCGCTCAAACCGATCCGCTCTGCGGGCTGCCCGGTCAGACGGTGGATCGCATCCTCCGGAGTGAGAAGCCCTTCGTCTCGCACCATGAAGCGCCAGAACCACGCGGCCCACGTGTACGCGCCGTGGAAGAACGCGTGCGCGAGACGGCCGTCGGGCGCGAGTGTCGTCGCATCCGAGCCCGGGACGCAGAGCGGATGCGCGAACGCCTCGCGCTGCTGCTCCTCGCTGTAGGCGTTGATGATCACCATCAGCTTCTCCAGCTCGTCGAGGCCGCCGAGCAGCAGGTCGTACACCGCGTCGAGCGGACCCTGCCCGCGCTCCGCCGCGATCGACGCGAGGTCTCGGCGGCCGTAGTCGGGCCACGCCTCGCTGTCGAGCAGCACGACACGCGACCAGTCGTTGCCCGCGCTCAGGATCGAGCGATGCGTGCGCATCGCGGCGCGCCTCGCCGGATCGCCGAGGATCGCCTCGAGCTCCTGCTTGTCGGCGGCGAGCGCCCACGCGGGCAGCGCCGCGTAGAGGTTCGTCAGGCCGAACGTGCGCGTGTGCATGTCGAAGGCAACGTCCTGGCCGTTCTCCTGCGCCGTCTCGACGAGGTCGATGCAGCGGCGGCTTTCCTCGATCCCGTTCCGAGGGACGAGATGCGAGACCTGCAGCCGCACACCGGCACGGTCGCCGGTTCGGATCGCCTCGGCGACCGCGTCCGCAGCTCCCTCGTCGCGGCGCCGCGTGTGCGTGGCGTAGAACGGTGACTTGGCCGCGAGCGCTGTCAGCTCCTCCTCGCTCGCAGCCTGCTCCTGCGCATATTCGAGACCGGTCGAGTAGCCCCACGCGCCCGCGTCGAGCGACTCACGCAGCAGCTCCTGCATCGCCGCGAGCTCGCGCGCGTCCGCGGGCCGGTCGGCAACGCCGAGCGTCGCGATGCGCAATTGGCCGTTCGGCACGAGACTGAGCACGTTCACGGCCGGCCGCGCGCCGTCGAGCGCCTCGAAGTACTCGCCGGCCGAGCTCCAGGTGACAGGAAGATCGTCGGAGTAGCCGTAGATCGCCCGGCGCGCAACGGCCGGATCGCGAATCGGGAAGCAGCCGAAGCCGCAGTTGCCGACGACCTCGGTCGTGACGCCCTGGTGGATCGCGCTCACCGCGCGCGGATCCATCAGCAGCGTGTAGTCGGAGTGGCTGTGGATGTCAACGAAGCCGGGTGCGACCGCGAGACCCGCTGCGTCGATCTCGAGCGCGTCCGCGTCGATCTGCCCGATGCCGGCGATGCGCCCGTCTTCGACCGCGACGTCTGCGATGCGGCCTGCGGCGCCCGTGCCGTCGAACACCGTCCCGTTGCGGATCACGAGCTTCACGCGCGGTTGCCGCCGTACGCCGACCCGAGCTCGCGGCCCTCGGCGAATCGCGAGAGCGAGAACGTATTGCCGACGTCGCGGCCGAGCACGGCTCCTGCGACCAGCTCGCCGATCGCCGGTCCGAGCTTGAAGCAGTGCCCGCTGCCGCCGGTCGCGAGGAAAAGGCCGTCGTACCCGTCGACCGGGCCGAGAATCGGATGCCAGTCCGGCGTCACCTCGTAGAGGCCGACCTTGCCGCCGACGCGCCGCAGGCCGTTCAGCGCGGGCAGTCTCGTCTGCACGCGCACGCGAACGTCGGCCTCGAACGCTGCGTCGACCGTCTCGTCGTAGCGTTCGGGATCGACGAGCTCGTAATCCTTCGGATAGCCGCGGCCGGCGAGGAAACGGCCGTCCCCAGCGGGTCGCATGTACACGCGGTCGACCTGCGACGAGATCGCGTGCGCGGGCGATGGCGCGCCGCCCGTGTCGAAGACGACGTCCTGCTCGCGCGGAAACTCGAGCGGCAGGTCGAGCCCGACGGTCGCGGCGAGCTTCTTCGACCACGCGCCCGCCGCGAGCACGACATTGTCCGCTTCGAGCAGGCGGCCGCCGACATGCACGCCGCGGCCCGGCTCGAGCGCCTCGACCGGCGAGGCCTCACGCGCCTCCGCTCCCTCGCGACGAGCAGCCTCGATGAACGCGCGCGTCGCGGCGACCGGATCGGCGAAGCCCGAGTCGGGCTCGTAGAGCGTGTACGCGACGCCCTCTGTCGCAACTCCGAAGTCGGCCGGGTCGACCTCGTCGCTCAGCGCACCCTCACCCAGCTGCATCTCGCGGTTCCGGCGCGCAGGCTCCGCTCCCTCCTCGTCGACGAGAAAGAGCCAGCCGCAGCGCTCGTAGTACGGCTGCTCGAGATACGCCGTGCGAGAGCGCACTGCCATCCGCACCACCTCCGCGTTCGAGTAGTGCGTGCGCACGAGCGCACCCGACCTCGCGGTCGCCGCTCTCGGGTCCGCGAAGGTTCCTGCTTCGAGCAGCAGCGCCTCCTCACCGGCACGTGCAAGCTCGTACAGCGTGCAGGCGCCCATGATCCCGCCGCCGACGACGATCGTGCTCAAGCCGGCTTCACGGACTCGATCGTGTTGTACGGCCCGTCCCGCTGCCAGCGCTCGTGCGCGCGGGCGACGGCGTCCGCGTCGATCTCGAAGCCGTGGCCGGGCAGGTCGTTGAGCACGTACGTGCCGTTGCGCGTCTCGACGTCGACGCCCGTCGTCAGCCGCTCCGCGAGCAGCTGGTGCATCGTCTGGTTCCCCTTCGTCAGGTTCGGCACGGTCGACGCGACCTGCGCATGCGCGAGGAAGCTGATCTCGCTCTGCATGAACGCGTGCAGATTCACGTTCAGCCCCCACGCCTCGCACATGTGCGCCTGGCGGCGGAACGGCAAGAGGCCGCCCGCGTCGTGCGGGCCCTGGACGACGACGTCGGCTGCCTCCGCTTCGAGCACCTCGCGGAGCTGCCGCGTCGTGTAGACGGCCTGGTCGGCGGCGATCTTGACGTCGACCTTGCGCCGCACCTGGGCGAGCCCGGCGACATCCCAGTGCGGAACAGGCTGCTCCACCCAGTCGAGGTCGTGCGCCGCGAGCCGGCGGATCCGCTCGACCGCGGTCGCTGCGTCCCACGCCTCGTTCGGATCGATGCGGAGGAGCGGCCCGGGCCCGATCGCGTCGCGCACGGCGGCGACGATCGCATCGTCGTCCCGCGGCCGTCCGACCTTCAGATAGAAGACGTCGTGGCCGGCGAGCCGTCGCGCGTGCGCCGCAAGCGTGTCGGCGTCGTCGCCCTGCAGGAACGCGAAGTAGTCGAGCTCCTCCTGCACGCGCCCGCCGAAGAACTGCCGCGACGGCACGCCGAGCGTGCGGCCGAGCGCGTCCCAGCAGGCCGCCTCGATGCCGGCGACGATGAATCCCGTGAACTGCGGCGTCGTCTTCCAGCGACCCTCCGTCCAGACCGAGCGCAGGATCGCCTCGACGTCGCCGACCGAGCGGCCGACGATCTGACGCGCGACCAGCAGGCCCACCTCGGCGACCGCACCGGGCGCCTCGCAGACCGACTCGCCGTAGCCGACGACCCCGTCCTCGGTGTGGACGGAGAAGAGGACGAGGTTCGCGCCGTGCTGCGCGCCGCTCGCCCAGTGGAACTCCTGCCGAAGTGGGATCGCGAGCGGCGTCGCGTCGATCCGCGAGATCCTCATGCCGAGACCTTCTCATTCGCAACGTCGCGGGCGGCGGCCTCGGGATCGCGCTCGCGCGGATCGCCCCAGCCCCCGCCGCCGGCCATCCGGTGGTGGAACACGTCGCCCGGCTGCAGCACGGTCGCGAACATCGGCGGCAGCTGCTCGCGGTCGCCGTTCACCCGGACGATCAGGTTCGACGACGCAGCGCCCGGCTGCCCGCCGGCGAGCCCATAGGGACGATGTGTCTGCCGGTCGGAGCGGACGTGTAGCGCCGTGTCGGGAACGACGCACCGCCAGACACGCTCGATCGCAAGGCCGCCGCGGTAGCGCCCTTCGCCGCCCGAGTCCGCGACGAAGCCGTAGCGCTCGACGACGATCGGCCACTCCGACTCTGCGATCTCGATCGGCACGTTCGCGATCGACGCGCACGGGTTCGCGAGGCCGTCGTTGCCGTCGCGCCCGGGACGTCCACCCCACGTTCCCACCACGAGCTCGTTGTAGACGAAGGGCTCGCCGTCGACGCGGCCGGCGAACCAGGCGAGCGTCGAGCCGCCTTCGCCGGCAGCCGGCACGCGGTGAGGCACGATCTGCGCCAGCGCACCGTTCATCACGTCGGAGATGCGGTAGCCCGCGACGCCGCGCATCGACGACGCGTTCGGCATGACGACGTGCACGACCGTTCCCGGCTTCGTCACGACCGTGATCGGGCGCAGCGCGCCACCGGTCTGCGGGATGTCGATCGAGGATGCGGCCATCACGGCGTGATAGACGGCTGCCTCGACGAACGACGGGGTGCAGTTGAGCGAGCCGCGCACCATCGGCGCCGACTCGCGGAAGTCCGCAGTCAGCTCGTCGCCTTGCACGGTCAGGCGCACAGTGATCGGCACGTCGCAGACGTCGATGCCGTCGGAGCCGATGAAGTCGGTGAACTCCGCGACGCCGTCGGGCCAGCTCGCGATCTCGGCGCGCAGCAGGCGCTCTGTGTGGTCGAGCAGGCTGCCCATCAGCGCTCCGAGCCGTGCGTAGCGGGTCGCGAGCTCCTGCAGGCCGCGATCGCCGATCGTGCACGCGGCGACCTGCGACGCGAGATCGCCGAGCAGCTCGTGCGGGATCCGCACGTTCGCGCGGATGATCTCGTACACGGCCTCGACCGGTTCGCCGCGGTCGACGAGCTTCAGCCACGGCAGGCGCAGCCCTTCCTGGAAGACCTCGGTGCTGTCGCACGCGATCGTCCCTGGGACGCGCCCGCCGACGTCGCCGTGATGCGCGACCGTGACGGCGAAGCCGATCAGTTCGCTGCCCGAGAACGACGGCTTGACGACGAAGAGGTCGGGGGTGTGACTTGCACCGTCGAACGGGTCGTTGACGAGGTACACGTCGCCCGGCGCGAACGAGTCGCCGAACTTCGCGAGCAGCGTCTTCATCGCGTTCGGGATCGAGCCGAGCTGGAGCGGGATCGTCACGGCCTGCGCGATCGTCTCGCCCGAGGGCGCGCAGAGCGCGGCGGAGAAGTCCATCGCATCGCGCACGACGGCGGAGTGCGCCGTCCGGAAGACCGTCGTCGCCATCTCGTCGGCGAGTGTCGCGAGGGCGTTGCCGACGATGCGCACGGCGATCGCGTCGTCGTGGGCGGCCGTCTTCACCTCGACGGCGACGTGGTCGAGCACGAGTGCGCCGCTCGCGTCGAGGCGGACCGTCCAGCCCGGCGGCACGACGACCGTCGTGTCGTACTCGTCGACGAGGAGCGGCCCTTCCGCGGTCTCGACAAGCGAGTCGCGCGAGCGGACTGGCACGTCGACCGGGCCGTCACCGAAGTCCGCGCGGCGCGTGCCGCCTGCTTCCCTGCTGGGAGCCGACAGAGGCACGGCGGGCCGTTCCGGCCCGAGCGACACGAGCCGCAGGGCGCGGATGTCGACGGGGGACCCGGCCTCGAGCCGCGTGCCGTAGAGCGTCTCGTGCTCGGCCTCGAACCGCTCGACGAGCCCGGCGACGGCTGCCGCGTCGATCTCGCCGGGAAAGTCGATCGGCACGCTCCAGCTCTGGCCGCGGTAGCGCACGTCGGCCACGCGCTGCCAGTCGTCCGCCGTGCGGCGCATCTCGGCGTCGAGCCGGCGCAGCTCGCCGAGGTCGGGGTTGCGGGCGTCGAGTCGGCAGAAGCGCACGTCGTGCCACTCGGCGCGCGCGTGCAGCAATCCGATCGCGGAGAAGAGCCCGGCGAGCGGTGGCACGATCGCCGTCCGTACCCCGAGCTCCGCAGCAAGCGCTGCAGCATGGACCGGGCCCGAGCCGCCGTAGGCGATCAGCACGAAGTCGCCCGGGTCGCGCCCTTTCTCGGTCGAGACCGCACGCAGCGCCCGCATCATCGTCGCGTTCGCGAGGTCGTGAATGCCGCGCGCCGGTGCGCCGATGCGGGCGAGCGCGGCCTCGGCACGGTCGCGCGAGATCTCGATGCCGCCATCCGCGATGCGGCCTTCCGGGATGTAGCCGAGTGCCACGTTCGCGTCGGTGACCGTCGGCTCCACGCCGCCGAGCCCGTAGCAGGCAGGCCCCGGGGACGCACCCGCGCTGCGCGGGCCGACGTTCAGGGCGCCCGCCTCGTCGAGCCACGCGATCGAGCCGCCGCCCGCGCCGACCTCGGCGATGTCGATGGTGGGGATCCGGATCAGCTCACCGGAGCCGCGCAGCAGCCGCGAACCCGAGGAGAGCGACGCCCCGACCTCGTACTCCTGGCTCCGCGAGACGCGGCCGTTCTCGATCAGCGACGCCTTAGCCGTCGTCCCGCCCATGTCGAATGCGATCGCGTTCGCGTGGCCGAGCGCCTCCGCGAGCGCGCGCGCCGCGACGACGCCCGCGGCAGGGCCCGACTCGAGGGCGTAGACCGGCCGTTCCGCGGCGGCTTCGGCGGACATGACGCCGCCGGACGACTGCATGATCGTCAGCTCGGCGTCGCCGAGCCCGCGTCGCAGCTCGTCGACGTAGCGCGCCATCAGCGGCCGGACGTACGCGTTCACGACGGTCGTCGCCGTGCGCTCGTACTCCTGCTGCTCGCGCAGGATCTCGGAGGAGAGCGAGACGGGGATGCCCGGCAGCTCCTCTCGGAGGATCGCCCCGAGCCGCTGCTCGTGTGCGGGATGGAGATGCGCGTGCAGCAGGCAGACCGCAACGGACTCGGCGCCCGCGTCGCGCAGCTGCCCTGCAACCGCGCGGGCGTCCGCGTCGTCGAGGGGCGTGCGCACGGTGCCGTCGGCGAGCACGCGCTCCGCCACCTCGAAACGCAGCCGCCGTTCGACGAGCGGCGGCGGCTTCGCCCAGAAATAGTCGTAGAGGTGCGGCATGCGCATGCGCCGGAGCTCGAGCACGTCGCGAAAGCCCTCGGTCGTCACGACCGCTGTCAGCGCGCCCCGCAGCTCGAGCACGGCGTTCGTCGCGACCGTCGTCCCGTGGAGGCCGGCGTCGATGTCGCGCGGCCCCAACCCCGTGGCTGCGAGGAGTGCGTCAAGTCCGTGCCCGACGGCCTCCGCGGGCTGAGACGGG
>JANMQZ010000330.1:0-2714 GCA_031370755.1 Actinomycetes bacterium
CTGCCGCCGTCTCCTCGTAGACGGCGCGTGTCCGTCGCGCGGTCTCGTCCCAGGTGAACGCCCGTGCGCGCTCGACCCCGCGCCCGGGGACCGCGGCCTCGATCCCGGCGGCGATCGAGGCGACGTCGAGCGGGTCGACGAGTGTCGCCGCACCGCCCGCGATCTCCTCGCACGCGCCACCGCGGGACGTGACGACCGGCGCGCCGCATGCCATGGCCTCGAGCACAGGGATGCCGAATCCTTCGTACAGCGACGGGTACACGAAGCACCGGGCGCCGCGGTAGAGCGCAGCGAGCTCCGCGTCGTCGACGTAGCCGAGCCAGCGCACGTGGTCGCCGTGCCGGTCGACACCGCCCCAGCCGGGCGGGCCTGCGACGCGCAGCTCGACGCCGATGCGCGCGGTGGCGGCGATCGTCCGCGCGAGGTTCTTCCGAGGCTCGAGTGTGCCAACGGCGAGCACGTAGTCGCCCTCGGCGCGCGGCCCGTCGGGCGTGAACACAGTGTGGTCGACGGCGTTCGGCACGACTCGGATCTTCTCGCGCGGAATCCCCACGAGCGTCTCCACCTCACCCGCAGTGAACTCCGACACCGCGATCACGCCTGTGGCGGCGCGCAGCACGGACGGCACGACTCGGGGTACGTAGCGGCGAGTCCAGGCGGGGAACGCATCGGGATGCCGGAGCACCGCGAGGTCGTGCACGGTGACGACCGTCGGCGTGCGCGGCCGCAAGGGACCGTAGTAGGTCGGGCAGTGGAGGACGTCGGCGCCGCGAAGGAGCGACAGTCGGAGCGGGTACCACCACAGCTCGCGCGCGAGCACCGACGCGCGGTTCGAGCCGCCGAAGGCGAGGGGCTCGAGATCCTCGAGCCGGTCCAGCAGGTTGCGGATGTAGCGCGACGTCCCGGCCCGCGTCAACCGCAGCGCCGTCGTGTCGAAGGCGACGTTCACCGTGCGGACTCCCACGCACGCAGGTGCGCCTGTCCGTTCGCAAGCCAGGTGAACGAGCGCGCGTGCTCGAGCCCCAGGCGCACGAGCTCGGCCCTCCGCTCGAGTGCTGTTTCGATTGCGGCTGCGATCGCTTCCGGGTCGAGCGGGTCGGCGCGCACCGCGGCGTCGCCGCACGCCTCGTCGAGCGACGGGTGCGACGACGCGACGACCGGGACACCGCACGCCATCGCCTCGAGCACCGGCATGCCGAACCCTTCGAAGAGCGACGGGTAGACGACGGCGCTCGCGCCGCGATAGAGCTGCGGCAGCTGATCGGGCGGCGTGTAGCCGAGCCGGATGATGCCCTCGACGTCGAGCGAGGGCTGCCCGCCCCAGCCCGCCGCGCCGGAGACCGCGAGCGCGAGCTCGCCGCCGAGGCGCGCGTGCGCGTCGATCAGTGTCGACAGGTTCTTGCGGGGCTCGAGCGTGGCAACCGTGAGAACGTACGGGCGGCCGAGATCCGTCCGTTCGCCGTCGGGCGTGAAGCCCGGCTCGACTCCCGGGTAGGCGACGTGGATCCGGTCGCGCGGGACGCCGAGCGTCTCGGCAACGTCGTCGCCGGTGAAGTGCGAGTTGACGAGCACGACGTCGCACGCTTGCGCGGCGTGCTGATATTTCGCGCCATGCATGCGCTCCGTTCGGCTGTGCACCCACTCCGGATGATGCAGCGGGACGAGATCGTGGATCATCGTCGAGCGCAGGCCGCGCCGCTGCGGTGGATACCACCAGTCGCCGAAGTGGAAGACGTCGAGCTCGCCGGCGACACGCTCGACGACGGGCCTGCCGATGCGGCTCCAGGCCGTACGCAGCGCATGCGCTGCAGGCACGACCGGCAGCGAGCGCTCGACGGCGATCCCCGCGAGCGCGCGCTCGATCTCGCGCTTCCCGCGGAGGCTCGCGGGCGCGAACGCGACGACCTCGTGACCGCCGGCCTCTGCGAGCCCGAGCAGTGAACCGCGGATGTAGTTGCCGACGCCCGTGCGCGGATGCGACAGCGGCGCGACGTCGACGACGATCCTCACTCCGCTGCCGGGACGTACTCGAAGCCGGAGACGAGGACACCGAGCCTGCGCACGTCGTTCGGCGGCTTGCGCGCAGGCGTCACGGCGAACCGCACCTGACAGACGCCGCCTCGCGGAACGAGATGCACGACAATCGTCCTCGTCGCCGTCGACGGAAGGGGGGACGTGAACGGCGTCGTGCTGCCCGAGATTGCGATGTGCTGCGTGACGCCGGCATAGAGCTGCGAGTCGGAGTGCACCTGCACGCGGAGCAGCCCGGCGGTGCATTCTCGGCGCGTCCAGTCGAAGCGAGGCTTCGTCCATGTGTCGCCGTACCACCCGTTCACGAGCGTCGACGTGCGGAGCACGCCGTCGACTCGGTACACCGCCATTCCCTTGCCGGGATCCTCCGCAACTTTCTCACCGACGATCTGCAAGCTCGAGTCGGCGAGGACGTACTTGACCTGCACGACGCGGAGCCGCGGATCGAGGTACCGGCCCGTCGACTGCTGCACGGTCAGCGGTTGCTCGCCTCCGCCTGCGATGAGCGGCGGCGTGCCGAAGTCGTATACATGGCGGACGCTGCGGTTCCAGAACTCGTTCTCCCAGCCGCGATACGGATTGTCGCCGCTGTAGAGGAGCGTCACGTCGGCATTGCGACCGACTGCCTTGTCGATCCACGCGCGCTCGGCGCCGATGCCGGTGGAGTACGCGGCGGCGGAGAG
>JANMQZ010000001.1:0-26773 GCA_031370755.1 Actinomycetes bacterium
CGCCGACGTCGCTCTACTTCGCCGCCGGCCCTGGCGGGGCGGCGCACGGCCTCTTGGGCTCTATCACCGCCGGCTGTGTTCTTTTTTGGGGCCTGGCGCCGCGCAAGGGGTGCCGGGCACCGCTTCAGACCACGGTGACGTCGGCCTCGAAGTGCCGCACCTCGAGGTCGCGCTCGATCAGGTAGCGATCGTCCTCAGGGAAGAACACTGCCACGTCGAGCTCGTCGCCCGCGAACCCCTTCACGTCGGAGAGCGAGTCGAAGAGCAGGATGGTCTCGAACTCCGCGTACCCGGCGCGCTCGCGGCGCAGGACGAGCGTGCCGCGCGAGCCCGGAATCGCGCGCGCTCCCTTCAACCCGGTCTCCTCGACGTACGCCGCATACGCTTCGCCGTCCTCGGCGAGCGTCGTGCCGCGCCAGACGCGCGCGATCACGAGCTCTCGAGATACGAGGTGTCCCAACCGACGGGCGCAAAGGCGTTCCCCTCTGCTGCGGCGCCGATCGAGAGGACGACCGTGCCGTCCTGCTTCGCGAACGCGACTCGCTCGAGCCCCGCATCGCGCACGAAGACGCACGTGCCCGCGGGGGCATCGACTTCATCCGCGCCGAGCGTGAACGTCGCGTGCCCGCTCAGGACGACGTAGAGCTCCGGCGCGCCGGACTCGGCCTCGGTGTGGCGCTTGATCACTTCGTCGCCGTCGGCGCCGCGCCATGCGTTTGCGCCGAACGTCCTGATGTCGAAGTGGTGCCGGATCGGGGCCCAGTAGGGCCACTGCTCGGCGGCGATGTCGTCGAGGTGTGTTGCGCTGTAACCACTCACTTGGGGCCTCCCAGGGTCAGTAACCGGTGATAAACTAACACAGGTTATGCCAGCTCTGGAGCTGATCCGCGATTTCGTCAACACCGCCGACCTCGAGGCGGGAGAGGACAAGCTGGCCGACGCCCGGGGGCTCCAGTACTGGCTCGTCTTCCATGGTCTCGCAGAACTGCGCGATCGTGCAACCGACGCCGACGCGGCCGCCGCCCGCGCCCTCCGCGAGGCGCTCCGCGAGCTGCTCCGCGGCCACAACGGCTTCGCGGTCGACCGCGACACCGCGTCCGAGACGCTCGACGCCGTGGCTCGGCGCACGGGCCTCGATGTGCGCTTCGCCGGCGGCGCGATCCGCTTCGTCCCCCGCAGGAAGGGCGCCCCGGGCGGGCTCGGGTTCCTGCTCGCCGCGGTCGGCGAGGCGATGGCCGACGGCTCGTGGCAGCGCCTGAAGGCCTGCAAGTCCGACACGTGCCGCTGGGCGTTTATCGACCACGCGCGCAACCGCTCGCGCCAGTGGTGCGACATGGCCGTGTGCGGCAACCGCGAAAAGGCTCGCACCTTCCGGAAAAAGAGTGCGTAGAGGGATAAGAGTCGCGGCGCCGCTCTTTCCGGCGGCGTTCGCGCTCGGGGCGTCGTTCGGCGTGCTCGCGCGCACGGCGCACTTCGGCGCGGTCGCGGCGGTCGTCATGTCGGCGACGACGTTCGCCGGCTCCGCGCAGGTTGCGACCATCTCCGTCCTCGGCGCGGGCGGGGGCGTCGCCGCGGCGGTCGCCGCCGCGCTGCTGCTGAACGCGCGCTACGCGCCGATCGGGATCACGATCGCAAGCTCTTTCCGCGGCTCGGTTCTCCGCCGGTTCGCGCAGGCGCAGCTCGTCGTCGACGAGTCATGGGCGCTTGCGGGCGGCGGCACCCCGCGCTTCGACCGCCGCGTGTTGCTCGGCGTCGGCTGGCTGCTCTGGGTCGGCTGGGTCGGCGGCACCGCCATCGGCGCGCTCCTCGGCCAGGCGATCGGCGATCCCTCCGCGTTCGGGCTCGACGGTGCGTTCGCCGCGCTCTTCGTCGCTCTCCTCGCCGCTCAGCTGACCTCGCCCACGCGCACGGTCGCGGCGGCGGGCGGTGCTGTGATCGCCGTTCTGCTCATCCCGTTCACGCCGCCCGGCGTGCCGATCATCGCTGCCACGGCAGCGGTGCTCGTCGGCCTGAGGCGCGCGTGAGCGACGCGTGGACCGCAGTGCTGATCGTCGGCGCGGGGACGGTCGTGCTCAAGTCCGTCGGGCCCGTCGGCGTCGCCCACCGGCGGCTGCCGCCGCGCGCCGACCGGCTGCTCGAGTTGATCGCGCCGTCGATTCTCGCCGCACTCGTCATCACCGAGACCTTCGCGAGCGGCCGGTCACTCGTGCTCGACGCGCGGCTCGCCGGCGTCGCAGCAGGGATCGTCGCCGTCGTCTTTCGCGCACCGCTGTGGGCGGTCATCGTTGCCGGCGCCGCGGCGACGGCGCTCGTCCGGCTCGTCAGCTGAAGCGCGCGAGCAACTCGCCGGGCGGCAGGTCGGCGAGGGAGTCGACGACGAGGTCGGCTTCGTCCAGGCCGAAGTCGCGCGTGACGTTGTTGGGGATCGCGACGACGAAGATCCCTGCGGCGCGCGCGGCCTTCACACCGTTGGGCGAGTCCTCGAACACGACCGCCTCCGACGCCGCAACCTCGAGCACGTCGAGTGCCTCGAGGTACATCGTCGGGTTCGGCTTCGCGCGCTCGCGATCGCGGTCGGCGGTGAGAATCGCGTCCCAGCCGTACGCGCGCTCGAGCCGCTCGAGATGCATGTCGATCCAGAACCGCGACGAGCTCGACACGATCGCGCGCTTCAGGCCGTGCTGCTCGGCCGCCTCGATGTAGTCCGCTATCCCGGGCCGCAGCTCCTCCGCCTCGATCAGCGAGATCTCGTGCGCATACCGGCGGTCGTTCAGCTCCTCGCGCTCGAGCGGCTCGCCAACGAGATCCTCGAGATGGTCCATCGGGCTCCACACTCCGGTCGTGCCGACGATCGACGCCCATTTGTCCGGCGGCAGCTCTTGGCCGTGCTGGCGGTAGAGCCACTCCCAGCCGGCCCGCGACGCGGTCTCGGTGTCGAGGATGAGGCCGTCGAAGTCGAAGAGGAATGCGCGGATCAGCTGCGATGCTCCACGGCGGGCAACCCGTCGATGCTCTCCGCGTTCTTCTCCGCGACGTACGCGTCGAGCCCGCCGTCGCGCACCTTCTTGTCGACCCACGCGTCGTACTGCGTGCGCTTGCCCTCGAACTGCATGAACGGGACGCCGTAGCCGCACGAGTCGGCGACACGCTCGACGTCGATGCGGATCACCGAGCGCACCGCCTCCTGCGGTGTATCGAAGCGCGCGGCGAGCTCGTGACCGGGCGGCAGCACCTCGGCGCGCCCGTGCACCCGCACGATCTTCGGCGGCCCCTCGAACGCGCAGAACATCAGGACGATCCGGCCGTTCTCCCGCACGTGCGCGATCGTCTCCGCGCCGCTGCCGACGAAGTCGAGGTACGCAACCTCCGTCGGCCCGAGAATCCGGAACCACCGCAGGTCGCCCTTCGGCGAGACGTTCACGTGCCCGTCCCCGGCAAGCGGCGCCGTCGCGACGAAGAAGAGATGCTGGCGCTCGATCCAGGCCGCCTGCCGCTCGTCGATCTCCGAGTAGACCTTCCCCACGTCCCGAGCGTAACCTCCGCTGCATGGACAGAGCCGTGAAGGTCGCGTGCGCGCAGGTGGAGCCCGTCGTCCTCGACCTCGAGCGCACGCTCGACCGTCTCGAGGAAGTCGCGGCCGAGGCCGCAGGGAACGGCGCTGAGCTCGTCGTCTTTCCGGAGACCTTCGTGCCCGCGTATCCGTCGTCGCGCTGGGCGAAGGCGTTCGCCGGCTGGCAGAACGAGGGCGCGAAGCAGACGTTCGCGCGGCTTGCGCAGAACTCGGTCGCCGTCGGCTCGCCCGCGGAGCGCCGGATCGGCGCCGTTGCGAAGGAGCTCGGCATCTGGCTCGTCACCGGCGTCAACGAGATCGAGAGCGACCGTCCCGGCACGCTCTACAACTCGCTCCTGTACCACTCGCCCGACGGCGAGCTCGCGCTGCACCACCGCAAGCTCGTGCCGACGAACCACGAGCGCTTGATCTGGGGCCAGGGCGACGGACGCGGCCTGCACGCGGTCGACACCGGCTTCGGCCGCATCGGCGGCCTCATCTGCTGGGAGAACTACATGCCGCTCGCACGCGTCGCGCTGTACGAGTCCGGCGTCGAGCTCTACATCGCGTCGACCGCCGACGACAGCGACGAATGGCAGGCGACCCTCGTGCACATCGCGCGCGAGAGCCGCGCCTACGTCATCTCGCCGTGCCACTTCCAGCGCGCCTCGTCGTATCCCGACGACTTTCCGCTCGCGTCGGAGCTCGCGGGTGACGACCTCCTCGGACACGGCGGCAGCGCGATCCTCGCACCGGACGGCTCGTACCTCGCGGGCCCGCTCTACGGCGAGGAGGGAATCCTCTACGCCGACCTCGACCCGGCGGCCTTGCTCGCCGAGCGGCAGCGCTTCGACCCGGTCGGGCACTACAGCCGGCCCGACGTGCTCGAGCTCAGCGTTCGCGCGCCCGATGCGACGCCGAGTACACGTCCTTCCGCGCAATCAGCCAGTTCCTGAGCGGGAAGACGTCGACGCCGTCCCATTCGAGCTGCTTCCCGTCCTTCTCGACGTTCAGCGTCCACTCGCACACCGCGAAGTCCTCGCCCGCGTGCATGCTGCGCGTGCGGAACGTCATACCGGGATTGTTCGCGAAGATCCGCTCGACGTGTTCGCGCACCGCGTCCGCGCCCTCCGCGCGCTCGTCGGCCGTGTGATTGTCGAAGACGATCTCCGGATGGTGCAGCGCGTGGATCGCGTCGAGATCCTGCCGGTTCCACGCGTCGTTGTAGCGACCGATCAGGTCGGCCACCTCGCCAGGGTTCATGCGGAGAGTGTCCCACGCCGGCGCAGCACGCGCTCGTCGCCGACGCGGCGGGTCAGGCCGTCGGCGTCGAAGCGCTCGAGCAGGAGCTGCGCGGTCTTGCGGCCGACGCCGAGGAGGTCGCGGAAGCGGGCGAGCGCGATCCTCCCCTCGGCTTCGAGCTCGGCGACGAGAGCAGCTCGCGCCTGCTCGTATGCAGCGGCCGAGATCGCGTAGCCGTCGCCGACGCGGACGAGCCGCCCCTGCTCCTCGAGGAAGCGGGCGAGCGCCGCATCGTCGACCCGCACCGGCTCGAGCCCGAGCTCGGCCTCGAGCCGCGCGGCGGCGTCGGCGCGCGCTCCGAGCTCGGCGCTCGCGCCCGGGCGATAGAGCTTCGCGCCGCGCCGCTCGAGCCCAAGGTGCGGCACGACGGCGGCGGCCCACGCGTCGGGCGGCGGTGAGATGCCGGGGTCGAGCGGGTCCGCGTCGCCGAGGCGCGCGTCAAGCTCTACGCGCAACTCGTCGAGCCACGCGCTCGAGAAGACCCAGCCGCCGGCGCGCTCGATCCCCGTCAGCTCGCCGAGATGCGCAAGCGACTCCTCGCGCACCGGCGCGTGCACGGTGGCCGCGATCTCGCCGGTCTCGACGAGCTCCATCCGGTCTGCGCTCGCGTGGCGCGGCGGGGCCGGGTCGATCACGATGCCGCCGCCGACCGTCGTGCCCGCGCGCAGGATCACACGGTCGCCGCGCGCGGCCACGACGGGCTCCGCGAGCCGGAGCTGCGCGTAGCGGTCGCCCACGCGCACGGCACGTGCGACGACACTCGCCGTGCCGTGGTGCACCTGCACGCGCGACGGGATCTCGGCGAGCGCCTCGAGCGCGACGTCGAGGCGATAGCTCGGCGCATACGCTCCCGGGGCGACGAGCGCGTCGCCGCGCCGCAGCTCGTGCCGCTCGATACCGGGCAGTGCCAGTGCAACGCGCTGGCCGGCCTCGGCGCGCGCCACCGGACGGTCGTGCACCTGCACGCTGCGCACGCGCACCGTGCGTCCGCCGGGCTCGGCGCGCAGCTCGTCGCCTTCGCCGATCGAGCCCGACCAGAGCGTTCCGGTCGCGACGGTGCCGATGCCGCGCAGCGTGAACACGCGATCGACGTACAGGCGCGTTGCCGCTTGCGAACGGTCGCGCTCGACGGCGACCGCGGCGAGCGCCGCGCGCAGCTCGTCGAGCCCGGCGCCGGTGCGCGCGCTCACCGCGACGAGCGGCACTCCTGGCAGGAGCTCCTCTGCCTCCGCGCGCGCGAGCTCGAGCGTCTCGTCGTCGACGGCATCGGTCTTCGTGAGCGCGACGACGCCGCGGTCGATCCCGAGCAGCCGCAGGATCGCGAGATGCTCGTGCGTCTGCGGTCGCGCGCCCTCGTTCGCGTCGATCACGAGCAGGAAGAGATCGATCCCGGAGGCACCCGCAACCATCGTGCGGACGAAGCGCTCGTGCCCCGGCACGTCGACGACCGAGAGCTGCGTCCCGTCGGGCAGCGTGAGCGGCGCGTAGCCGAGGTCGATCGAGATGCCGCGCTCCTGCTCCTGCGGCAGGCGGTCGGTGTTCTTGCCCGTCAGCGCCTCGACGAGCGTCGTCTTGCCGTGATCGATATGGCCTGCGGTGCCGACGGTCAGCGGCATTGCGCCACAGCGGCCGCGACCTCGTCGATCTCGTCGTCCCGCAGCGTGCGGCAGTCGAGCAGGAGCTTCCCGTCCCGCACGATGCCGACGACGGGCGGCTCGCCGACACGCAGCGCGGCAGCGAGTGTCTCCTCGAGCGCGCACGCGAAGCTCTGGATCTCGGCGAGCGGCAGCGCGCCGCCGCCGACCCGCGCGACCGTCTCCTCGACCGTGCCGCCGACGAGCGCGGCGAGCCGTTCCGCCCGCGCGCGCACCACCCCGGCGTCCTCGCGCAGCATGCGCAGCACCGGGATCCGCTCGGGTGCGTCGAGGTAGAGGCGCAACGTCCCCTCGAGTGCCGCGAGCGTCAGCTTGTCCGCGCGTACCGCGCGGTGGAGCGGATGCACGCGCAGCAGCTCGATGAGGTCGGCGCGCCCGACGACGATGCCCGCCTGCGGCCCACCGAGGAGCTTGTCGCCGGAGAAGCAGACGAGGTCGGCGCCGGCCGCGAGCGACTCCCGCGCGGACGGCTCGCCGGGCAGCTCCGTGAGCACGCCGGAGCCGAGGTCGTCGAGCAGGGGCAGGCCGTGGCGCTGCGCAACGGCGGCGAGCTCGTCGAGCCTCGGCGGCTCGGGGAAGCCGACGACGCGGAAGTTCGACTGGTGCACGCGCAGGATGAGGGCCGTCTCCGCGCGCACGGCGCGCTCGTAGTCCTTGGCCCGCGTGCGGTTCGTCGTGCCGACCTCGACGAGCCGGGCGCCCGAGCGCGCGAGCACGTCGGGGATGCGGAAGCCGTCGCCGATCTCGATCAGCTCGCCGCGGGAGACGATCACCTCGCGGCTCTCCGCGAGCGCGCCCAGCGCGAGCAGCATCGCGGCCGCGTTGTTGTTCACGACGAGCGCTGCCTCGGCGCCGGTCAGCCGGCGTAGGATCGCCGCGACGTGATCCTGCCGCGAGCCGCGCGCGCCGTCGCGCAGGTCCAGCTCGAGGTTCGAGTAGCCGCGCGCGACGTCGAGCACCTGTGCGAGCGCCTCCTCCGCGAGCGGCGCACGGCCGAGATTCGTGTGCACGATCACCCCGGTCGCGTTCAGGACGCGGCGGAGATTCGGAGCGCGCGTCGCGCGGAGCTCGTCGCGCAGGCGCTGCGCGAGGTCGCCCGGGTCGGCGCCCGCGCAGATCTCCTCCCGCGCCCGGTCGAGCACCGTCCGCGCGGCGTCGACCGCAAGCGGATCGTCGATCCCACGTGCGAGCTCGTCCACCGACGGCAGATCGCGCAGCTGCATCCTCGAAAGGCTACTAGGACCCTCCTAAGCTCAAGGTGGCGAGAGAGGCGGTCGATGCGGAAGCTGTGCTCGTCCGCTACCGCTTCTCTCTCGGCATCGTTGCGCTCGCGATCTCGGCGACTGCTTCTGTCTTCCTTTTCGCGCGGCCCGAGTACCGCGGCCCGGGCTCTGCTTTCCACGACGTGAAGCCGCTCGCGTACGTCTCGCCGGCAAGTCACGGCTGGACGTGGCCGCTTGGGACGCCCGGCTTCCGCATCGGGCACGACGAGAGCCGCTGGAACATGTCGGCGATCCACTGGCGCGACCTCTCGGCGCTGCGGATCGCGGCGCGCCCCGCCGGCGTCGACCCGCAGAGCCTGCGCGTGATCGACGCGGCGCGGCTGCTGCCCGGTCCGCGTGAGCGACCGTTCCTCCTCGTCGGCGGCCGCGATGCGCACGGCCGGACGTGCATCGGCGCGCAGGCGGGCAACGAGGCGCCGTCGTTCCTCTGCCCCGCACAGCTCCGCGGCCGTATCGCGATCGTCCTCGTCGCACCCCGGCCGACCTTCGTGAGCGGTGAATGGCCGATCTACGTCAGCGGCGTGGTCAGCGCGGCCGTGACCCGCGCGACGATCACGACGAAGGGCGTGATGAACACGATCGTCCGCGGTACGCAGCGCACGGTCACCCCGGAAGGGCCGTACCCGTTCTACGACCGCACCACCTACGCGCACACCTGGGGGACGATCATGTCGTACCGCGGCCAGCCCGTTCCGTGGAGCGCGCGCATCGACTTCTACGGCGCGCACGGCAAGCTCGCCTCGCTGCAGCTCCGGTACACGAAGCCTGGTGCCTACGTCGTGCCGGTCAGCCGCTCCTCGTAACGGTCGAGGACGTGCCGGAGCGCCACGTCTGGCGAGTCCGTGAGCGTAAGCAGGTCGAGATCGTTCGGCGAGATGAGCCCGAGCGGTAGCACCGTGCCGTGCACCCAGTCGAGGAGGGGAGTCCAGAACTCGATCCCGAACAGCACCACCGGGAACTGCAGCACCTTGCCGGTCTGGATGAGCGTCAGCGACTCGAACAGCTCGTCGATCGTGCCGAACCCGCCGGGAAAGACGACGAAGCCCTGGGCCGGCTTCACGAACATCGTCTTGCGCGCGTAGAAGTGCTTGAACTCGAGCGAGATGTCGAGGTATGGGTTCTCGTGCTGCTCGTGCGGCAGCTCGATGTTGAAGCCGACGCTGAGGCCGCCGCCTTCCTTGCAGCCACGGTTCGCTCCCTCCATGGCGCCCGGCCCGCCGCCGGTGATCACGGCCCAGCCCGCTTCGCCGAAGAGCTTCCCCGTTGCGCGTGCCGACTCGTACGTCGGCGAGCCGTCCGCGACGCGAGCCGAGCCGAAGATCGAGACCGCGGGCCGGTCGATCCGCTCGACGGCCTGGAAGCCCTCGTAGAACTCCTCGGCGATCCGCGCGGTGTGCTCGCGCAGCGACGCCTGATCCTGGTGCGGCTCGTCGAGAAGCTTGCGATCCTCCATCACAGGCCGCCCGCCGGGTGCGTGGCGAGCATGCCGGTCACGAGGAGCGCCGCAAGCCCGAGGTAGAGCGCGACGATAGTGAGCGCCTGCGCGCGGTCGGGCGCGAGCGCCTGCACCGGCACTGCGCCCTCGAAGCGGATCACGGGCGCGCGCCACGCCTCGCGCGCGGCGTGCAGGACCTGCCCGCCGTCGAGGAAGCCGATCGGGATCAGGTTGAACGCGTTCAGCAGGAACGCGATGTTCGCGAGCACGAGCAGCATCGACGAGTCGGTGGCCGTCGCGTACGCCCACACCGCCGCCGCCGCTGCCCCGCCGAAGAGCGGGCCGGCCAGTGAGATGAGCGCGTTGCGCCAGGGCGTCAGCCCCGCCCGCTCGATCGTCACGTACGCGCCGAAGAACGGGATGAAGGTCGGCCACGACACCTTGAGGCCGTACGAGCGTGCGGCGACGATGTGACCGAGCTCGTGCACGAAGATCATCAGCACGAACCCGATCGCGAACGTCCAGCTGTGGAACCAGAGCGCGTACGCGCCGACGGAAAAGAAGATGCCGAAGAACTTGACGAAGATAAAACCGAACTTGAGCGCGGCGCCGCCGATCGCGAGCGCGGCCGCGCCGAGGCGCTCCAGCGTCTTCTTGAGGCCGCCGGTGGGGTGAATGGGGCGTTCGTGCCGGAAGTCGTCCATCAGGAGCCTCGTCCTATCCATTCCTCGCCGCCGGCGTAGACCTCTTTCTTCCAGAGCGGGATCGTCTCCTTGAGCGTGTCGATCGCCTCGCGGCAGGCTTCGAGCGCCGCTGCGCGATGCGGGGCGGAGACGGCGATCACGACGCTCGGCTCGCCGATCTCGACGCGCCCGATGCGGTGGTGGATCGCGACCTTGCTGAGCCCGTGCTTCGCGGTCAGCTCTCCGGCCAGATGCGCGAGCATCGGCTCGGCCATCTCCTCGAAGGCTTCGTACTCGAGATGGAGGACGTCGCGGTCGCGGGAGCGGCGCCGCACGGTGCCGACGAACGTCGCAACGGCCCCGGCGTCGTCGCTCGCCGCCTCCTCGACGACGCGCGCGACCTCGAGCGGCTCGCTGCTGATGCGGAACGCGCCGCCGGACACCGGCGGAATGACAGCGACCTCGTCGCCGTCGCGCAACGCGGCGCCGCGGTCGACGTACTCGCGGTTCAACGCGTACAGCAGTCCCGCGGGCTCGTCGCCGAGCCCGAGCTTCGCCCAGACGTCGTCGATGCGCTCGACGCCGTCGACGTCGAGCCGCGCGGCGCCCGCGCGCTCGCGCAGGCCGGCGAAGAGGCGAACCGTGACGCGCACGTCATTGAGTGTGCCGCACGGCGTACCCTGATCGGAGCTTGCCCGGCCGTCGTTGGCAAATGGAGCTCGACCCCCCGGAGCGCCCGGACGATCCCGCTGTGCGCCGGGCCAACCTGCGCCGCGTCGCCCGGCTCTTCCGCTCGTATCGCGGCCGGCTCGGCGCCGTCCTTGCGCTGATCGTCTTCTCGTCCGCGCTCGGCGTCATTCCGGCCTTCCTGCTCAAGGAGATCCTGAACCGCGCGATCCCCGACCGGGACACGACGCTGCTCGCCTATCTCGCGGGCGGGATGATCGCGATCGCGATCGTCAGCGGCGTGCTCGGCGTCGTCCAGACGCTGCTCTCGAACCAGGTCGGCCAGCGCGTGATGCACGATCTCCGCGCAGCGGTCTTCCGGCACCTGCAGCGCCTCTCGCTCGCGTTCTTCACGCGCACGCGCACCGGTGAGGTGCAGTCGCGCATCTCGAACGACATCGGCGGCGTGCAGAGCGTCGTCACGAGCACCGCGACGTCGATCACCTCGAACGTGACGACGGTGATCGCGACGATGATCGCGATGCTCGCGCTCAGCTGGGAGCTCGCGATCTTCGCGTTCGCGCTCATCCCGCTCTTCGTCTTCCTCACGCGGCGCGTCGGCAACGAGCGCCGCGAGATCGCGAAGACGACGCAGGAGACGCTCGCCGACATCTCGAGCCTCGTGCAGGAGTCGCTGTCGGTCAGCGGCATCCTGCTCGGCAAGACGATGGGGCGGACGAAGGAGCTCGCCGACCGCTTCGAGGTGGACTCGCTCCGGCTCGCCGACCTCGAGGTGCGCCAGCGCATGGCAGGGCGCTGGGTGATGGCGACGATCCAGATGAGCTTCGCGATCATGCCGGCGGCCGTCTACTGGTTCGGCGGCTGGTGGGCAGCGAGCGGCCACGCGATCTCGATCGGCACGCTCGTCTCGTTCACGACGCTGCAGTCGCGCCTCTTCTTCCCGGTCGGCAGCCTGCTCGGCGTCGGCCTCGACGTGCAGACCTCGCTCGCGCTCTTCGACCGCATCTTCGAGTACCTCGACCAGCCGGTCGACATCGAGGAGAAGCTGGACGCGCGCACGTCGACCGAGCCCGGCGACGTCGTCTTCGACCACGTGTGGTTCCGGTACGGCGACGAAGCGTGGACGCTCGAGGACGTGAGCTTCACCGTTGCCGCGGGCACGACGACGGCGCTCGTCGGCGAGACCGGCTCGGGGAAGACAACGCTCGGCTACCTGACCGCGCGCCTCTACGACGTCGGCGAAGGCTCGGTGTCGATCGGCGGCGTCGACATCCGCGATCTCACGCTCGAGGCGCTCAGCGATCTCGTCGGCGTCGTCTCGCAGGAGACCTATCTGTTCCACTCGTCGGTGCGCGACAACCTCCGCTTCGCGAAGCCGACGGCGACCGACGCGGAGATCGAGGCCGCAGCGGAGGCAGCGCGCATCCATCACGTGATCGCGGCGCTGCCGGAGGGCTACGACACCGTCGTCGGCGAGCGCGGCTATCGCTTCTCCGGCGGCGAGAAGCAGCGCATCGCGATCGCGCGCACCGTGCTCCGCAACCCGCCGATCCTCGTGCTCGATGAGGCGACGAGCTCGCTCGACAACGAGACGGAGCGGCTGGTGCAGGAGGCGCTCGACGGCCTTTCGGAAGGTAGGACGACGATCGCGATCGCGCACCGCCTCTCGACCGTCCGCGACGCCGACCAGATCGTCGTCCTCGACGCCGGGCGCGTCGTCGAGGTCGGCCGCCACGAGGAGCTGATCCTCGCGGGCGGGCGTTACACCGCTCTCGCCTCGCGCGACGCCGATCTCGCCCTCTTGACAAAGTAGGGCGAATCCGCCATAACTATGGCGGTTCCGCCGTTCTAGTAGGAGAGGCCTGCCGTGCGCGCTCTCGTTGCGGTTGTCGTGCTCGCATTCGCCGTCCCGGCAGTCGTCCCGGCCGCGCCACCACCGGTCCGCGCGTCGTCCCTCCCGCGCGCGGCCGTGGTCGGGGCCGCATGGCAGGCCATCCTCCGCGCCCCGAAGGCGCCCACGCTCGTTGCGGTCGGACCGGCGACGCTCCGCGCCAAGGCGCGTGGCGCCCGCGGCGTCTTTCGCGCAACGCTCCGCTTCCCACGGGCCGGCAGCTGGCAGATCTCGGCCGTGCTCGGCGGGAAGACCACACGGCTCGGCACTGTCCGCGTGGACGTCGCGCGCGATCCGCTGCTGACGAACCCGTTCACGATTGCGGTCGACCCCACGGGCGCGTTGCTCGTCGGCCAGATGGACAAGGGCCCGCTCGTTCGGATCGTGAACGGGCGCGCAGCCACGGTGGCAAGCGGGGTCGGTGTCTTCCACGTCTCGACGTCCGCGGGCGGGACGTACGTCGCCGGCGCCGACGGCGCCGTGCACCGCGTCGAGGGCTCGAGCTTCGTCCGCGTCACACCGGCGCTCGAGGCGGGAGCGGTCGCAGTCGACGGGGCCGGCAACTACTACGTCACCGTCTACGCAGGCTGGGTGAAGAAGGTCACGCCCGCCGGCGCGGTGTCGACAGTCGCCGGCAACGGCACCGAGGGGTTTTCCGGAGACAACGGCCCGGCCACGAGAGCCCAGCTCTTCCATCCGCACTCGCTCGCGCTCGGCCCGGACGGCGCTCTCTACGTGGCGGACACCGAGAACCGGCGTATCCGGCGGATCGACCTCCGGACCGGGCTGATCACGAGCTTCGGCGGCGACGTCGGCATCACCGTCTCGGTCGCGGTGGCCGCTGACGGCACGGTCTACTCCGCGGACGTGCGACGGGACGGCGCTGGCGGCGGCATCACCCGCACCACGCCGCAGGGCGTGACGAGCCGGCTTGCGACGGTGCCGACCGCGAACGGCGTCGCAGTCGGCGCGGGCGGGTCGGTGTACGTCAACCTGTGGGAGGACAAACGCATCGATCGCCTCGATCCGCAGAGCGGCACGCTGGAGCCGATCGCTCGCGGATAATCGATCACCATGGCCGAACGGCACGTCCGCGGCGCGATCATCAACGAGCTCGGCACCGCCTCGCGCTACGCGCACGAGCTGGCGGCGCTCGAGCTGCGCGCGGCCGGGGTCGTCCCGAGCGAGTACGGCTTCCTCTCGTTCGTCGGCACGCTGCAGCCGGTGACCCGCACGAAGCTGACGGAGGCGAGCGGCCTGCGGCGAACGACCGTCCGCGACGTCGTCAAGCGCCTCATCGACCGCGGCCACGTGATGGAGCTGCCGAACCCGAAGGACGGGCGCTCGACCTTCCTCGTCCTGACGCCCGACGGCCGTGAGATCTACAACAAGGGGCAGCCCGCGATCAAGCGTGTGCTCGACGCGATCGACGAGGCGCTCGGCGGCAAGCTCGACGAGCACGAGGAGACGGTCTGGCGCGTGCGGAACGTCGTGCAGGAGCTGATCGGCGATCGAGAGCCGGTGCCCTGGGACTAGCGCCCGTACGATTGCCGCAATGGCGCCGGCCGAGGACACGAAGATCGAGTCGGGGATCGAGCTGAAGCCGCTCTACACGGCGGACGACGCGCCCCTAGAGCTCGAGCTGCCGGGCGAGACGCCGTTCACCCGCGGGCCGTACCGCGACATGTACCGCGGCCGGCCGTGGACGATCCGCCAGTACGCGGGCTTCGCGTCGGCCGAGGAGTCGAACGCCCGCTACCGCTACTTGCTCGACCACGGGCAGACGGGGCTGTCGGTCGCGTTCGACCTGCCAACGCAGCTCGGCTACGACTCCGACGATCCGCGGTCACTCGGCGAGGTCGGCCGCACCGGCGTCGCGATCGACTCGCTCGCGGACATGGAGATCCTGCTCGACTCGATCCCGCTCGATCGCGTGTCGACGTCGATGACGATCAACGCGCCCGCGTCGCTTCTCCTTCTTCTCTACGAGCTCGTCGCGGAGAAGCAGGGAGTGCCGTCGACCGAGCTGCGCGGCACGGTGCAGAACGACATCCTCAAGGAGTACGTCGCGCGCGGGAACTACATCTTCCCGCCCAAGCCGTCGATGCGGCTGACGACGGATCTCTTCGCGTACTGCGCCGAGCGGATCCCGCGCTGGAACACGATCTCGATCTCCGGCTACCACATCCGCGAGGCGGGATCGACCGCCGTGCAGGAGCTTGCGTTCACGCTCGCGAACGGCATCGCCTACTGCGCCGCGGCCGTCGAGGCCGGCCTCCCGCCCGACGAGTTCGGGGAGCGCCTCTCGTTCTTCTTCAACGCCCACAACGACTTCTTCGTCGAGGTGGCGAAGTTCCGAGCGGCGCGGCGCTTGTGGGCGCGGATCATGAGCGAGCGGTTCGGCGCGACGAATCCGAAGGCGCTCGCGCTTCGCTTCCACGCGCAGACCGGCGGCTCGACGCTAACGGCGCAGCAGCCGGACAACAACATCGTCCGCGTCGCGATCCAGGCGTTCGCTGCGGTCTGCGGCGGCACGCAGTCGCTGCACACGAACGCGTTCGACGAGGCGCTGGCGCTGCCGACCGAGCACTCCGCGACGGTCGCGCTGCGGACGCAGCAGCTGCTCGCGGCCGAGGCGGGCGCGCTCGACACCGCCGACCCGCTCGGCGGCTCCTACTTCATCGAGTCGCTCACGGACGAGCTCGAGGCGCGCGCATGGGAGCTGATCGAGCGCGTCGACGCGCTGGGCGGCGCCGTCGCCGCGATCGAGCAGGGCTTCGTGCAGGACGAGATCGAGCAGTCGGCGTTCGAATGGCAACAGCAGGTCGAGCGCGGCGAGCGCGCGATCGTCGGCGTCAACCGCTTCCAGGAAGACGAGGCTGGACGCGTCGAGCTGCTCCGGATCGACCCCGAGTCGGAAGGGCGCCAGCTCGCCCGCACGGCCCGCGTCCGCAGCGAGCGAGACGGCGACGTGGCGGCGGCCGCTCTCGTAGCGGTGCAGGAGGCCGCGGCGGGCGAGGCGAACCTCCTGCCGGTCCTGCGGGACGCCCTGCGGGCCTACTGCACGATCGGCGAGGTATGCGAAACGCTACGCGCCGAATGGGGCATGTACGACTCGCTTCGCGCCCGACCGTAGGAGTGCGATACTCCCCGCCGACAGTTGGTCGGGGAGAAAGGGGGAGAGCATGAACAAGGTGCGCTTGGCGCTGGTCGCTCTGGCGGCGCTCGCCATCGTTGCGGTCGCCGCCGGCGGAGCCGGGGCGGCCCGAGGCGACGATCAGCTTCAGAAGATCAACCACATCGTCGTCATCTACGAGGAGAACCACAGCTTCGACAACCTCTACGGAGGCTGGGAGGGCGTGAACGGGCCTCAGAACGCGACGGCGTCGCAGATGACGCAGGTCGACCAGAACGGGGTTCCGTACTCGTGCCTGAAGCAGTTGGACATGAACCTGACGTCACCGCCGCTCTCGACCGTCTGCAGCGGCGTTGTGCCGAATCCGCTCCCGGCCTTTGGAACATCGTTCAACAGCCACTTCGTCAACGGGCCATTCACGATCGACGACTTCATCCCGTCGACGGCGGCGACGTGCCCGAAGCCCTCCCAGGGCTTTGCGTTCCCGAATGGGATCCGGAACGGCGATCCGAACGGGCATCCCGGAGGCTGCACGCGCGACATCGTGCACAAGTTCTACCAGGAGATCTACCAGCTCAACAATGGCGCGCAGAACCGCTACGCGACGGGGAGCGACGCGGCCGGCACGACCATGGGCGCGTACGACACGAAGCTGCTGCCGGTCTACCGCTATCTGCACGGGAACGCGGCGCCGCACTATGCGATCGCCGACGACTTCTTCCAGGCGGCGTTCGGCGGCTCGTTCCTCAACCACCAGTGGCTGATCGCCGCGGCAACGCCGGTCTGGCCGGGCGGCCCAGCGACTCTGCACTCGCTCGTCGACTCGGCGGGCTTCAACCACAACAACTACCCGCTCTACAAGCCGCTCGCGGGGGCGACGTACAAGGACAGCGACTTCACCGTGACGTGTGGCTCACCGGTCGTCCCCAAGGGGGCGTGCGGCGACTACGCCGTCAACACGATGCAGCCGCCGTACTGGCCGCAGGGCCTCTTCGGAGACAAGCTGCTCTTCCCGCAAGTGAACCCGACAATCGGTGACCGGCTGTCGGCAAAGGACATCAGCTGGGCGTGGTACGCGGGCGGTTGGGACAACGCGGTCGGCAACACGAGCGGGCGCGGCTGGACGAACGGGTCGACGCTCGGGGCGTGCACCGATCCGAACCACGATCCCGCCAACTCCGCGTATCCGCGTTGCCCGGACTACCTGTTCCAGTACCATCATCAACCGTTCAACTACTTCGCGAACTACGCGCCCGGCATGCCCGGTCGCGCGCACCTGCAGGACGAGGCCGACTTCTCGGCGGCAGCGACGTCCTCGGGCAAGGGCTGCAACCTCAAGGCCGTCAGCTTCATCAAGCCGGTCGGCGAGGAGAACGAGCATCCCGGCTACGCGAGCACGCCGAACGGCAACGACCACCTCGTCGAGCTCCTGCAGTCGATCGAGAACAGTGGTTGCGCGAAGGACACGATGGTGATCGTGACCTACGACGAGTTCGGCGGTCAGTGGGATCACGTCACGCCTCCGGGCCAGGGACTCACGCCCGGCGTGTTCGACTCGTTCGGCCCCGGGACGCGCGTCCCGGCGCTGATCGTCTCGCCGTTCCTCCGCGGCAACTTCTCCGTGGATCACACGCCGTATGACACGACGTCGATCCTGGCCACGATCGAGCAGCGGTGGAATCTCGCACCGCTCAGCTCGCGTGACGCGAGAGTGAACAGCCTGACGGACGTGTTCCAGGCGAAGCAGGTCGAAGCAGGGAACTAACGGATCAAAAAGGCTGCAACCTGGTTGCAGAGAAAGCAACCAGGTTGCTGGCTGAAAGGGGGGCCGCTTTGCGGCCCCCCGCTTCTTACGCCGACGCCCCGGAGTACCGCTTCAGCCCGAAGCGCCAGAACCAGCGCGTGAGCGCGGCGACCGCTGCCGCGAAGACGAACGCGATCACGACCGTGTGCCCGTGCAGCCGGTGCGTCATCGCCTGCGCCGGGACTGTGATGGCGAAGCCGATCGGCACGAGGTACGTGAACGAGTAGCGCATCCAGCCGGGATACACGCCGATCGGCCACCGGCCGACCTGGTAGATGCCCTCGAACATCTCCGACAGGAACCACACGTTGATCAGCCAGAAGGCGATCGTGGCGAGCGCGAGCCAGAAGCAGTAGAGGAGCAGCGCGCCGATCAGCAGGAGCACGAGAAACGCGGCCGCGCGTCCGGCGCCGATGTGGGCGCCCAGGCGCGCAACACCGACGCCGATCACGCATGCACCCGAGACCACCTCGGTCAGCTGCCAGAGCCGGAGCGTGCGCAGTGAGACGATCAGCTGCGCGTCCTCGGGCTTCGTCAGAGCGTGGTCGAGCTTCCCGTCGCGTACCTCGTCCATCAGCTGCTGCATGTTCGGCTGGATAAGCGCGTGGATGATCCCGCCGAGCAGGATCTGAACGCCCAGCACGACCATGAGCTCGGAGTGCGTCCAGCCGTTCAGGGACGGTGTGTGGGAGTAGACGAGCGCGAGCACCGCGAGCCCGACCGCAACCGCGAGCCCCGACTGGAACACCGAGACGAAGAAGTTCGCGCGGTACTGCAGCTCGTTCAGCGCACCGAGCCGGAGGTACGTGGCGGCGAGGCGGAGAGCGTGCATCAGTTGCCCACCGCCGTGTAGTGGCGCGCCGCGAGCCGCCAGACGCCGCGCATGACCACAACGCAGATCGCGATCCACAGCACCTGGATCCCGAGGCCGCGCAGCAGCGCGGTGTTCGACATGTTGCCGACGAGGGACTCGATCGGGAAGTAGAACGTCCACTTGAACGGGAACCAGGACGTGATGCTCTGGACCCAGTGAGGCATCAGCTGGAGCGGGAGGAGTCGTCCGGAGAGCAGGAGCTCGGACAGGAACCACAGCTCGAAGATCGCGCCGGCGCGGGTCGTCCAGATCGTGATCATCCCGAGGATGAAGTTGTTGATCGTGCGGAGCACGTAGGCGCCCCAGAGCGCGAAGAAGAATACGACGATCTCGAGCGGCCGCGGATGCAGCACGGGGTGGAAGACGAGCGAGAGGATGATGAAGACGGGGACGTAGAACACCGACCAGACGAGCTTCTGGCCCGTCCACCACGCAAGCTCGAAGTGGATCGGGTGCTGTGGCCGTAGGAGCGCCGCCGAGAACTCGCCCTCGCGGATCCGCCACTCCCAGCCGAACGGCGTGAAGACGACGTTCCAGCCGCGCACGAGCGTCCACACGACGTAGTACGCCGCGAACTGGCCGACGCCGATGCCCTGCACGGAGCCGCCCTGCGAGCGTGCGATGGTCGTCCACACGACGAGGTAGATGACCGGCTCGGCGACGAGTGCGACCATGTACGCGTAGACGGCCGCGCGGTACTGGAACTGCGCCTGGAGCTGCGTACGGATCGTCGTCACGTAGTAGTCCAAGGTCGACCGCGCCCAGGACTCCTGCGGGGTGGTGGCGACCGCGTTCACGGCGCCTCGCTCGCGAAGACGTGCTCGATCACGTCCTCGATCGACGGGTCCTCGACTGTGAGGTCGTGCACCTCGTGCTCCGCGAGCAGCTTCGCCGTCGCGCTCGACGTCTCGGCGCGTGGGACTTGCATCGTGATGCGCTCGCCGTCGCCGACGACGGCCTCGATCGTCTTGTACGCGGCGAAGCGGTCGCCGAGAGCGGCGAGGTCGCCGTCGTAGAGGATCCGGCCGTGGTGAATGACGATCACGCGCTTGCAGAGCGCTTCGACGTCCGCCATGTAGTGGCTCGTCAGCAGCACCGTCGCGCCGTAGCGCTCGTTGTAGCCCGCGATGAACGCCCGGATTCGCTTCTGCATCGTCACGTCGAGCCCGAGCGTCGGCTCGTCGAGGAAGAGCACCTGCGGCAGGTGGAGGAGGGAGCCGACGACCTCGACCTTCATCCGCTCGCCGAGTGAGAGCTGGCGGACCGGCTTGCGCACAAGATCCTCGATGTCGAGCAACTCGATCAGCTCGTCCCGCGTGCGCTTGAAGTCCTCGCGGGGGAGCCGGTAGATCGCGCGGTTCAGCTCGAACGAGTCGAGCGCCGGCAGGTCCCACTGGAGCTGGTTGCGGTTGCCCATGACGAGCGTCATCCGGCGCAGGTACTGGCGCTCGCGCTTCGACGGGACGTGGCCGAGCACGCGGCCCTCGCCCGATGTCGGGTAGAGCAGGCCGGAGAGCATCTTCAGCGTCGTCGTCTTGCCCGCGCCGTTCGGCCCGAGGAAACCGACGACCTCGCCGACCTCGATCGAGAACGAGACGCCGTCGACGGCGCGCACCTCGCGCCACTTGCGGTTGACGAGGCTGCCGAGGGACGCGCGGAGGCCGGCCTCACGCTCGGGCACGCGAAAGACCTTCGTCAGCTCCTCGACTTCGACGACCCCGGCCACGACCCGCCAGCATACGCTGCCCGCGTGCGGATCCTCCTCGTCTCGCAGATGTATCCCGGTGCCGACGCGCCGGATCTCGGCACCTTCGTCGCCCAGGTTGAGCACGCGCTCAACGACCGCGGCCACGTCGTCGAGCGCGCCGTCCTGGACACACGTGCGGGCGGAAAGCTCCGCTACCTCGAGCTCGCGCGTCGGACGCTGCGGGCCGCGAGGCCCGACGTCGTCTACGCGCACTTCCTCGTGCCGAGCGGCCTCATCGCCGCGCTCGGCACGCGTGCGCCGCTCGTGGTGACCGCGCATGGGCGCGACGTGCGCAACATCGGGGAGCTGCCCGGCATCGCCGCGGCGACGCGGCTCGTCGTGCGGCGCGCGGCGACGGTCGTTTGCGTATCGGACTACCTGCGGCGCGAGCTCGAGACGAAGATCCCCGCCGCGCGCGGCAAGACGGAGGTCGTGTCGAGCGGCGTCGATCTCGAGCGCTTCGCCGTCGCCCCGGCTCCCGGCGGGCCGCCGCGCTTCCTGTGCGTCGGGGCGCTCGAGGAGCGCAAGAATGTCGTGCGTCTCGCAGAAGCATTCGCGCAGCTCGGCGAGGGCACGCTGACGTTCGTCGGCGACGGCGTGCTGCGCGCGCAGCTCGAGGGGCGAGACGGGGTCACGCTCACCGGCCGGGTACCGCACGACGCGGTGCCGGGCCTCCTCGCCGAGAGCCACGTCCTCTGCCAGCCGAGCCTGATCGAGCCGCTCGGGCAGGCGCTCCTCGAGGGCATGGCCGCGGGCCGCTCCGTCGTCGCGACGCGCATCGGCGGGCCGCCCGAGTTCGTCCCGCCCGCGGCCGGCGTGCTCGTCGACCCGCTCGACGTCGAGGCGCTCGCCGGCGCCCTCCGTCAGGCGGCGGCGCTGCCCTGCCCGAACGGGGCCGCCCGCGAGGCGGCGGCGAAGCACGACCTCCGCCTGCAGGTGGAGCGAATCGAGGCGATCCTCAGCCGGGCGGCGGCGGCAGGTCGGCCAGCCTGATCTCGACGAGCGGCCGGACCGTCTCCTCGAGGCCCGCCTCGCGGGCGAGCTCGAGCGCCTGCTCCCAGCTCGCGCGCGCCTTCTCCGGGTCGACGCCCTGCTTCAACCGGTTGTCGCCCGTGACGAGCAGCTTCTGGATGCGCGCGCGGGCGTCGTCTTCGCCCTTCACAGCGCGAGCGTAACAAGGCACCATGCGGGCGGGTCTGGTGTGACTGCAGCGATTCGCGTGCTCATAGCCGACGATCACCGTCTCTTCGGCGAGGCTCTCGAAGCGATCCTCGCCGGTGACGAGCGCATCACGGTCGTCGGGCACGCGAGCGACGGAGAGGAAGCGGTCAAGCTCGTGCAGCAGCTGACGCCCGACGTCGTGCTGATGGACATCTCGATGCCGGTGCTGGACGGGATCGAGGCTGCCCAGGCGATCCGGGAGCAGGCGCACGACGCGTCGATCCTGATGCTGACCGGCTCGAACTCGCGGACCGATGTCGACCGCGCGCGCGCAGCCGGTGCGGCCGGCTACGTCACGAAGGACAGGATCGCCGCCGAGCTGATCGACGCGATCGTCGAGATCGCAACCCGATGACGGCCTGAGCTACCCTGGCGGGCGATGATCAGCTTTCTCGCAGTCGTCCAGGTGCTCTTCGCCTTCGTGCTCGTCGCGCTCGTGCTGATGCACAGCGGCCGCGACGCGGGCATGGGCGGCATGGGCTTCACGCCGGCCTCGCAGGGCGGCACCCACATCGTCGAGCGGAACCTGACGCGGTTCACGGTCGTGGTCGCAGTGCTCTTCGTGGCGAACAGCATCGCGCTCTTCCGCTACCTCAAGTAGGCGGCGTCGCGCGCGACCGGAGTCGCTGCTCGAAGGCCTTGCGCAGCGTCTCGCCGGTGATCCCGAGCGGCGCGGGCGGCGGTGCGGGCGGCACCGGCACGACCCGCAGGATCTCGGAGCTCCGCTCGCCGTGGCAACGCGCGTACGCGGCTGCTTCGTCGAGCGATTGCAGCGCCCGCCCGTTCCTGCCTGGCCAGAGACGCACCTGACTGTCATACCAACCGGCGCTACACTTCGCGCTCCCTCGAGCGCTGGTGGCGGAATTGGTAGACGCGCTAGGTTGAGGGCCTAGTGGCCGCATAGGCCGTGGAGGTTCAAGTCCTCTCCAGCGCATCGGCACGAAGGGTCGCCAGAGAGGCGGCCCTTCGCGGTTCAGAATGTGGATTTCTGCGGATTCCGGCTCCGCCCTCGTCTCATAGCGTTGCGCCCATGGGCTATCTCGTGATCGGCGAGCCGTCCTCCGCGCTCTTCGGCGAGCTCGTCGCCGGCCTGCGGCATGCGCTCGCCTATGCCGGCTTCCCGCCCTCGGCCGAAGGCGAGGATCCGGAGCTCGTTCTGAATCTCGTCGACCCCGAGCGGCCGCGGCCGTTCAGGCGCCGCGCGCGTGGGACATTCGTCGCCGCGCTGCACGAGGTCGACGCGTCGCCGCCCGACCCGCTGCGCGAGGGGTATCCGATGCTCGTCCGTGCCCTCGCGAACGTGTCGCTCACCTTCGTGCCCGACGAGGGCGTCTGGTTCACGACGCTCGAGCGGGGCAGCTACCTCGTCGAGGAGACCGCCGGCGCCGCTGCGCTCGCTGTCGCCGTCGTCGAGCGGCTTGCGCCGCTCGCGCGTTCCCGCCTCGTGATCGACAACGAGTTCCGGCCCGACCTCGAGCCGGAGTTGTGGGACGGCGACGAGCTGACGCGCTCACTCGCCGCGGTCGGCAAGCGCCTCGACGACCTGGGCCTGCTCCCGGCGCCGTTCCCGGTCGAGGACCTCGTCGGCGAGCGCGATCTCCGGCACATCAAGAGGCTCTACGGCCTCGGCGGGCTCTCGTACGGCAATCTCTCGGTGCGGAAGGACGAGACGCGCTTCTGGATGAGCGCGAGCGGCGTCGACAAGTCGAAGCTCGAGACGCCCGGCCGCGACATCCTGCTCGTGTCCGGTTACGAGCCGGGGCACGCGCGGATCGTGCTCAGCGTGCCGCCCGGGATCGAGCCGCGGCGTGTCTCCGTCGACGCGATCGAGCACTGGAAGATCTACCGCGAGCACCCGGACGTCGGCGCGATCCTCCACGTTCACGCGTGGCTCGACGGGATCGTCGCCACCGAGGTGAACTTCCCCTGCGGCACCGAGGAGCTTGCGGACACGGTCGCCCGCCTCCTCGCCGCCGAGCCGGACCCTGCGCACGCGGTCATTGGCCTGCGAAACCACGGCATCACCGCTACCGGCGCCACGCTCGAGGAGATTCTCGACCGGATCGCGCCGCGGCTCCTGCTCCAGGTGCCGATGGCCTGAGGAGCCCGCGGTTGACGCCGTCCGAAGGAGTCTCTACTCTGATGGCGAACACACGTTCGACCACCGACCGCACCCTCGATCCAGGAGACGACGCATCGTGGAACTCACCGGGCGCCAGCAGGAGATTTGGCAATTCCTCGTCGACTACGTCGACCGCCTCGGCTACCCGCCGACCGTCCGCGAGATCGGCGAGGCCGTCGGGCTCGCGTCGCCCTCGACCGTGCACGCGCACCTTGCGAACCTCGAGCGGGCAGGCCTCCTGCGCCGCGACCCGACGAAGCCGCGCGCGCTCGAGCTGCTCGGCCGCGAGCACCAGGCTCCCACCGCGACGCTGCCGAAGCTGCCGCTGCTCGGGCAGATCGCCGCAGGCGGGCCGCTCCTCGCGGAGCAGAACGTCGAGGACGAGCTCGCCGTACCCGAGACCCTGCGCGGCGACTTCCTGCTGCGCGTGAAGGGCGAGTCGATGATCGAGGCGGGCATCCTCGACGGCGACATCGTCGTCGTCCGCCGCGCGCAGGACGCGCGCAACGGCGAGATCGTGGTCGCGCTCGCGGGTGACGACGAGAGCGCCGACGAGGCGACCGTGAAGACGTTCTACAAGGAGAAGGGGCGCATCCGCCTCCAGCCGGAGAACGCGGCGCTCGACCCGATCTACGCGGACTACGTGCAGGTTCTCGGCAAAGTCGTAGGAGTCTTCCGGGAACTGTGAGTCACGTCGCCCCCCTGCACCGGACGCTCGAGCAGGAACTGTTCGCGCTGCTGCGCGGCGCCTCGCTCGAGTGCCCGGTGTGTGGGGAGTTCGTCCTGCACAGCGGGCCGGCGGTGCGGTGCCCCGAGTGCGAGATGACCCTGTTCGGGCGCAGCGAGGCGGCGGGCACCCAGGTAGAATTCGACGCGCAGGCCGGGTGACCGCGGCGTCGCGCGCAAGCGTGGCGTCGAGGAAAGTCCGGACACCGCAGGGCAGGACGCTCTCGTGAGAGAGGCGGCGAAAGCCGACGGACAGTGGCACAGAAAGCAAACCGCCGACGGCGTGTTCTCCGGAGACGCCGCCGGTAAGGGTGAAACGGTGGGGTAAGAGCCCACCAGCGTCGTGGCGACACGGCGGCTCGCCAAACCCCGTCCGGTGCAAGGCGAACAGGTTCCGTTGAGGCGGCCCGCCGAGGAACCGGGTAGCTGCACAGATGGATGGTCACCCAAGACAGGATCCGGCTTACAGGCCTGCTACGGAGAAGCCCCGGCAACGGGGCTTCTCTATTGGCGGCGCCGGGAGCGCAGGAGCGCCGCGCCCGCGGCTGCGAGCAGGATGAGCGCGGCGAGCGCCAAGAGCATCGCGCCACGGGACACAGCTGGTCCCGCGCCCGCTGTCGGAGCACCGGTGGAGCTCGGGAACGTGATCGTCGCGGAGGCGACTCGTTGGATCCGACCGCTCACGAGCGCGAGACGCGCACGCCATGGGCCGAGCGGCAGTCGTCGGTCGAGCCGAACCGTGGCGGCTCTTGAGCGGTCCGGCGCGAGTGCCGTCTCGAGGCGGACAGGAAACGGCCCGGCTCGAATCCCCCCCGGTCCCTTTGAGAGTGTGAGGTAGCCGCTGAGCTCGAGCGTGCGTGCGCCGGTGTTGCGGATCGTTGCGACGACGAGCGGCGCACCGTTCGCCGAACGTGTTGCGCTGACGGCTCCGATCGCAAAGTTCGAGCGCGACGTGCTGCTCGGGCCGACGGTGACATAGACGCGGATCCCAACTCGGTTCACAAGCATGACGCCCCCTCCGACCGGCGCAGGTGCGGAGACCTCGGCCCAGACGACTGCATAGCGCTCGCCGGCGGACGCATCAGCCGGCACGTTGATCGTCAGCGTCTCGAGTGCTGTCGCTTCGCGCGACAGGTGCAGCACGTCTTGACCGACCGATGTCCAGCTTGAGAGCTCGTTCTGGCGGTGACCGGGAGCGAATGTGAAGTTGCCGCGACGAAGTCCCGCGGCGGCCGGGTAGACCGCGACATCCGCGGTCGAGCTCGTGTCGTTGCTGATCTCGATGCGGCGTCGGAGGCTCGTTCCCGGCGCGAGCCGCCCGACGACGTACACACGGGCGAGAGGGTTCCCACGTGGATCCGCAATGCCGGCGTCGAGCCGGATGCCGATGCCGGCCGAGCTTTGCGTTGATGCAGCGAGCGCGCCGGACACAGGTGCAACGATCCCGGCAAGCAGTAGGAAGACGAGCAGGCGGCTACGCACGATGCTTCTCGGGTCCGTCAGGCGACCGAGTGCGTGATCGTGGCCGTGTAGGTGCCGGGCGCGTAGTTGGCGGGGACGAGCACCGAGATGGTCGGGTCCCAGGTGGCAGAGCTGATGCCGGTGCTCGCGCCGGTCACGACTGTCGACACGCCGGTCAGATTCGCAGCAGCAACCACCGTTGCGACCACGGTCGCCGACGCCGTGATCGTGCCCGCGCCGTAGCTGACGTTGCTGGCCGGGTCAGCCGGGCCGGCGGTGGGCGTGAACGCGGTCGAGATCACCGAGGCCGTCCACGTGGTGACTCCGCCGCGCGCGTCGGAGACCGTGACGGTGCCGAGCGTGCCGGTGATGGTGCTCGGGCTGTTCGAGACCGGCTGCGATCCGAGTGACACGCTGCTGGTCGGCGCGCTGATCGACAGCCCTCCCGCGGTCAGCGTGAACGTCGCGGGCGTGTCCGCGCTTGCAGGGAGAGCGAGTGCGGCCGCAAGGACGGTCAGCGAGCCGGCGATGAGCAACAAGTTCCGCATGCCACATACATCGTCCCGGGCCGCGGAGCGCGGAGCGTAGTTTCCCGCACGGGTGCAACAGATCAGGGGTGAACTGGTCTGCTCGCTATCCGTGTGCTCGTATCACCCCGTGGGGGCCCGCACGCAGTCGACGAGATCTCCCGGTCAGTAGGCGTGCCCGGTGATCGCCTTCGAGATCGCGAAGCTCACGACGATCAGCACCGTTGCGAGGATGACGATCACGAGGAGCGCCATCGGGAGCATGCGCCACGGATGGTGGTCGAAGTCCGCGTGGGGCGCATGCGGGTGCGGCAGATGTGGGGTCGCCATCGACACCACCTCCCTCCGCCACACAGGATACGCCTCGGCTTTCAGCCGCGCCTCGGCGGAATCGAGGCCCGTCCACGAGTTTTTCAGCCAACCTCTTGACAAAAGCGGCCGTCGCGCGAGAAGGTTGCGGCGTGCGAGGCGACGCTGCCGACGGCTCCCTCGAGGCGCTGCGTGAGGGAAACCGCCTACGGGTCGTCGACGCGCTGCGCCGCAGCGGGACCGCAACGCGCAGCGAGCTCGCGCAGTTGACGGGTCTGTCGCGCACGACCGTGGCGACGCTCGTGGGCGACCTCCAGAACGCGGGTCTCGTGGTCGGGGCCGACGACGGCGAGTCGGTCG
>JANMQZ010000006.1:0-8883 GCA_031370755.1 Actinomycetes bacterium
GAGAAGCGCGCGCTGATCCAGCGAGGCTATGAGCTGCTGGACGACCTCCTAGTCGAACGCGCAGTGGCTTAGACGGTGCCTGGCTCCCGCGCAGCGGGTGCCTGGCACCGCTTCTAAGGAACGACCTTCCCCGGATTCAAAGTCCCGCGCGGATCGAACAGCTGCTTGATCCCGCGGAAGAGCGGCACGAGGTCGCCGTGCTGCTGCTCGAGATAGGCGAGCTTGCCGTAGCCGATGCCGTGCTCGCCGGTGCACGTGCCGCCGCGCGCCAGCGCATCCGTCACGACGGCGGCGTTCAGCGCGTCCGCCTGGGCGATCGAGCCGGCGTCATCCGGGTCGAGCAGGAAGCCGACGTGGAAGTTGCCGTCTCCGACGTGGCCGACGATGCCGCCACGGAGACCCGACTCGTCGAGCGCGCGCCGTGCGTGCTCGATCGCGGCAGCGAGCTCCGACACTGGGACGGCGACATCGGTCGTCATCGCCTTCGAGCCGGGCGCCAGAGCAAGCGACGCCATGAGCGAGTTGTGCCGGGCGCTCCACATCTGCGCGCGGGCCGTCGGGTCGCTCTCCGACTCGAATGCCGTCGCGCCCTCGTCCTCCGCGACCTCACGGGTCGTCACGAGGTCGCCGGCGATGCCGGCCTCCGAACCGCCGAACTCGACGAAGAGGTACGGCGACTCGGGGAAGCTCGTGCCGGAGAACGCATTCAGCGCCGCGATCGTCGTGGCGTCGAGGAGCTCGCAGCGGGTGACGGGCACGCCGACCCCGATCAGCGTTGCCGCCGCGCGACAGGCGGCTTCGACCGATGGGAACGCGGCCCGTGCGACGACGATGTGATCCGGAATCGGGTGCAGCCGCAACGTCAGCTCGGTGATCACGCCGAGCGTCCCTTCCGAGCCGATGATGAGATTCGTGAGGTTGTAGCCGGCCGACGACTTGACTGCGCGCGTGCCCGTTCGGATGACGCGTCCGTCTGCGAGCACGACCTCGAGCTCGAGCACGTGCGCGCGCATGCCGCCGTACCGCACGGTCGTCGTGCCGCTCGCATTCGTCGCCGCCATGCCGCCGAGCGTCGCGTCTGCGCCCGGGTCGACCGGGAACCAGAGCCCGTGCGGGCCGGCGGCCGCCTCCAGCTGCGACCGCGTCACGCCGGGCTGGACGGTCACCGTGAGGTCGTCGGGGCGAAGCGCGACGATCGTGTTCATACGCGTGAGGTCGAGGCTGATCCCGCCGTGGAGCGGGATCACGTGGCCCTCGAGGCTCGTGCCGGCGCCGAAGGGCACGACGGGGACGCCCGCACCGTCGGCGTAGGCAAGCACGGCCGCGACCTCGGCTGCCGACTCGGGATAGACGACGACATCCGGCCGGTGCGCCGGGTGATACGAAAGATCGGACGCGTGCTGGTCGAGCGCCGACTCGCCGCTGTTCACACGCTGCTCGTCCTCGATGAGCGCAAGCAGGTCGCTCCGCAAATCCGCCGTCACCGCCACGGGGTCAGCCTATCGAGTGCGCGCGGCCGACCAGAGCCACGGCGGAATGCGGCGCCGCGCCTTCGTCACAGCCTCGCGCACCGCGCTCGCGGCATCCTCGTGCACGCCGGCTCCGTGGCCGACGAGCACGTGCTCGGGCTCGACGGCGAGGAGCGCGCGCGAAGGAGTCAAGCGCAGGAGCGGCGAGACCCCGATCCGCTCGCTCTTCGCCCGGTAGTACGGCGCCGTGCCGAGCGCGTCCGCGCACACGAGCGTGCGCAGTTCGGGGAACCACAGCGCCACCTCGTGCCAGCGCTTCCGTCGCAGCACGGGGATCACCTCGAACGGCGCGCCATCGGGTGCGACATCAGGGACGACGTGATGCGGGATGCCGAGGCGAGCAGCGACGCGGGCGCAGTCGCGCCCGTGGCGATCGAGCAGCTGCACGACGGCCGCGGGCTCACCGAGCGAGCGAGCGCGCTCGAGCGCGTCAGCGTCGTCGACCGGATCGATCAGCCACACCCGGCCGCCGGCGGCGATCGCGTGTGAGGCACGCTGCAGGAAGAGCGGCTCCGGCGCGATCCAGCCGACCGCGAAGTCGAGCTCGTCGACGAATCGCACGAGCCGACGGTAGCTGTGGGAGGGTCTATGCAGCTTCGGCGCGTGTCGCAAGCACGTGGTCGGCGAGCCCGTACTCGACCGCTTCCTCCGGACCGAGGAACCGGTCGCGGTCGATGTCGCGCATCACCTGCTCCACGTCGCGATGCGAGTGCTTCGCGAGGATCTCGCCGTAGCGTCGCGTGAGCGCCAAGATCTCGCGCGCGGCGATCTGGATGTCGGCGGGCGTGCCGCGGAAGCCGCCCGAGCCCTGGTGGATCATCACCTTCGAGTTCGGCAGCACGTACCGCTTGCCGGCGGCACCGGCCGCGAGGATCAGCGCTCCCGCCGACATCGCCATGCCGATTGCGTATGTCTGCACGTCGGGCTTCACGAACTGCATCGCGTCGTAGATCGCGAAGCCGGCGTAGGAGTCCCCGCCCGGCGAGTTCACGTAGAGGCGGATGTCCTCGTCCGGATCCTCCGCCTCGAGAAAGAGGAGCTGCGCGACGATCAGGTTCGCCGACTGGTCGGAGACCGCCGTGCCGAGAAAGACGATCCGCTCGCGGAGCAGCCGCGAGAAGATGTCGAACGAGCGCTCGTACCGCCCGTCGGACTCGACGACCATCGGCACCACGTGGTTAAATGCGCTACCCATAGGTTGCGCATTGTAACGCAACCCCACGGTTGCGTGTCAAGTGAGAGGAGCGACGATGCAGATCGAGCGGGAGATCGTCTTCCCGGCCTCCCCCGACGAGGTCTGGGAGGCGCTGACGGAGCCGGACCGGCTCGAGGAGTGGTTCGCGACCGAGGTCGAGCTCGACGCGCAACCGGGCGGCGCAGGCGTCTTCCGCTGGGAGAACGGTGAGGTGCGCCGCGCTGTCGTCCGCGAGGCGGCACCCGGCGAGCGTCTCGTCCTCGACTGGGACGACGAGGGCGAGGTCGTCCTCGAGCTCGAGGAGGTCGAGGGCGGTACGAAGGTGCATGTCGTCGAGACGGCACCCGACTGGAGCACGGCGCTCGAGCTGCACGCGCTCGCGTGGACTCCCGTAGCGTAAGCCGCGTCTTCGACGCGCTCGGCGACCCGGGCCGGCGCTCGCTCGTCGAAGCGGTCGCGTCGCGCGGGAGCGCGACGGCGACGGAGCTCGCCGCCGAGCTGCCGGTGACGCGGCAGGCGGTGGCAAAGCAGCTTGTGTCGCTCGCCGACGCGGGACTTCTGCGCGCGACGCGCGCAGGCCGCGAGACACGCTACGAGGTGACGCCCGAGCCACTCGGCGACGCCGTCGCCTGGATGGTCGACGTCGGCGGCGCGTGGGACGACCGGCTCGCGAAGCTCGGGCGGACGCTCAGGGGTAGAGCCGCTCGATGACCCACACACCGCTCGTGCGCCGGTAGCGAAAGCGATCGTGCAGCCGGTCGTCGCGGTGCTGCCAGAACTCCCAGGCTTCGGGCGAGACGCGAAAGCCTCCCCACGTCTCCGGCCTCGCGACGTCTGCGCCGTCGAGCTCCCCGACGCGTGCCTCGAGCTCGTCGCGGTTCTCGAGCACCTCGCTCTGCCGTGACACGACGGCACCAGCCTGTGCACCGGGCGGACGTGTCGCGAAATACACGTCCGACTCAGCCGGCGACACCTGCTCCACCGCTCCCTCGATGCGAACCTGCCGTCCGAGTGAGTCCCAGTAGAGGAGCAACGCGGCGTGCGGGTTCGCGCTGAGCTCCGTTCCCTTGCGGCTTGAGGTGTGCGTGAAGAAGACGAGGCCGCGCTCGTCGAACGACTTCAGGAGCACCATCCGCAGCGACGGCGCGCCGGCTGTCGTCGCGGTTGCGACGGCCATGCGCTCGGGCCACTTCTGCGCCGCGGCCGCCTCTGCGTACCAGCGCTCGAACTGCCGCGCCGGGTCCGACTCGAGATCGCCGCGCCGCAACTCCATCACGAGATGATGGACTGGCGGAGGGCGGTCGCGACGGCCTGCGTGCGCGTGTCCGCCTCGAGCTTCGCCATCGCCTTGCGGACGTGCGTGCGCACGGTCTCCGGCGAGATGTGAAGCGTCTTGCCGATCTCCTCGTTCGCGAGCCCGTCGGCGAGCAGTCGCAGGACCTCGCGCTCGCGCTGGGTGAGCGACGGCGCCCGATCGGTGAAGTGGCTGCTGACGAGGACGCCTGCGAGCACCGGGTCGACATACGCCTCGCCGGCGGCGACGCGCTCGGCGGCGCGGACGAGGTCGGCCAGCGGCGCCTCCTTGAGCACGAAGCCGCGCGCCCCCACGTCGAGTGCCTCCGAGAGGAGCGCGCGGTCGCCGAAGGCGGTGTAGAAGACGATCGCGGTTCCGGGCGACGTGGTCGCAACCCGGAGCGCCACCTCGATCCCCGAGAGCTGGGGCATGCGCACGTCGACGATCGCGAGCGCCGGCTTCCCCGACTCGATCAGCGCGAGCGCCTCCGCCCCGTCCTTCGCGCGGCCGACGACGTCGAACCCGCTCCGGCCGAGGATCTCCGCCACCGCGGTCAGCATCGCCGGGTGATCGTCGGCGACGACACAGGTGATGGGATCGGTCATGCTCTGGCGGATGCCTGACGCGCGGTTGACTCTTTTGTCAACAATACTGTCCCTTCCGGACGACCAGCGGCCGACCGTCGAACGCGAGCTCATACTCCTCGCACGCTCGGCCGCGCTCGGCGACCTCGCCGCCGATGTCGCCCACGACGTGGCCAATCCTCTCTTCGGCGTGCTCGGGCTCGTGGATCTCCTGCTCGACGACGCGACTCCCGGGACCGACGACGAAGATCGGCTGCGGCTCGTCTCCCGGGCGGCGCTCGAGATGAAGGCTACCCTCGGCAGCCTGCTCGACTTCGCGCGCCCCGCAGGGAGCGAGGCGGCGCGAGCCGACCTGATCGCGGCCGTGCAAGCCTCGCTCGCGCTCGTCCGCCACGGTCTCGGCAAGCTGCTGGAGATCGAGGAGCGCTATCCGGCGGAGCCGCAGCTCGTTGCGTGCCCGGAGCCGCTTCTCCGGCAGGCGGTGCTGCACCTCCTGCTCGCAGCCCGCACCGGCGCCGAGAAGCTCACGGTCGAAGTCTCCGGCGGGGCTCTCACGGTGACGCCGGGTGGGCACGAGTCGCTCGGCACGCTCGCAGCGGCGCGCATCGCCGCCGATCACGGCGGCACGGTCGAGCTCGGCGACGCCGCGATCACGCTCCGGCTACCGTCGCCGTAGCGGCGGTCAGAGTCGCGCGCGCAGGTCGGCCGGCCGGATCACCTTGTTGCCGAGCTCGACCGCCGGCGGCACGAGCTCGCGTGCGACCCGGAGCACGAGCTCCGCGTCGTCGCTGAACGGGCTGATGATCTTGTTGCCCTTCAGGAGCGCCTTGCCGCGCGGCCCCGCGTGCACCGCAAGGTCGCGCTCGACGTAACCCTTCTCACGCAGCAGCGCATTTGCGGACGAGATCGCATCCTCGGCCATTGGCGCCGACCCTAACCGAACAGATCGAGCTCGGGCGGAATGGGGATGTCGGTTGCACGGCCGGTTCCACGCAGGTCGAGACCGCGGATGATCGACACGGGCACGCGATCGAGCTTTCCCGCGACGAGCTGCGCTGCACCCGCGAGCTCGTCTGCGACGGCGATCACTGTCGCCTTCAGCTCGTAGCCGGTCGGATCGCGCTCGCCGGTGAGCTCGCGCATCACTTCAATGCCGTCGGCACCGATCGCAACGTCGGTCGTCCCCTGCCGCCACGGCCGGCCGAACGAGTCGGTGACGAGCACCCCAACGTCGCGTCCCGTGCGCTCACGGAGGTGCACGCGCAGCGTTGCTGCCGACGCGTCGGGATCCACCGGGAGCAGCACGAGCGTCCCGGCTTCGGGCGTGTTGGACTGATCGACGCCGGCCGACGCGCAGATGAAGCCGTGCCGTGTCTCGCAGATGACGAGCGGTGCGCGCACGCGCACGACGCGCTTGGCCTCGCGCAGGATCCATTCGACTCGTTGTGGGTCGCCTTCGCTGCCGGCGATCTCCCGTGCGAGCTCGGAAGGCTCGACGGCGTCGAGGCGCACGACACGTCCCTCGATCTTCGAGATCGCCTTCTGCGCGACGACGACGATGTCGAGGTCGGCGAGCTGGACGCGCTCGGCGATGAGCGCCGCGAGGTCGTCGCCTTCGCGCAGCTCGGGGATCCCGGTGACCGGGAAGACGGTGAAGCCCTCGGCGATCGTCACGTCAGGCCGGTGACCTGAACGCCCGCGTGGGCGCGGTAGCGCTTGTTCAGGTTGACAATCACCGCGGTCAAGCCCTCGAGGGCGCGCGCGCTTGCGAGCGGCCCTGCGTCGAGAGCACGGCCCGTGACGACCGCGCCGGCGAGCTCGAGCACGAGCTCCTTGGCAGCGATGTCGTCGCCGCACACGAGTGCGTCTCCGTCGGCCTTCCCGTGCGCGAGCGACGCTGCCGCGAGCGAGTGCAATCCTGCAATGACAGGAGCGCGCAACAAGTCCTGCGTTCGCTCGGCGATGGAGCGGGCGTCGCCGCCGGGAAGGACGCCGATCTTCGTGAAGCGCAGCTCGCTCGCGACGCTGAGCACGGGCGTCTCGCCGATTGCGTCGACGAGATACTCCGCAGTCGCGAGTGCGGTCTCCGCCTTCACTGCAAGCACGACGACCGCGACGCCGCGCACCGCATCCTCGTTCGCGGCCCCCGTTGCGCCGATCTCGGCTGCCTTCTCGGCCGCGCGCTCTGCGTCGCGCGAGCCGACGACGACGTCATGTCCCGCACCCACAAGCTGCAGCGCGAGCGCGAGCCCGAAGTCGCCGGTGCCGCCGACGACGGCGACCCTCACGCGGGCACCAGGCCGAGCACGACCTCGGCGAGACGCCGGCGTGCGTCGGCGCCCGACATCAGCGTGCGCGTCGGCACCGCCTTGACGGCGCCCAGCCCGTCGACGTCGTCTGCGTCCGCCTCGTCGATCACGAGCGCGTCGATCAAGCCCTTGTAACAGTCTGTTACGTGGCGGGGAGACGTTCCGCCTGCGAGCCGCGCAAGCATGCGGTCGGCTGGGCCTTTCACTGCTCGCCCGCCGATCAGCGGGCTGACGGCGACGCAGGGCACACGCCGGCTCGCGAGCGCCGAGTGGATCGCCGGCACGGCGAGGATCGGTGCGATCGAGACGTACGGATTGCTCGGCGCGATCAGTAGGAGATCCGCCGACGCGATCGCCTCGAGGACGCCTGGCGCAGGTGTCGCCGTCTCGGCCCCTTCGAACCGAAGCGCGTCGACGTCGTCGCGGTGTCCGCGCGCGACGAACCACTCTTGGAACGTGAACTCGCCGGCAGCGGTCGCGATCCAGGTACGCAGCAGGTCGTCGGTCGCGGGGAGCAGCGTCGTCTCGACGCCGAGCGCGCGCGCGATGCGCGCCGTCACCGCGGACAGCGGCTCGCCGCTGCGCAGCGCCTGCGTGCGCACCAGGTGGAGGCCGAGGTCGCGGTCGCCGAGCGCGAACCACGACTCGCCGCCGAGCTCGGTGACCGTCGCGAGCGCATTCCACGACTCGTCGGCACGACCCCAGCCGCGCTTCTCGTCGTTCAGCCCGGCGAGCGCGTAGAGAATCGAGTCGAGGTCCGGCGAGACGCGCATGCCGAGCACGTCGAGGTCGTCGCCGACATTGCCGATCACGGTGACGTCGCGCGGGTCGGCGACATCAACGACGCCGCGGACGAAACGGGCTCCACCGACGCCGCCCGAGAGGACGACCACCTTCACGGCGTCGCCTCGACCGGCAGCGTCGCAAGAGCCATCTGCGAACGCGGCCCGAGCCGAAGGTGCAGCCGCCGCAGGTCCTCCACGGTGTCGACGTCGTCCGCAAGATTGGGAATGGCGGCCGAGACGGGCTCGAGCCCGAGCTCGCGCGCGCGCGCCTGGAAGCGCGCTGCGCTGTCGTGGCCGTAGAGCGGCGCGAAGACCTCGGGCGCGGAGATGCTCAATGCGTTCGTCGTGCCGTCGAGCGCCTCGACGAGAGCGATGCCGCCTGCGGGCGTCGCCGCGAGAAGCGCGCGAAGGTCGGCCGGCTGCACGCATGGAAGGTCCGCATTCACGATGAGGATCGCACCCGGCTCGACGCCCGCAACGGCAGCGGCAACGGCGGGGCCCTGTCCCCCACCTGGATCGTCGACCACCGACGCGCCGAGCTCTCCCGCGAGCTGCGCGCCTTCTGCGTCGGCCGTCACGACGCGCACCAACCCGATCGCGACTGCAGCGGCGAGGACGTCCCCGAGCATGGCGAGCGAGAGCTCACGCCGCGCCCGGCGCGAGGCGTGCAGGCGCGTCTTGCCCTCGACGCCCGCGAACGGAATGACGACCGTCGGCATGGGCAGAGACTAGCCCGCGCCCTATCCTTCGGAGATGAGCGCGATTCACATCCTCGTCGTCGACGACGATCCCGCCGTCGGCTACTACGTCTCCGAGGTGCTGCGCGGCGCCGGCTACCAGGTCTCGGCAGCCGCGGATCTCGAGCAGGCAGAGGCGGTCGCAAACGGCTCGAAGGTCGATCTGCTTCTCGCGGACGTCGTCCTCGGCGCAGTCGACGGCCTCGACATCGAGGAGGCCGTGCGCGGGATCCAGCCCGAGGTGAAGACGCTCTTCATGTCGGGCTACGCGCGACCGCGCTACGGCACGGCTAGCGCAGACCCGGTGCTCGTCAAGCCGTTCGCCGCCGCCGAGTTGCTCGAGCGGGTCGACGCGCTCGTCGGCTCAGCTCTCGCCTAGCTCGCCGAGCAGACGGCGCGCGTCTGCTAGGCCGTCGCGCCGCAGCGTGAACCAGTCCGCGCGCGCGTTGC
>JANMQZ010000009.1:0-24991 GCA_031370755.1 Actinomycetes bacterium
TCCAGCCCGAGCCCGCGAGGTAGCCGCGCACGACGCACTCGATCGGCAGCATCGACAGGCGGCGGCACTCCATCGAGCGGCCGTCGTCGCGGATCGCGAGCATGTGGTTCGGGACGAGCGGGCGGAGGAGCGTGAACCAGAAGCCCGAGAGACCGGTGAGCACGCGCCCCTTGTCCGGGATCTCGGTCGGCAGGATGACGTCGAACGTCGAGATCCTGTCGCTCGCGACGAGCAGCAGGCGGTCGTCGTCGAGCGCGTAGAGCTCGCGCACCTTTCCGGACGCGACGTGCGTGGCTTCAGACATGAACCGGTTCCTCCTTGACGGCGAGTGAGCTGAGACGGGCGAAGACGGTGTCAACGTGACGCGTGTACGCGTCGAGGTCGAAGACCGCGTCGAGGTCGACGCGCGAGGCGATCTCGTCGTCGGAGCGCACGAGCTCGCGGAAGTCCAGCTCCTCGTCCCACGCCCGCATCGCGTTGCGCTGGACGAGGCGGTACGCGTCGTCGCGCGAGAGGCCCGCAGCGACGAGCGCGAGGAGCACGCGCTGGCTGAAGAAGAGGTAGTGGCTCGCCTCGAGGTTCCGGCGCATGCGCTCTTCGCGAACGACGAGGCCTTCGACGAGCCACGAGAAGCGGTCGAGCATGTAATCGAGGGCGAGGAACGCGTCGGGAACGACGACACGCTCGGCGGAGGAGTGCGAGATGTCGCGCTCGTGCCAGAGCGCGACGTTCTCGAGCCCGACGACGGCGGCACCGCGCACGACGCGAGCGAGCCCGCAGATGCGCTCGGCGACGACGGGGTTGCGCTTGTGCGGCATCGCCGAGGAGCCCTTCTGTCCGTGACCGAACGGCTCCTGCACCTCGGCGACCTCGGTGCGCGCTAGATGCCTGATCTCGAGCGCGAACTTGTCGAGCGACGATGCGACGATCGCGAGCACCGTCAGCAGCTCGGCGTGGCGGTCGCGCTGGAGGATCTGCGTCGACGTCGGCGCCGGCTCGAGCCCGAGCCGCTCGCAGGCGCTGCGCTCGAGCTCGGGGTCGGTCGCGGCGTACGTCCCGACGGCGCCGGAGAACTTGCCGACGCGCATGCCCTCGAGCGCGCGCGCGACCCGCTGCCGGTTCCGGTCGAGCTCGAACGCCCAACCCGCGAGCTTCAAGCCGAAGGTCGTCGGCTCGGCGTGCACGCCGTGCGTGCGGCCCATCTGGAGCGTCGCGCGATGCTGCTCCGCGCGCGCGACGACGACGGCGAGCGCGCCGTCGAGGCCCTCGAGGATCAGCGCACCCGCGGCTCGGATCTGGAGTGCGAGCGCCGTGTCGACCACGTCGGACGAGGTCAGGCCGTAGTGGAACCAGCGGCCCTCCTCGCCGAGCTGCTCGGCGACCGCGTCGACGAAGGCGGCGGTGTCGTGGTGGAGCGTCGCCTCGAGCTCGGCGACCCGCTCCGGGCTCGGCGGGACGGCCCGCTCCTGAAGCGTCCGCGCGGCCTCTTCGGGGACGACCCCGAGCTCGGCCCACGCGGCCGTCGCCGCAAGCTCGACGTCGAGCCAGGCCCGCAGCTTGCCCTCGTCCGACCAGATGCTGGTCATGGCGGGACGCGAGTAGCGGGCGATCACTGACTGCAGTCTAGAGCGGACCCAGGTCGGCGCTCCGGTGGCCGCGTTCCCCCGATGGAGGGACAGGCAGCGTCCGGAGACCGCGATACGTTCGGGCGCGAAATGTTGCTCGAAAAGAGTAAACGTGCCTGCCGCAAACGGGGCAGCTGGGTCGTGGCGGCGGTCAGCCTCGGGCTCTGGTCGCTCGGCCTCGGGCTGGTCGCGGTCGGGCTCGCGCAGCCGGCAGTCGTTCACGAGGCCGCTGCTCCGCGGTCGCGCGTCGTCGCCCCGCTCCACCCGAAGGCCGTCCTCGCGCTCGCGGCCTTCCGGCCCGGGCGCCTTACGCAGCGCGCGGCCAGGCGCGCACTGCACCTGCGCGCAGTCCTCCGCGCGGCGAGACGGCAGCCGCACACCCGTGCCCGCGCGACGATCTCGCTCTACGAGCACACCGTGCGGCGATCGACGCTCCGCGAACAGGGGTGCAGCACTGCGCAGCGCGGCGTCGGCGGCATCGTCATCCTCGACTTCGGCCAGCCGGCGGCGAACGGCCACTCCTACGGCACGTTTCTCTTCTCGGGCCGCTTCGCCGGGAACAAGGTGATCACGCGCGCGATGTTCGCGTACGCCGTCGGCTACAAGCGTTGCCTCCGGCGCGGCTCGACGCTGCGCATCACGCTCGCGCGCGGCACGAGCAACTACCACCCGCAGGTTCCGAGCGCGTACACGGCCGGGCGCAAGTGGGCGCGCGAGGCGATGGCGCTCGCGAAGCGCCTCCGGAGCCACAACCTGCACGGTCACGTGACCTCCGCTGCCGCGGACGACGTCGAGCCGGCGTGGGATCGCAGCTTCCACCGCACGCGTGACTTCTTCCGCGGCTATCGCGATGCGCGCACGGGGCACCTGCTCTTCAACTACGGGTCGCTCGACGGCGGCGTTGGTAGCGTCTGGAACGCGCGGCAGGTGTTCTTCGTCACGTCGGGCATGAAGTACGCACGGGCGATCCCGGAGATCTACAACCACGCGATGGCGAAGCAGTGGGCCGAGCTCGCGCACATCGCGCGCAGCAGGTACCACCGGCCGATGAGGTTCGCCGGCGTGATGACGACGCACACGTCGCGCAATCACGGCATGAAGCCGCGCGACGCGCACCGGATGCTCGTGCGTGCGCTCGCGAGCCGGGTCGGCGAGTCCGCGCCTGAGGTTCCGGCTGCGCTGACGAACATCGTCACCGCCCCCGAGTAGGCGCCCGCTACATGCGGAGGATGCGGACCGCGAGCGCGCCCGCATTCCTCGCGTTGTCGACGCCCACCGTCGCGACGGGTACGCCGGGCGGCATCTGCGCGATCGCGAGCAGCGCATCGAGGCCGTCGAGCACGCTCGTGCTCGACTTCAATGGCACGCCAATCACCGGCAGGTCCGTGTGCGCCGCGACCGCACCCGGCAACGCGGCCGAGAGGCCGGCGCCGCAGATGATCACCCGGAGGCCGCGCGCGCGTGCCGTCTTCGCGTACTCGGTGACCGAGTCGGGCGTTCGGTGCGCGGAGCGCACGTCGAACTCGTAGCCGATGCCGGCCTCGTCGAGCGCGTCGATCGCGCCCTGCATGCGCTCGCGATCGGATTCCGAGCCGACGAGGATCCCGACGACGACGTCAGACATGGGCGATATCCCGGCGAAACTGCACGCCGGGGAAATCTATGTGCGATGCGGCTTCGTATGCGGCAGCTCGCGCAGCGGCGAGCGAGTCGCCGAGCGCGGTGACGTTGAGGATGCGGCCGCCGTTCGTCACGAGGCGCCCGTCGTGGAGCGCCGTCCCCGCGTGAAAGACGAGCGCACCGGTCGCCTCGGCCTCCTCGATCCCCTCGATCGGCGTGCCCGTGTCGCCACGCTCCGGGTAGTTGCGGCCCGCGAGCACGATCGTCACCGCCGCCTGCGCCGAGACGGGCAAGGAGACGCCGCCGAGGTGGCCCGCTGCGCAGGCAGTGAGCGCCTCGAGCAGGTCGCCCTCGAGCCGGGGGAGGAGCGACTGCGTCTCCGGGTCGCCGAAGCGGCAGTTGAACTCGAGCACGCGCGGCCCGTCGGCCGTCAGCATCAGCCCCGCGAAGAGCACGCCGGAGAACGGTGCTCCGCGCCGCGCGAGCTCTTTCAGCACGGGCACATGCGCGAGCTCGACGAGCTCCGCGACGTCGGCATCGGAGAGGCGCGGCACCGGCGAGTACGCGCCCATGCCGCCCGTGTTCGCACCCTCGTCGCCGTCGCCGATCCGCTTGTAGTCCTGCGCCGCCGGGAGCCCGAGCGCCTGCGAGCCGTCGCAGAGCGCAAAGACGGAGACCTCCTCGCCCTCGAGCAGCTCCTCGACATGGAACGGCTGGCCGAGCGTCTGCGCGGCGCGCAGGCCGGCGTCGAGCTCCGCTTGAGTGTGACACACCCAGACGCCCTTCCCCGCGGCCAGGCCGTCGGCCTTGACGACGCACGGTGGGCGCGCGACCGCGAGCGTGCGTGCGGTCGGCACGTCCGCTGCTTCGAACACGTCCTTCGCGAACGCCTTCGACCCCTCGATCCGCGCGGCTGCCGCGCCGGGGCCGAAGACCGCGAGCCCGCGGTGGCGGAGCTCGTCCGCGAGGCCCGCGACGAGCGGCGCCTCGGGCCCGACGACGACGAGGTCGACGCGAAGCTCGGCGGCGAGCGGCACGAGCGTCGCCGGATCGTCGGCCCGTACCGGGTGGCAGCTCGCGAGCTCGGCGATTCCCGGGTTGCCGGGCGCTGCGTGGAGCTCCGACAGGAGGCCGCTGCGTGCGAGCGCCCACGCGAGCGCGTGCTCACGCCCTCCCGACCCCACGAGCAGAACCTTCACGCGAGCGATCCTAGAGGCCTGATGTGAAATTCCGCCGGGCCGGATGACGCCCCCGGCGCGGCGCGGTTCAGCACGTTCGGCCGCGACCCGTAGCGCTGCTACGTGCCGCGACCGCCCGCACTGCCCCGCTTGGCCTGGAGCGCCCCCGACTGCGGCCGAATTTCACATCAACCCTCTGGGCGGCTTTCAGGTCGGCGGCCGGAGAGTAAGTTGCCGTCCATGGAGGCTCCGCCGTACTCTGCCGCGGCGGTCGACGTCGTGCGTCTGCCCACCGGCCGCAGCGAGCGCGACCACGTCGCCGTCAAAGAACCGCTCGAGATCCGCATCGGCGGGCAGCCGGTGGCGGTGACGATGCGCACACCAGGGCACGACGAGGAGCTCGCGCTCGGCTTCTGTCTCTCGGAGGGCCTGAAGCCGACCGCTGCGCGCCTGCCGGACGACCTCGCTGCGAACACGATCGATGTCGAGGCGCCGGGCTTCGACCCGACTCGGCTCCAGCGGAGCTTCTACACGACGTCGTCGTGCGGCGTGTGCGGCAAGGGCGCGCTCGAGGCGGTTGCGGTCGAGGCGCCGCGCGTCGAGTCGAAGCTGCGCGTTTCGCTCGGTCTCGTGTCGTCGTTGCCCGACCGGCTGCGCGAGGCGCAGGCTGCGTTTGCCGCGACCGGCGGCCTGCACGCGACCGGCCTCTTCACCGCGGAGGGCGAACTGGTCGTCGCGCGCGAGGACGTCGGCCGGCACAACGCGCTCGACAAGGTGATCGGCCGCGCGTTCCTCGACGGCCTGCTGCCACTCAACCAGTCGGTTCTCTGCGTCAGCGGGCGTCTCTCGTTCGAGCTCGTGCAGAAGGCAGCCGTTGCAGGCTGCCCCGTGCTCGTCGCCGTCGGGGCGCCGTCGAGTCTCGCGGTGTCGCTCGCCGCAGATCGCGGCATCACGCTCTGCGGCTTCGTGCGCAACGGCGGCGCCAACGTCTACACCGAGACGTGGCGCGTCGAGCACTGACGGGTGTTCTCCTCGTCGGCGGTGCGAGCAGGCGCTTCGGCTCGCCGAAGGCGCTCGCCGTCGTCGACGGTGAGACGCTCGCGGCAAGTGCCTGGCGGCTGCTCGGCGAGACGTGCGACGAGCGAATCGCGGTCGGCAAGCTCGCGGATGGGCTCGAGCTGCCGTTCGACGTGCTCGATGACGGGACCGACGTGCGCGCACCGATCGCCGGCGTCGTCGCAGGTCTCCGCGCTGCGTGTCACGACGTGGCTGTCGTGCTCCCCGTCGACGTGCCGCGCTTCACGGAGGCCGCGCTGCACGAGCTCGCGGCTGCGTGCCGTGACGTCGCCGTGCCGGCAAGCGGGCCGCTACCGGGTGCATATCGCCGCAGTGCGCTGCCTGCGCTCGAGCGGGCCCTCGCGAACGACAGGCTTTCCCTACGCGACGCGATCGCCGGGCTCGACGTCGCGATCGTCGCTCTCGACGCGTCGCTTCTCCTCAACGTGAATACTCCGGACGATGTTCAACGTCTCTGACACCGCCTATGACAACTTCATGGGCCGGTACTCCATGCGGCTCGCACCGGTCTTCGCAGACTTCGCCGGGATCGAGCAGGGCCGGCGCGTCCTCGACGTCGGCGCGGGCACCGGCGCGCTGACCTCCGAGCTCGTCCGCCGCGGCGCGGACGCAGCCGCCGCCGATCCTTCGCCCCCGTTCGTGGCGGCGCTCGAGCGCCGCCTGCCCGGTCTCGACGTGCGAGCGGCGCCGGCCGAGGAGCTCCCGTGGCCCGACGAGTCGTTCGATGCCGCGCTCGCGCAGCTGGTCGTGACGTTCATGAACGACGCGCCCGCCGGCATCGCCGAGATGCGGCGCGTCGTCCGGCCCGGCGGCATCGTCGCTGTGTGCATGTGGGACCGCACCGGCATGGAGATGCTTGCCGCCGTCCATCGCACTCAAGCGACCGTTCCGGGCTCGGCCGGGCCCACCGAGGCGCGCACGCTCTTCCGGACGCGGGAGGAGATCGAGGGTCTCTTCGCGGGCGACGGCTTCGCCGGCGTCGAGACGGAGCTGCTCGAGGTCGAGTCCGAGTACGCGGGCTACGACGAGCTGTGGAGCACGCTCGTGGACGGCGCCGGTCCTGCCGGTGCCTGGATCAGGGCGCTGGACGACGAGCAGCTCGCCGCAGCACGCGAAGAGCTTCGCCGCCAGGTCGGCGATCCGGCCGGTGCGTTCACCCTGCGCGGCCGTGCATGGGCGACGCGCGCTATGCGCGCGTGAGGACGCTCGTCCGCTCGGCACCCGTGCCGACGAGCGTCACCTCGACGTCGAGCGCCCGCTCGACGAAGTCGACGTAGCGCCGCGCCGCAACCGGCAGGTCGTCGACCGAGCTGCAGCCGTCGAGCGGCTCGTCCCAGCCGGGCAAGGTCTCGTACACCGGCTGCGCAGCGTGGAAGTCGCTCTGATGCGCGGGGAAGTCGGGCGTCTGCTCGCCGCCGCGCAACGTGTAGTGCGTGCACACCGGCAGCTCCGAGAAGTGCGAGAGCACGTCGAGCTTCGTCAGCGCGAGCTTGTCGATGCCGTTCACGCGCACCGCGTAGCGCAGCGCGACGAGGTCGAGCCAGCCGCAGCGGCGGCTCCGGCCGGTGACCGTTCCGTACTCGTGGCCGAGCTCGCGCATGCGGTCCTGGTCGGCGCCCTGGATCTCGGAGGGGAACGGGCCCTCGCCGACGCGCGTGACGTACGCCTTCGCGACGCCGATGACGTGGTCGATGCGGCGCGGCCCGATCCCGACGCCGGTGGCGGCGCTCGAGGCGACCGGGTTCGACGACGTCACGAACGGATACGTGCCGTGGTCGAGATCGAGAAGCGTCGCCTGCGCGCCCTCGAAGAGAACCGTCTTTCCGTCGCGCAAGGCGGTGTCGACGTACAGCGAGGTATCGGTGACGTACGGTCGCAGACGCTGCGCGTAGCCCTCGTACCGCGCGGCCACGGTCTCGAGGTCGAACGGCTCGCTCTCGTACACCTTCGTGAGCCAGAGGTTCTTCTCGGCGAGTGCGACCTCGATCTTCTGCCGCAGGATCTTCGGGTCGAGCACGTCCTGCACGCGGATGCCGAGGCGCATCGCCTTGTCCGCGTAGCACGGCCCGATGCCGCGGCGGGTCGTGCCGATCGCGAGCTTGCCGAGCCGGTGCTCGCTCGCCTGGTCGATCGCGAGGTGCCACGGCATGATCAGGTGCGCGTTGCCGGACACGTAGACCTGGGCAGTCGAGTGGCCGCGCGACTCGAAGTCGTCGAGCTCGCCGATCAAGACCTCGGGGTCGACGACGCAGCCGTTGCCGATCACGCACGGCTTGCCGCGCACGATGCCACTCGGCAGCGCGCGGATCTTGTACGTCTCGTCGCCGACGACGATCGTGTGGCCGGCATTCGGCCCGCCCTGGTAGCGGCAAACGATGTCGGAGTCCTGTGCGAGCAGGTCGACGATCTTCCCCTTGCCTTCGTCGCCCCACTGCGCACCGACGATGACGGTGGCAGGCACCTCCGAAGTCTAGGCGCCACCCCCGGCGGTCGCGGCTCTCTTCGCTAAGCAGCCGCCTCGGCCGAGTGGGTCTCGGCTGCTCGCTCGACATGCACCGAGTGGCCGCGCCGGCAGAGGAACGTGCCGTGATCGAGGTCGAGGTCGAGACGGCCGGCGAACGTCGAGCCGGAGTAGCCCTCCGCCTCGTCGAGATCCGCGCACTCGACGCAGACGGCAGTGAACGAGGTGGCGCGCGCCGAGATCTGCACCACCTGTTCGCGAAGGCTCATGCTGCGGCGAGGTCCGCGAACTTTGCGTAGCGCTTCAGGAACGAGAGCTTGAGGGAGTCGGTCGGGCCGTTGCGGTGCTTCGCGAGAATCACCTCGGCGAGGCCCTGGTGCTCGGACTCCTCGTTGTAGTACTCGTCGCGGTAGATGAACGCGACGAGGTCGGCGTCCTGCTCGATCGAGCCCGACTCGCGCAGGTCGGAGAGGATCGGCCGCTTGTCGGTGCGCTGCTCGACCGCACGCGAGAGCTGCGACAGCGCGACGATCGGCACGTCGAGGTCGCGCGCGAGGATCTTCAGCGAGCGCGAGATCTGCGACACCTCCTGCACGCGGTTCTCGAAGTTGCCGGCCGACGACATCAGCTGGAGGTAGTCGACGATGATCAGCCCGAGATCGGCGTGCCGCGACTTGAGCCGCCGCGCCTTCGAGCGGATCTCCATCATGTTGATCGAGCCGGTGTCGTCGACGTAGATCGGCGCCTTCGCGAGCTTGTCGCACGCAGCAGTCAACCGCGGCCAGTCGTCGGGTGCGAGCTTGCCGGTGCGCAGCCGCTGCGACTCGACCTTCGCCTCGCTGCACATCAGGCGCTGCGTCACCTCGGACTTCGACATCTCGAGCGTGAACATCCCGACCGGGATGCCCTGGCGCACCGCCATGTTGGCGGCCATGCAGAGCGCGAGCGCCGACTTCCCCATCGACGGTCGCGCGGCGATGATGATCAGGTTGCCCGGCTGGAAGCCGGAGGTGAGCCGGTCGAGGTCGCGGTACCCGGACGGCGTGCCCGTGACGTCGGCGCCCGCCTCGTACAGCGTCGTGATGCGCTCGAAGCTCTCCTTCAGCAGCTCGTCGATGTGCGTGAACTCGCCGCTGACGCGCTGCTGCGAGAGGTCGAAGATGACCTGCTCCGCGCGGTCGACGAGATCACCCGCCTCGCCCGGTCGTTCCCAGCCGAGGCGGGCGATCTCACCGCCGGCACGGATGAGGCCCCGCAGCGTCGCTGTCTCCCGAACGATCCTCGCGTAGTGCGAGGAGTTCGCGGTCGCGGGGACGAGAGCCGCGAGCTCGTGCAGGCGGACGCGACCCCCTACGCCCTCCAGCTCGCTGCGCTCCTCCAGCTCGTCGGTCAGCGTGATCGCGTCCACCGGCTCGCCTTTGGCGTAGAGGGCAAGGGCGGCCCGGTAGATCTTCGCGTGCGATTCCCGGTAGAAATCGCTCGCGTCGAGGATCTCGCTCACGGCTCCGATCGCGCCCGGGGAGATCATCATCGCCCCGAGAACCGATTCCTCGGCTTCGAGGTTCTGGGGCGGGATGGTGGCGTTGTCGGGGACGGGTGCGAGCTGTGCCATGCCAGCTGATTGCACCATGCGCGAGCCGGTGCTGCCACCTGTCGATGAGTCACTTGTGAACATGTCTTTTTGCGCCATTTGCAGGGGAATCTTCCATCCTCGCAGGGGTGTCGGACGGTGCGCCTGTGGACAGTTCCAACGCTGCTTGCGGGAACTTCAGTCGAAGTTCCACAGGCGGTGGAAAGGGTGGGGACAGAAAGAGGGCGCCTCGCGGCGCCCTCTCGTACCTCCTACTGCTCGCGCAACGCCGCGTCGGCGTCGGCGCGCCAGTCCGGCTGCGGCTCCGCCGGCTCTGCCGGCTCGGCCTCTGCCGGCGGCTCCGGCTCCTCGGCGATCAGCTCGTCGAGCGGCGGCCCCTCGTGCAGGACCTCGGGCTCCGCTGCCTTGAGCTCCGCGGCCTCCATCGCCTCGAGCTCGACGTCGGAAGGCAGCTCGCCGCCTTCCGGGACGACGAGCATCTTCACCTCGACGCGCACGTCCTGGAAGACGTCGATCGGCACCTGGTAGCGGCCGATCCGCTTGATCGTGTCGATGCCGATCTTCCGGCGGTCGACGCGGATCTTCGCCTTCGCCCAGAGCTCGTCGGCGATGTCGGTCGGCGTCACCGACCCGAAGAGCGACCCGGTTGGGCCCGCCTTCACGTCGAAACGCAGCTCCGTCGAGCCGAGCTTCGTCGCGATCGCCTGCGCCTCGTCGGCGGTCTTCGCCTCGTGACGCGCCCGCTGGCCGTCCCGCTTGCGCAGCTCGGCCACCCGCGCCGCCGTCGCCTCCTCCGCGAGCTTCCGCGGGAGGAGGAAGTTGCGCGCGAAGCCGCGGGCAACCGAGACGACGTCGCCGCGCAGGCCGACGTTGTCGACGTCCTTCAGCAGGATGACCTCCATCAGCGTTCCTCGCGGTCGCGGTCGCGGCGGCCACGGCCCCCGCTCCGTTCGCGGTCGTCCTGGCCCTCGGCGACGTACGGGAGGAGCGCCATCTCGCGGGCACGCTTCACCGCCTGCGCGACCTGCACCTGGTGGCGCCGGCACGCGCCGGTGATGCGGCGGCTGCGGATCTTGCCCTTCTCCGAGATGTAGCGCCGGAGCTGGCCGATGTTCTTGTAGTCGATCTCGGCGACCTTGTCCTTGCAGAAGAAGCAGTTCCGGCGCTTGATCGCCCCTGCGGGGCCGCCCGGGCGCTTCCGCTGCTGTCCTTGTTGTCTATCGCGTGGTGCCATGCGTCTCCTAGAACGGGATGTCGTCGTCGGCTGCTGCCGGGAAGTCGGCTCCGCTCTCGGAGCCGGCACCCGCCGGCACGAACTGGTTGCCGCCGCCGCCGCCGCTGGAGTCGCCGTCGCCGCGGCTGCCCAGGAACTGGACGGACTCAGCCACGATCTCGACCGACTCGCGCTTGCCGCCGCCGTCCTTCGCTTCCCACTCGCGCCAGTCGAGCCGGCCGTCGACGGCGACGGGGCGGCCCTTGGACAGATACTGCGCGCAGCTCTCGGCCTGGTTGCCGAAGACCGACACGCTGAAGTAGTTCGGCTTGTCGGTCCAGTTGCCCGACTCGTCCTTGCGGCGGCTGTTCACCGCGATGCGCAGGCTGCAGACGGGCGTCCCGCCCGGCGTGTGCCGAAGCTCGGGGTCGCGCGTCAGGTTGCCGACGAGGACGACCCTGTTGATGTTCGCTGCCATTACTCCTCCTCGCCCTCGGTAGGTGCTTCCCCGGTCTCGGGCTCTTCGGCCGTCGCGACCGCTGCCTGCTCCGGCTCCGCTTCCGGCTCCGCCGCAGCGACGGGAGCCGCCGGCGCGGGTGCCGAGACGGGTGCCGGTGCGGGCGTGTCGTCGCGCGGCGCGCTCGTGCGCGAGCCCTCGATGTGCTTCGTCGCCAGATGGCGCAGCACCGCGTCGTCGATCTTCAGCACGCGGGAGATCTCGTCGAGGGTCTCCGCGTTGCACTCGAAGACGACGAGGTGGTAGACGCCCTCCGGCTTCTTCAAGATCTCGTACGCAAGGCGCCGACGGCCCCATGCGTCGTGGCTCCGCCAGGTGCCGCCGCCCTTCTCGACGAGCTCGCGCACGCGCGCGATCACCTCGTCCTGGTGGGACTCGGCACCTTCGGGGTCCAGCATCAGAAGAATCTCGTACGTCGTCAACGTCCCGATCACCTTCCTTCCCATGGTCTGAATCGGCCCCGACTGCTTGCGCCGCTCGGGACTGAACGGCGCGGTGACGGGGCAGGAAGCAGCGGCCACTGTAGCATCGGCCGCATGAGGCGCTTCACCGCCTGGCTGGCCGGGTTCGTCGGCGGTGCCGCCGCCTACCGCCTGTTCAGGCGTACGCCGCGTCCGCAGCCGCAGCCGGAACGGGGAGCCGATCCGGCGGAGGAGCTGAAGGCGAAGCTCGCCGAGGCACGCGCCGCCGGCGACGACCGCGAGGCCTTCGAGGCGGGCGAGACGCCCGTCGACGAGGCGCCCGACCCGGACGTCGACGCCCGCCGCCGCGCAGTCCACGAACAGGCGCGCTCGGCGATCGACGAGATGCGCTCCGAGTAGCCGTACCCGCAGGCCGTCGTCCGGCGTTGACTCGACGGACAATGGCCCCCCGCGTCTCCACCGAGCTCGAAAACGCACTCGCCGCGAATCCTGCCGCGCGCGAGCGCTTCTGGGCGCTGCCGCCCGAGCAGAAGGACGCCTGGGTCGCGTTCGTCGAGCGCGGGCGCTTCCCGGGCGCCCGCCGCCGCCGCGCAGCCGATGCGGCCCGCCGTCTCGGCGCGCCTGCTCCCGCGGTCCAGGAAGGCGCCGCTCCCATGGCGCTGCCGCGCACCGACTGGACGGAATGGGTGATCGGCCTCGCACTCCTGCTCGGGCTCGCGGCGTTCCTGCTCTGGCTCACGGTGTTCCGCCATCACAACGACAAGGACGCAAAGCCCACGCCTGCAGCAGCCATGTCGACGGTGCCGAAGGTGACGGGGATCGCGGTGCAGTCGGCGAAGTTCCAGCTGCAGGACGCGAAGCTCGGCTCGAAGGTGACGAAGCTCCAGGCCACGAAGCCGAAGGGCATCGTCGTCGCGCAGGCGCCGAAGCCGGGCACGGTGGTCCCGCGAGGAACCGCAATCGCGCTTGTCGTCTCGAACGGCCCGGGCCGCATCGCGATGCCGAAGCTCGTCGGCCTGCCGAAAGCGGACGCCGTTCAAGCGCTCCAGGCAATCGGGCTCACACCCACGGTGCAAGAGGTTGCCTCCACGCAGCCGCCCGGCACGGTCCTCGCCCAGAGCCCCGGCTCGGGAGCGACGCTCGCAAAGGGCGCGACCGTGCGGCTGAAGGTCTCGAAGGGCGCGCCGCAGACGACGACCACCGTCGCCACGACGACCACGACGACGACTACCACCACGACGACTGCGCCCGCCACCGGAAACGACTACACCGGCCTGCGGCTGCGCGACGCCGTCAAGAAGATTGCGAACGGACGCCAGCAGGTCGTCGTGCAGTACGTAACCTCGAGCACGCCGGCCGGTGTCGTCATCTCGAACTCGAAGGCCGGCGCGCGCGTGCGGCTGCAAGTGTCGCTCGGCACGCACCCGAAGCCGGCGAACGACGTGCCGGACACGACGAACGAGGATGTGGCGACCGCGCAGCAAGACCTGACGACGGCAGGCTTTGCGGTCATCCAGGTCAGCTGGCCCGTGAGCGACGCGGCAATGGACGGCGTCGTCGTCTACCAGACGCCGGTCGGGCGGATCGCCCAGGGCGCCGCGATCGTGATCTACGTCGGCTCGACAACCGGCGGATAACGCTAGGCTGGGCCATCTGCGGCTGTGGGAGCCGGGGATGTGGCGTGGGAGCCGCAGCCCTGCCCGCCCCGGCTCCTTTTTCTCCTCGTAACGTTCTCGTAAGCATCGCCCTGCGGGCGTGTGGATCTCGCGCGTGCGGGCACCTCCCTTAGTACGGAAGAGAAAATAGAGGGAGGAAACACGTGAGGAAATTCACGATCATGGCAATCGCCGTCATGGCGCTTGCGATCACCGGCGTTGCCGGCGCGGCACTTGTGCCGGGCGTCTACGACCCGGGCAACACCAAGTGCCCGACGGCGACGTACGACCACGGCACGCTGCATCTCGCGAAGAACTGCGCGACCTCGACGAACGCTGCCGCGGGCGCCGACATCACGGGTGTCACGGGGCCGTTCGTATCGGCGTCGTTCACCCTCGCGAGCACGACGCAGTGCCAGGGCGGCTCGCCCCGGTTCGACATCGTGACGACGACGGGGACGTTCTTCCTCGGCTGCAACAACGTCACGCCGGTGCTGAACGCCGACGGCTCTGCGACCTACACGTTCACCGCGGCGACGATCGCTGCGGGCGGCAATCAGGTTCCCGTGCCGACCGGCTCGATCACCGCGGCCGACGTGCTGATCGACGTGCAGGGCACCGCCGATCTCCGTGACATCACGCTGAACGGCGTCAAGCAGGTTCCGGTTCCTGTTGTCGGCAACGCCAACCAGTGCAAGAACGGCGGCTGGAAGACGTTCGACCACCCGCACTTCAAGAACCAGGGCCAGTGCATCAAGTACATGAACCATCTCAGGCATCACGGCGAGCATCACATGAAGCACCACGAGCGCTCGCACGACTCTGACGACGACTAGTCGTCGCTGACCATTCGAGTGCAAAGGGCCCCGGCAGCTGCCGGGGCCCTTCTCGTTTCAGACGGTGCGCAGGCGCGGCGACCCGCGCAGCGCTTCGATCTCCGCTTGTGCTGCGCCGAGGCGTGCGGTGATCGCGGAGGCGTGCTGCACGAGGATGCGGCCTTCGGAGGTCAACTCGACGGAGCGTGCGCCGCGGACACGGTCGAGCAGGCGCGCGCCGACCGCGCGCTCGAGCGCGAGGATCTGTCCGCTCACGGCCGACTGCGTATAGCCGAGCTTCCGTGCGGCATGGCTGAACGACCCTTCGGCCGCCACGGTCTGCAGCGCGACGAGAAGACGGATCTCGACGCCGGGCCACCCCGCCGCGGTCAGGACAGACGCGTGTACTCGATCCGCCACTGCTCGCTCCACGCCCCCTTCGCGTCGCCGCGCTCCCATAGCCAGACGAACGCGTCGCGTCCGACCTCGGTGAAGCGCATCCGGAACGGCACGACGACGCCGTCCTCGAGCTTCTCGTGCCGGAGCTCCATGACGCCGTCGTCGCCGACACCGCCGGTGAAGTCGAGGTAGCCGCCGTGCGAATCGACCCACGTCTGCCGCCAGCAGGAGCGCTCGCGGTCGAAGACGGAAACGCTGAGCCCCCGGAGAGTCGTGCCGGGCCTGCCGTCGAAGCGCTCGAGGACGACCGAGCCGCCGAGCTCAGCCGTGACCGTGTTCGAGCCACGGCCGCCCTCCCATTGCGCGTCCCACTCGCCGACCCAGAAGTCGAAGTCGCTTGCCACGAGAACGAGCCTAGGCGGAACGAACCTAGAAGACTTCCGAATTCGTGCGCGCTTTAGAGCCTCTTAGGCTGCGAGCAGCCGCCGAACCTGGCGGTCGTCGCGCACCGCCGACGGCGCCACGCCGAACTCGCGGCGGAACGTATCGGTGAAATGGCTGTGGCTCGCGAAACCGAGCTCGAACGCGAGTGAGGTGAGTGCTCCGGCGCTCTCGGGCAGGCGGTCGAGCGCAAGTCGCAGGCGCAGCTGCGTGCGGTACTGGTGGAGCGAGAACCCCGTTCTGCTGCGGAACACACGCGCAAGGTGGAACGGCGAGACGCCGAGGCGCGCCGCCACCTCGTGCAGGCCGAGCGGCTCGGCGAGCGAGGCCGCGAGCAGCTCCTTCGCGCTCTCGGTCAGCGCGACATGAGACGACGACGTTCCCGCGCGGCGCGCAGCCGGCTTCGGCAGGTGCCAGACGACCGAGCGCACGAGCCTCATCGTCGTCTCCTCGACGAGCAGCGCATCGGGCTCCGCGCCGCGGAGATGCCGACTGAGCAGATGCTGGTGCAGATACGCGACCCGGTCGGCGGGCGCATGCGTCGCCGTCATGCGTCCGTTGCGGAGGGCGCCGCCCTCGGCCTCGAGCTCCTCGACCGCCTGCGGGTGCAGCGCGACGTAGAGGCACTCGTCGCCGCGCGCGTCGTGGAGCCTGCGCTCGTACTCCTGCCCCGGGTTGTAGAGCATGACGAGATTCGGCGTCGCGAGCACGGGCGCAGCCCCGCCCGGGTGGATCCCGACGGTCGTGTGCGGGAAGACGACGAGCGGCGACGCGCTCTCGATCACGTTCACGTCACGCCACGCCTCGTCCTGCGGCGGGCACGCGAACTCGGCGATGCCGAAGAGCGGGCTCGTGAAGAGCTGGCGTTCTCTCATGTGAGACCTCTGACGGTCATTGCCGCTCGTGGTTAGAGCACGAACGTGGAAGCGGCCGCGGGCATTCCGGCCCACCGTTGTCGCGACCACGCAAAACGCCTATGTCACTTGGAGGGATCGATGGCCAAACGCCTCATGATCGCGGCGGGAGCAGCACTGAGCGTGCTCGCGCTCGCCGCCGCGGCGACGGGTACCCCGTCCGCAGCAAGCCGTTCCGCAACGCTCTCGGCAGCGCCGTTCGCTCAGGCGTGGGCGAACGTGCCGCGCACTCCCGCGGCGCGGCGGGCGAGGGACGTCCTCGTCTTCGGCATGGAGCAGGACATCGTCGGCTTCAACACCGCGCTGACCTGCTGCGGCGCGTACTGGGCGGCCGTGACCGGCAACGTGCCGACGATGCGCGGCGCGTACAACATCGACAACAAGTTGCGTCACGTGCTCGATCTCGTGTCGAGCGCGAAGGCGACGAAGTCGTCGCTCACGTACGTCATCCGCAAGGACGCCTTCTGGAACTGGGGCGATCGGAAGCTTCCCGTGACGTACAAGGACTTCGCGTACACGTGGCAGGCGTTCACCGATCCGAAGAACGACGTGTCGAATCGCGCCGGCTACGACCAGATCACCGGCTACACCCACAAGGGCGACAAGCAGATCACGTTCAAATGGAAGAAGCCGTACGCCGACTGGCAGGACATCTTCACGGGGATCTATCCCGCGCAGGCGCTTGCCGGCCAGGACTTCAACCACATCTGGACGAGCTGCCTCTGCGGCAACGACGGCAAGCCGGTGTCGGATGGGCCGTTCCTGCTCACGAACTACACGAAGGGGCAGGGCATCACGCTGAAGCGGAACCCGTTCTGGTACGGCAAGAAGCCGAGCCTGAACGAGGTCGACTTCAAGATCATCACCGACACGAACACCGAGGTGCAGGCGATGCGCGGCGGCGAGGTCGACGCGATCAACCCGACCTTCGGCATCAACCTGCTGCCGCTGAAGAGCACGCCCGGCCTGACGTTCAACCAGGTGCCGGGCCTCTTCCAGGAGCACATCGACATCCAGTTCGGGCCGAAGGGCCAGCCGCTGCTGCGGGCGCCGTGGTTCCGGCAGGCGATCATGCTGGGGATCGACCGCCAGTCGATCATCAAGACGGTCTACGGCGAGCTCGCCGGCAACACGAAGCCGCTCGACAGCCTCGTGTACTACCCGGCCGACGCGTCGTACAAGGCCGACTTCGCGAAGTGGAGCTACAACCCGGCGAAGGCGCTTGCGCTGCTGAAGAAGCACTGCACGGGCGGACCGACGTCACCATCCGGCGGCAACTCGGCGATCTTCACCTGCTCGAACCTCAAGGCGTCGATTCGCTACACGTGGACCGCGTCGAACGCGACGCGCACGACACAGGAGGCGATCGTCAAGGCCGAGCTCAAGGCGATCGGCATCGACGTCGTCGATGCGTCGCTCCCTGCGAACGTCGTCTTCGGCCCGACCGGCATCCCCGGGTCGAACTACGACCTCGCGAACTTCGCGTGGGTGACGCTGCCCGACCCGGCGGGGTTCGTCCCGACCTGGGGCTGTGGCGGGCTCTCGAATTACCTCAACTACTGCAACCGCAAGGCGACGAAGCTGCTCGAGGCGAGCCAGACCGAGCTCGACCCGGCCAAGCGCGCACGGCTCTTCCAGCAGGCGGACGTGCTCCTTGCGAACGACATCCCGAGCATTCCGCTCTACGCGCGCCCGAACCCGCTCATCTTCAAGTCGGCGATCAGCGGCATGAGCAACAACCCCAGTCAGGTCGGATTCACGTGGAATGTCGAAGACTGGAAGTGGAAGTAACCGCACCGCTCCCTTCCGCGGCGCTCGCCGTCCTCGACTTCTGGCTCGGGCATTGGTCCGTCAGAAGCCGGGACGGCGAGTTCGCGGGCACCGATCACCTGGAGCGTGTGCTCGGCGGGTACGCCGTGCTCGAGCACTGGCGCAGCGTCACCGGGGAGGAGGGCAAGAGCCTCTTCTACTTCGACCGCTCCGCCGGCACCTGGAAGCAGGTGTGGGCGATCGAGGGTTATGTGAAGGAGAAGTCGCTCGTCCTCGCGGAACCGGGGTGCGTCCGCTTCCAGGGAGTTGCGTACGTCGACGGTGCGACGTTCCCCGACCGGACGACGCTCACCGTGCTGCCGGGCGGCGAAGTGGGGCAGTTGATCGAGCACTCGCTCGACGACGGTGCGACCTGGAAGACGAGCTTCGACGCCGTCTACGCGCCGCTCCGCTGATGCTGCTCTATCTTGCGCGCCGCCTCGCCGGAGCCGTCGTCGTGCTCGTCGCGCTCAGCATCGTCGTCTTCGTGATCTTCGTCGTCGTCCCGGGCGGCGATCCCGCGCAGCGGATCGCCGGCAAGAACGCGACCGCGCAGGGCATCGAGAACGTGCGGCATACGTGGGGCTTCGACCGGCCGCTGCCCGTGCAGTACGCACGGTTGATGCAGCGGATGGTCTCGGGCACGCTCGTCTCGTACACGAGCCAGCAGAACGTCGTCCAGCAGATCGTGGCGGGTGCGCCCGCGACGTTCTCGCTGACGATCGGCGCGGGGATGATCTGGCTCTTGCTCGGCGTCGCCGTCGGCACGTTCGCCGCGCTGACGGCGGGACGCATGGTCGATGTCTTCATCACCGTGATCGCGCTCGTCGGGATCTCGCTGCCCGTGTTCTGGCTCGGCGTCGTCGTTCGCTATTTCCTGGCTGAGCGCCACGGCATCGTTCCCGACGGCGAGTACGTCGGGCTGCTCGCGAGCCCGTGGCGGTGGCTCACGCACCTGCTCGTCCCGTGGCTCGTGCTCGCCGTGGGCTACGTCGGTTTCTACGGGCGCGTACTCCGCGGCAATGTCCTCGATTCGCTGAACGAGGACTACGTGCGCACAGCGAAGGCGAAGGGCCTGTCGTGGCGGCGCGTGCTCGTGCGGCACGTGCTGCGGAACTCCGTTCTCCCGGTCGTGACGCTCTTCGGGCTCGACTTCGCCGCTGTGCTCGGCGGCGGCGCGATCCTCACGGAGACGGTGTTCGACCTGCACGGCGTCGGCCAGTACGCGGCGCAGTCGATCAACAATTTCGACCTGCCGCCGATCATGGGCGTGACGCTCTACGGCGCCGCGTTCATCGTCCTCTTCAGCGTCGCGATCGACTTCGTGCACGCGTATCTCGACCCGCGGGTGCGCGTTGCCTAGCGGAGCTCGTAGAGCCCGCCGTCGATCGTCGTCGCATAGATCTCGCCGTTCCCGTCCTCGCCGAACGAGCTGAGAAACGGCAGGTTCCCGGCGAGCGGCACGGGTGCGCCGGCGCGCCCCTTGGGGCCGACCTTGAAGCTCCAGACCGCGCCGAGGCAGAAGTCGCCGAAGAAGTAGCGTCCGCGCGCGGACGGCACCGCCGCGCCGCGGTAGACGAAGCCGCCGATGATCGAGCAGAGGGTGCCGACGCCGTGCGAGTACGTCCACACCGGGAAGAGCAGCTTCCCGTTCTTCACGAGCGGCTTCTTGAGGCCGTAGACCGACGTTCCCTCATAGCGGCTCCAGCCATAGTTCGCGAGCGCACCGATCTGCGCCTTCGGGCGGAAGTCGACCTCCTCCTGCGCGCCGGCGCCGACGTCGCCGATCCAGAGGTCGCCCGTCTTGCGGTCGAACGAGAACCGCCACGGGTTGCGCAGGCCGAGCGCCACCATCTTCCAGGTCGAGCCCGCCCGCGTCGGATCGATGCGCAGCATCTTGCCGAGCGGCGACGCCATGTTCTGTGCGCGGTTCTCGGGATCGTTGCCGACGACGCCTGCGACCGAGCCGCCGTCGCCCATGCCGACGTAGAGGAAGCCGACGCGGTCGAACGCAAGCTGGCCGCCGTTGTGGTTCGGGTGCGGCTGCGCGACGAAGAGCAGCTCCCGCGTCGCGTTCGTCACGGAGTTGACCTCGATGACGCGCGTGTCGCCCTTGAGGTCCGTGTAGTCCGCATAGAAGAGATGGTTCCGTGCATACGCCGGGTGGAACGCGATCGAGAGGAGCCCTCGCTCCTGGTCGTCGGTAGAGACACGGTCGTGGATGTCGAGAAGCGTCCCGGTGACGACGCCGCCCTGGACGATCTTCACGCGGCCGGCCTGCTCGACGACGTAGAGCGTCGCCGGGTCGCCCGGCGCGCTCGTGACGTCCGTGGGATCGGTGAAGCCCGACGCAATCTGCTCGAACGTGAATGCCTGCGCCGTCGCGTTGCTGCCGCCCGCGGCCGCGCCGGCGCCGAGACAGGCGACGAGCGCGGCCACGGCTGCGGCCAGCATCGATGGGTGGAGGGCCTTCACGTGCGCCCGGAGCGTAGGATGGACTTGGTCCTCTAGGAAGGGCCACTTTCACGCATGTCCACAGGACCACTTCTCGCGCTCGACCTCGACCGGCGGCAGCCGCTCGGCCTCCAGATCGAACGGCAGCTGCGCGAGCTCGTGCGCTCCGGCGGCCTTCCGGTCGGGCGCGAGCTGCCCTCGACCCGCGCGCTCGCCGCAGACCTCGGCGTCTCCCGGGGCGTCGTCGTCGGCGCCTATGCACAGCTCGCGGCGGAGGGCTATCTGACGCTCCGTCGAGGCGCCGCGCCCGCGGTTGCCGCGGTCGCGCATGCGCCGGCCGAGGAGTGCGCCGTCGAGATCGACGTCCCGGTCGCGGCGGCTCGCTACAACCTACGTCCCGACCTCCCGGACTTCGCGCTCTTCCCGCGCCCGCAGTGGCTGGCCGCGACCCGCGCGTCATTGCAGCAGGCGGCGAACACGGATCTCGCCTACGGCGAGCCGTACGGCGCGGTTGCGCTTCGTCGCCGGCTCGCGCCGTTCCTCGCCCGCACGCGTGGCGTGCTCGCCACCGCCGATCGCACCGGCGTCTTCGCCGGCTCGACGCATGCGCTCCTCACGATCGCGTCGGTGCTGCGTGAGTCGGGTGCGAAGCGGATCGCGGTGGAGGATCCGGGTCATCGCTGGCGGACGCGCGTGCTGCGCGCCTCCGGCCTCGAGCTCGTGCCGGTGCCGGTCGACGCGCACGGCCTGTGTGTCGAGCTGCTCCCCGACGACGTCGCAGGCGTGATCGTCAGCCCCGACCATCAGTTCCCGCTCGGCGTCGCGCTCTCCGCTGAACGCCGCCGCGCGCTTCTCGACTGGGCCGTCGCGGGCGACCGGCTCGTCGTCGAGCACGACTACGACGGCCACTTCCGCTACGACCGGCCGGCCGCCGGGACGCTGCAGGCGCTCGCGCCGGAGCACGTCGCCTACGTTGGCACGCTCAGCCCGCTGCTCGCGCCGACGCTCCGGCTCGGGTGGGCGGTGCTGCCGGCGCGGCTCGTGGAACCGGCGGCGGTGTACGTCTTCGCCAACGCCGTCGCAGTGCCTCGGCTGCCGCAGTTCGCGCTGGCCGAGTTCATCGAGCGGGGCTACCTCGACCGTCACCTGCGCCGCGCCCGCGCCGCGTACAAACGGCGTCGGCGGCTCGCGGTTGCGACACTCGAGCGGAGGCTGCCGGGCGCGCGCGTCGGCGGCGTGCCGGTCGGGCTCTATCTGCCGTTCGCGCTACCCGAGGATGCCGACGAGCAGGCGCTGCTCGTCGAAGCGCGCCGGCGCGGGATCGCGGTGGACGGGGTCGGCGAGCATGCGATTCAGCCGCAGCCTCCGGGGCTCGCGGTCGGGTTCGCGGCGCTCGCGGAGCCGACGCTGCGCCGTGCGCTCGGCGAGCTGGCTGCGTCAGCCGATCGAGCGGCGGTGTGAGCGCGCGCGGCGCTGCACGACGTCCTGGACGACCATCGCCTCGACCGCCTGATGCCCGCCCTCGACGTCGGCCGGCTCGCGGTCGAACGACATCTCGGTCCCGGCGCAGCGGCCGGTGGGCACATGCCCGGCCGCGAAGCCCGACTCGTGGATATAGAGCCGCTCGTCGTCCTCGGTACGGATGAAGCCGTAGCCCTTCTCGGCGTTGAACCAGATCATGCGTCCGCGCATCGGCAGAAACCTTCCATTCAGGGTGCGTGCGCGGTGCGCTCGCTCCGGTCGACTGGATTCTACCAGGCGACTAGCGCTCGGCCCCGTCTTCGGAGAAACCGCACTCGAGACAGACGTACCGGACGCCGCCGCCCTCGACCGCGATCCCCATGGTCACGCCGCACGCCGGGCAGATCGGCGGCCGGTCGTCTCTCTCGATTTTCTGCTCGGATTTCTTGCTCATCCCGGCATCGACTCTACGGGCAGATCACCTGCCTCGTGTGCGCGGACAGGCGGCGGAGGCAGCCGCTGCTCGGCGTCACGGTCGCGCCGAGTGCCTTGCTCACGCTGAAACCGGGGCCGTGCGCCGTCAGCGAGCCGACATAGACGTCCGGGCCCTGCGAGGGATCGAAGACGACGGCGATGACGCACGTCGCCCCCGGTGCGAGCTGCCCGCCGCACGAGGTGCCTCCGAGGTCGAACCCGCCGGACGTCTCGATTCCGGCGATCGTCTCCGCGACGGCTTCGCCGTTGGCGAGGACGAAGGTGTGCGTTCGGGGTGCCGTGTTCTCGCGCGCCGTACCGAACGAGCCCGTGCCGGTTAGCGTCACGCCGGACGGGCGAGCGCCCGCCGCTCCAACGAGTCTTAGAGCGTCGAGCTCAACGTTTCAACGGCTCGCTGCCGAGGTTGTGGCAGACTCAGGGTGATGGCGTCGCAAACCTGGAACAGTCCTGTGTCCTCGCCGTCGCCACCGCCCTGGGTCGTCGCGAAGTCACCGCCCGCGTGGTTCACCGAGCTCGCGGAGAAAGAAGGGTCTGCCGACGATGCAGTCGTGGCGTGGCGCGAGGCGCTCGTCGAGCTCGGCGTCGTCGAAGTGCGGCTCACCTCTGACGTCCGCGGCGTGACGATCGACTTCGACGGAACCGCACCGCAGGCCGTGAACGACGACAACGCGAAGCCGTTGACGAGCGCGATCGGCCGTGGCGTCGATCGGCTGCGGACGAAGAAGAAGAGCGAAGACGGCGACCGGGCGCGCCGGTCGGCGCGCGACTCCTCCGACGATTCCGAGTAAGACGAGAGATCCCGCGAAGTGGGGATGCGCGATCCCCCGTTCGGCACGATGATCTCGTGCGAGAAGGGGGATTGGCATGGCTCGTGAAGGCAGCCATGCGGCCGAACGAATCGAGCGGATGCAGTGGTCGAAAGACGCGATCGCCGCTGTCTGGGGCGACCGGCTCTCGCGCGTGTCCGCGATCGTTGTCGCCGTGTCCCTGTGGCTCACGGTCACGCTGACGGAGCCGGCGTTCCTCGCCCCGCTCTTTGCCGGCGCGTTCGGCATCTGGTACCTGCGCGGCCATCGCGCGCTGCTGCGCGAGGTCGTCGACGACGATGAGGACTGGTTCTAGGCGCGCGCAGCGGCTAGGCGGCCGACTGAACCGAGCCGTCAGGGAGCGCGTGCAGCAGCGTGACCGTCGCCGCTTCGACCCGGTTCCGGACACCCATCCGCTCGTAGATCGCGCCGAGGTGGTTCTTGACGGTCTTGTGCGAGACGTAGAGCTGCTCGGCGATCTCGGCGTTGCTGTCGCCGAGGACGAGCAGTGCGAGAACCTCCGCCTCCCGGACTGAGAGTCTGAACCGTTCAGCCGACGCGGCGACCCGAGTGGCAACGTTCCGCGCGAGATGCAAGTCGTCGCGGAAGCGACGGTTGGGGGGAATCGGTCGAGCAACAGCAGCGAGCACGGTCGTCTCTCCTCGGTCGTTGCGGTTTCGCTCTAGACGGGCCGGAACGGCTGTTTCTTCCATGCGACGGAACGGAGCGGCGCCAGAGTCGAACTGACCTACCGCCGGGTTACGACGGCGTACCGGTTTTGAAGACCGGCTGGGCCACCGGGCCCTGCCGCTCCGCGGCGCACGATACGTCGCGCGCAGAACCGTGCGGCGCCCATGTGCGTACTGGCTCCATATCCGGGGGCTTCCCCCAATCAGAATCTAGGGGCACACATGCACGTGCTTCGTCACGCCGCCGCAGCGGCGGCGGTCACTGTCGCGCTCGTCGCAGGCTCTGCGTCCGCAGGTGTCCAGGACGACGTCTTCACCGTCCACAATCTCGTCGGCGACGCCTCCGGCTCGGCGACTGCATCGGATGCGTCGCTCGTCAACGGCTGGGGCCTCTCTGCAGGGCCGACCACGCCGTGGTGGTCTCTGACAACGGCACCAGCGCCTCGACGCTCTACAACGGGAGCGGTGCGAAGCAGGCGCTCACCGTGTCGGTTCCGGGTGCGCCGACCGGCACCGTCTTCAACGGCGCGGCGACCGACTTCGTCGTCAGCCAGAACGGGAAGAGCGGGTCCGCGCGCTTCCTCTTCGCCACCGAAGGAGGCCAGATCCTCGGCTGGTCGCCGACCGTGAACGGCACGGTGGCGGTACCGGGCGCGGTCTCATCGGCGAACGGTGCCGTCTACAAGGGCCTCGCAACCGCGGCCGACCGCTTGTACGCGACCGACTTCCACGATGGACGCGTCGATGTGTTCGACAACGCGTTCAAGCCGGTCTCGCTTCCGTTCACCGACGCGAAGCTGCCGAAGGGCTACGCGCCGTTCGGGATCCAGGCGATCGGCACGAGCATCTTCGTGACCTATGCGAAGCAGGACGCCGCGAAGAAGGACGACGTGCCGGGCGGCGGCGCAGGGTCCGTCGACCAGTTCACACTCGACGGCCGGCTCGTCGCACGCGTCGCGAGCGGCGGCCGCAAGAACGCGCCGCCGAACGCGCCGTGGGGGCTCGCGATGGCGCCTGCGAGCTTTGGTGTCTTCAGCGGCGATCTCCTGATCGGCAACTTCGGCAACGGGCGCATCAGCGCGTACCAGGATCGGGGCGGCGGCAAGTGGGTCTACAAGGGTCAGCTCCGCCGCGCCGACCAGACGCTGATCACGATCGACGGCCTCTGGGCACTCGGGTTCGGCAACGGCGCGGCCGGTGGGCCGACGACGTCGCTCTACTTCGCAGCCGGCCCAGACGGCGAGGCGCACGGCCTCTTCGGCTCGATCACCGCAGGCTGAGTTCGTGAATGGTGCCAGGCTCCGCGCAAGCGGTGCCTGGCACCGCTTCAGACCACGGTGACGTCGGCC
>JANMQZ010000057.1:0-6347 GCA_031370755.1 Actinomycetes bacterium
CAGCCGGAGCATCAGATGCCGGCCGCCTGCCCAGATGTGCACGAACCTCGGCGTCACGGCGACGAGCTGCTTCCCGTCCGGCGACCACGCGAGCTCGCGTGCGCCCCGCGCCGCGTGCACCGCCAGCACCGCCTGCGAGTCCACGTCGACGACGATGACACCGCCGCGCGGCGTTGCATATGCCACGACGTGCCGCTCCGGTTGCCACGCCGGCGCGACGTGCGCCGCCCGCGCGAGCGCGACGTCACCGGTGCCATCGCCCGCAACGACGCGCAGGCGTCCTGCACTGAGGTATGCGATCCGCGTGTCGGCGCGCGTCCCGCCCCAGCGGGGGAACAGAACACCGGGCCGAGAGAGCGTCCAGCGCACCGTGCCGCGCGCAGGCTCGACCGCTGCGAGCGTGTCACCGCTCGCGACGACGACGAAGAGACCGTGCGGCGACCACGACGCCTGCGCGTCGTCGCCGAGGCGCCGCTTCGATCCGTCGGCCGCGACGACCCATGTGCCGCCGGCGCCGCTCACGAGCAGCCGACCCGGTGCCGGAAGCTTGAAGAGCGCGGGCGCCGCATGCTCGACCCCGATCGTCCGCCGCACTGCGTCCACCACCGCGCGGCCCGGCAGCGAGAACGCCGCCGCAGCGACGACAGCCACCGCGACGACCGGGACGACGAGCGGCCAGCGCCGCCGCGCCACGTGCGTCCGCTCGCGCCGCGCGTATGCCGCGCCGACGACGGCCCACGCCCTCTCTTCCGCGGCGGGATCGACCGGAACCTGCTCGAGTACCTCCTTGACGTTCACCGCAGCTCCTCTCCGAGCCGGTCGAGCCCGCGCCGCAGCCGCGAGTTGACGGTGCCACGCGGCAGCTCGAGCAGCTCCGCGATCTCGCCCGGCGTGTACTCGAGCAGGTAGCGCAGGACGATCACCGCCCGCTGCTCCGGCACAAGCGACGCCAATGCTCCCGCAAGCTCATCCGTCCGCTCGCCGCGCGCCGGCTCGACTGCTGTCGGCTCCGCGATGCCGTCCAGATCGAGCTCGCGCCGCAGCGCCCGCGCGCGGCCCCAGTCGATTGCGCGGTTGACGACGATCTTGTGCAGCCACGGGCCGAACGGTCGCCGCCGGTCGAAGCGATCCAGCGCGCGCACCGCGGCGAGAAAGGACTCCTGCGCGATGTCCTCCGCTGCGGCCGCGTCGCCGACCACGAGCAGCGCGGCGCGATACGCGCGCGCCCAGTGCGCCCGAAAGAGCTCCTCGAGGGCGGCGGCGGAGCCGCGCTGCGCCTCGCGCACCCAGGCGCGCTCACTAACCGTGGGCTCCTTCAACGGCGAGCTCCCGGATCGCCCGCACCCACCGAGCCACCCGCGCGGACGGCAGCACCCCGGGGGGAAGCTCGACGACGAACGACGCCGTCCCCGGAAAGCGATGGTTCTGCCAGTTCGACGCGGTGCCGTACGGCCACGCGATGCTCCGGTACGGGTACGCCGCGAGCGCCGCGAAGCGGCGCGCCGTCGCACGGCTCTGCCCCCACGCGCGCACGACGCCCTGCGGCTGGTGGAACCAGATCGTGATCGCCGGCCGCAGCCGCTCGATCAACGCGACCGCGTAGCGCGTCTCTGGCTCCGACAGAGGCCCCGGCCCGGAGTACTGGGGATCGCCGCGCCGGCCGATGCGCAACCAGTTCGACGGGAAGTTCCGGTTGAGATCGACGCCGTGCGCGTTCCCGCGCGTGCCGCGCGCGCAGCCGTCCGGGTTCAGCGCGGGCACGACGACGATCTCCGTCCCGGCCGGCGCTCCTGCTGCGGTCAGCCGCCTCGTGACCGCGAGCCCCGCAGGCTCGCTGCCGTGGATGCAGCCGACGACGAGCACGCGATGCGCTGCCACGGCGGTGCCGAGCACGACGGGACGGATTGCGCGGCCGTCGACGCTGTGGCCGATCGGGAGCACGGCAAGGAGAGCGGCAAGGAGTCGCACGTACCGGTCATACGTTGCCAGGCCGCCGGGAGGTCCCGCCGGAGCCGTAGACTTGCCGTATGAAAACACGCGCATTCGGAGCATTCGCAGCGCTCGCAGCCGTCGCTCTCGCGGTCGGCTGCGGCAGCTCGGGCGGCGGTAGCAGCACCACGGCGGCCGCGAGCGCCAAGCCGCTCGTCGTCCTCGTGACCGACGTCAACCAGCTCAACGACCACGGCTTCAACCAGCTCGCCTACCAGGGCCTGCTGAAGGCGCAGAGGGATCTCGGCATCCACGGCGCCGTCTACCAGTCCGCCTCGGCCCAGGCGTATATCCCGAACCTCTCGACCGCGGCGCGGAAGCACGCCGACCTCGTCATCTCCGTCGGCTTCGACCAGGCCAACGCGATCGCGAAGGTCGCGAAGCAGTTTCCCGACACGAAGTTCGCGATCATCGACGTCGCCAACGGCGACCTCGCCGGCAAGCCGAAGAACGTCGAGGGCCTGATCTTCAAGGAGCAGGAGGTCGGGTACCTCGCCGGCTACCTTGCCGGCCTCCTCGAGAAGGGAAGCGGCGGCTCGAACACGATCGGCTCCGTCGGCGGGCAGAAGCAGCCGCCGGTCGACCGCTACATCGCGGGCTACCAGGCCGGTGCGAAGAAGGCCGACCCCGGCGTCAAGCTCCTGAACACGTATTCCCAGGACTGGGTCGACCAGGCAAAGTGCAAGACCGCGGCGCTGAACCAGATCGACGCCGGCGCGAACATCGTCTTCCAGGTCGCAGGCGGCTGCGGGCTCGGCGTGCTCGACGCCGCGAAGGAAAAGGGCGTGTGGGGTGTCGGCGTCGACGCCGACCAGTCCTACCTCGGCCCGCAGGTGCTGACGAGCGCGATGAAGCGCGTCGACACGTCGGTCTACGCGACGATCCAGCAGGTGCTCGACGGCAAGTTCGCCGGCGGCACGGACTCCGTGTTCAGCATCAAGAACGACGGCGTCGCGCTCGGCAAGGTCAGCTCCAGGGTGCCGAAGAAGTTCGTCGCGCAGGTTCGGAAGATCTCGGCGCAGATCGCGAACGGCACGATCACGAACATCCCGACTGAAGTGCCGTCCAGCTAAGGCCAGACGGGATCGGCGGGCCGGAGATCTCCCGGCCCGCCGTTCACGCACGGCTGGTGGTACTCGTCCGGCTCGTTCGGATAGAAGCGGATCAGCGCGTAGACCGCGGTCGCCTGCGCCGCGCGCGCGTCGGCGCCGAGCAGCATCGCCGCCTTCGCCGTCGTCTGGAGCGCGTTGCACTCCGTCTGCGCCTCGTTGCCGATGCCGTGCAGATGCCACACCTCGTGCGCGAGCGTGTGCACGGCGAGCGCGTCCTCCCAGTACCGCTGCGGGCACTCGGTGTCGTCGAGCACGCAGCCGTAGCCCGCGCTGCGCACGTCCTGCGGGAAGCGCTTCAGGGCCTGGCAGATGGGCCGCTTCAGGTCGGTGTAGTCGTACGGGATCCCCGACGGGTCGAACTTGACCGTCCCCGCCTCCGAGCTGACGTCGACGAGGTTGCCCGCGAAGCTCTGGCAGTGCACGTGGACGTGGCGCCCGCCCAGCTGGGTCGCGACGACGCCGAGATGGCGCTCAAGGGTGGAATTGCGCTCGTGCATGACGAACGCGACGCCGCAAACGAGAAGCACGAGGGCCGCCAGCTTGAGCCGCATGTCACCAAGATCGGCAACAGTGTGCGGAAACTGAAATCCGGGAAGACTCCGGTGCCCGCAGCCGTTGTCCCCTACGACCCGCCCAACAAGGAGAGCACCAGATGGCAAAGCTCAACGACTCGCAGCGCAAGTTCCTCGAGCAGCCCTTCGTCGGCGTCGCGACGACGCTCCGTGAAGACGGCTCGCCGCACAACACCGTCGTCTGGGTCGACATCGAGGACGGCGCCCCCTCGTTCAACACCGCGACCGGACGCGCGAAGCCGAAGCATCTCGAGCACGACCCGCGCGTGGCACTGATCGTCGTCGACCCGAAGGACGACCACAAGTGGATCGCGATCGACGGCCGCGCCGAGCTGACGACGGACGGCGCCGACCCGCAGATCGACAAGCTCGCGAAGAAGTACCTCGGCAAGGACGAGTACCCCTGGCGGAACCCGGAGGAGACGCGCCTGAAGGTCCGGATCACGCCGGAGCGCATCACCGCGGTCGGCCTCGAGTAAGCGCTACTTGTACGCGGCGAGCACCTCGCCCGCCGCGCGGCCGCCTTCGGCTGCCGCACCTTCCATGTAGCCCTGAAAGTCCTGCGAGCAGTGCTCGCCGGCGAAGTGGATGTTGCCCTGCGCCGCGCCCTCGTAGCCGGAGAAGCCGACGTACTGCCCGGGCTTCCAGTACGAGTACGCGAGGTTCAGGTTCGGATCGAGGAACGGCGTCGACAGCGACGCCTTCCCGTTCCACTGCTTGGAGATGCCCGGGAAGAGCGTCTCGAACCGCGCGAGCGTTGCATTCGCGTACGCGGCCACCTGCGAGTTGTTGCCGATGTTCGAGTACGGCGTCGACGGCTTGAGCGCGGCGGAGACATTGCCGCCGGAGTAGTCGACGAGGATGCCGGTGGCGCCGCGCTGCCCGCGCGTCACGTCCCAGCCGCTCTGGAGCCCGAGGTCGCTGTAGAGGTTCCCGTTCGACCCGAGCGAGTTCCACCAGCGCGTCTTGAACTGCAGCTGGAGCTTGCCGTTCTTGCCGGCGCCGAGCTGCGTGATCGCCGTCTGCTTCAGCGGATCGAAGTTCGCGCCCGAGTAGTCGAGCGTTCGCAGCACTGCGAACGGAAGCGTCAGGATCACGTGGTCGGCAGTCACTGTCTGCGTCCGGCCCGGCGTCGAGAACGACATCGAGACCGTGCCGTCCGTGTTCACCCTGACCGACTGCATCGCCCAGCCGAGCTTGACGTTCTGCCGGCCGACGTAGTCGGCGATCGCGTTCGGCAGCTGCTCGTTCCCGCCCGCGATGTGGAACCGCTCGTCCGACTTCCCGTAGATGAGGAAGTTGCCCGGAGCCGCCTGGTAGGCGAGCAGGTAGATGAGGTTGAGCGCGGCCTGGTCCTTCGTCTCCGCGCCGTACTCGATGTTGTACGCGGCGTCGAGGAGCCGGCCCATCCGCGACCCGTGGCCGCCGGGAACGTACTGATCGATCCACTGGGAGATCGTCATCTGGTCGAACAAGACGCCGGCATCCGTGTGCGTCTTGTACGTCGTCGGGTAGCTCGTGCCCTGCACCTGGCTCTGAAGGATCTTGTGGATCGGCTGGAAGTCCTTGTCCGCCTGGTCCTTCGGGTAGTAGCCGCCGAGGAACCAGTACGTGTCGTCGGTGCCGTTCGGCTCCGCTGCGAGCATGTCGACCGTTTGCAGATTGAAGCGGTGCGCGAGGTGGCGGATCGTCAGGTGACCCGTGTCGATCAGCTCGCCGCAGAACTCCGAGACCTGCCCGTTGTCGAAGTAGCCCGACGTGTCCGAGTGCATGCGCCCGCCGATGCGGGTCGAGGCCTCGTACACGGTCGAGGCAAAGCCCTTGTCTGCGAGCGTCAGCGCCGCGTTCATGCCGGCGATGCCGCCGCCGACGATCGCGATCCGCGGCGCGGTGGCGCCCTTCGCGGCCTTCGCGCTCGCGGCGAGAATGCCCGGCCCGACGGCGAGGCCCGCGCCTGCGACGCCGGCCCGCTTCAGGAACTCGCGGCGCGAGACGGCCGCACGCTGCCCGCGCAGCTCGGCCGGCGGAATCCCGAGGTGCTCGGCGGTGCGGTGCTCCTCGGCCAGCCTCGCGAAGGCGCGAAGCAACGGTGTGCGTGCCATGGTCAGACCCTTCCTCTCCCCAGAGTGCCAGCCGCACGATCTCGCATTGCGCGCGGAAATGTCAAGCGAATTGACGCAATGCGTAGATAGGTGGTACGAATCTCCACGCGTTGCGCAGCTCTGACGCCCAAACTCTGCGGCTCGCCGGAGCCGATCCTCGCCGTGGCGCCGTCACGCCGGCACGGCGCGTCGATGACCTCGACCGCAAGATCATCGAGGCCCTCCAGGAGAACGGGCGCGAGTCGTTCCGGCGCATTGCCGCCCGCCTCGGCGTCTCGGAGGGGACGATCCGCGCGCGCTACTCCCGCCTCACGAGCGAGGGGATCCTCCAGGTCGTCGCCGTCACGAACCCGCTCGGGCTCGGCTTCGACCAGGCGCTCGTCGGCCTGAAGACGTCCGGCTCGCCGGGCGAGGTCGCCGACGAGATCTCCCGGTGGCCCGAGGCCGACTACGTTGTCGTCACCGCGGGGCAGTTCGACCTCGTCGTCGAGGTCGTCGCCGCCGACCGCCGCGAGCTGCTCGAGCTGACGAACAGGATGCGTGCGCTCGACGGTGTCGTCACGACCGAGACA
>JANMQZ010000084.1:0-11252 GCA_031370755.1 Actinomycetes bacterium
GGCCGACGCCTCGAGGAGCGACGGGGACGATCGCCGCAGCCGTGCGAGCACGTTGTTGTAGACGAGTACGACACAGAACGTCGAGTGACCGATCACGATCGTCGTCAGCGACAGGTTGATGTGGTTGAAGACGAAGAACGAGTTGAGCGCCATGCCGGTGATGATCCCGGGGAGCGCGATCGGCAACACGAGCAGGAACGACACCGTCTCGCGACCGAAGAAACGAAAGCGGGCGATCGCAAACGCAGCTGCAGAGCCGAGGACGAGGGCCGTGCCCGTCGCGAGGAGCGCCGCGCGAGCCGACAGCCAGATCGCGGTCCGCACCTCGGTCGCATCCCAGGCGACGCGGAACCAGTGAGTGGTGAACCCGGGAATCGGCCAGCTCTGGACGTTCGACTTGTTGAACGCGTAGACCATGATCAGCCCGAGGGGCAGCCACAGGAAGAGAACGACGAGCGTCGTCCACGCTCCGAGTGCCCACCGTGTCGAGCGCTGCTCCACTACATCGCCTCGAACGCGCCGAGCCGGCGTGCGATCAGGAGGTACACGGCCATGACGGCGAGCGGAATGCTCGCGAACGCCGCGGCGAACGGAACGTTGTTCGAGATGCCGACGGACGAATAGACGACGTTGCCGATGAACTGCGTGCCTGGCCGGCCGCCCGCGAGGAGCGGCGTCACGTAGTCGCCGAGGGTCAGGGAGAACGTGAAGATCGACCCCGCGATCACGCCCGGCAGCGCGAGCGGTAGCACGACGCGGCGGAAGGTCTGGAAGCCGCCCGCGCCGAGATCGCGCGACGCCTCGATCAGCGAGTGCGGCACGCGCTCGAGCGCGCCGAACACGGGCAGGATCATGAACGGCAGCCAGACGTACGAGAAGACGATCCACACGGCCCAGTTCGTGTACGCGAGGTGGAGGTGCGGCAGCCCGACCTTGCCGAGCATCCAGTTCAGGACGCCGTCCTCGTTCAAGATCAGCCGCCAGATGTAGACGCGGATCAAGTAGCTCGACCAGAGCGGCAGCAGCACCGCGACGAAGAGAAACGTCCGCGAGCGCCCGGACGCGATCCGCGCCATGAAGTACCCGAGCGGAAACGCGAGCACGGCATCGGTGAGCGTCACCGCCGCCGCGATCCCGATCGTGCGGAGCGCAATCGACCGGTACGCGCCCGAGTCCCAGATCGTGCGGTAGTTGTCGAGGTTCCAGATGTGCTCGATCTCGGTCGTGAACGGGTTGACCGTCCAGAACGACGAGATGAAGAGCGCGACGAGCGACGCGAGATAGATCACGCCGAACGCGAGCAGCGGCGGCGCGAGCAGGAGCACCGCCTTCGCCCAGCGATGCCGCCAGAAGAAGCCGGAGATGCGGAGCCGGGCGGACCTCAGAGGCCCGCCCGGCCGCGCTTTCAACCCTTCAGCTGCGTCCAGGCCTGTTGCCACTGCGTGTAGTCCATGCAGTTCTTCTGGCCGTTGCCGCAGTCGGCCACCGGCGTCTTCCAGAACTTGATCGAACGGAAGTACGCCGCCGAGGCGCCGCAGTGGTACTGCGCCGCCGAGCCCTTCGACAGCTGGTTCATGATCGGGCACGCCTTCGGGTTCGCAGGCGTCTCACCGAAGTAGATCGCCTGCTGCGCCTGCACCTTCGGCGTCGACACCCACTTGAGCCACATGTAGGCGCAGTTCGGGTGCTTGGCCTTCGCCGAGAGCATCCACGTGTCCGCCCAGCCGGTTGCCCCTTCCTTCGGGATCAGGTCCTTGACGGGCACCTTCGCCGCGATGAGCGTGTTCGTCTGGTACGGCCACGTTGCGCCGATCCAGGCATCGCCGTTCTTGAACAGGTCGATCTCGTCCGAGGCGAGCGCCCAGTACTTCTTGATCAGAGGCTTCTGGGCCTTCAACAGTGCGACGGCCGCGTTGAACTGGTTCTGGTTCAGCTCATACGGATCCTTGATCCCCAGCGCCGGCTGCGACTTCGAGAGATACAACGCCGCATCGGCGATCTGGATCGGGTTGTCCGGGACGGTGACCTTGCCCTTGAACCGCGGGCTGTAGATCGCCGACCAGCTGTTCGGAACCGGCTTGACCTTCTTCGTGTTGTAGAGCAGCGTGTTTGGCCCCCACTGGAGCGACACGCCGTAGTGCTGGCCGCCGATCGTGTTGTGCGGCGGCGACTTCAGCGCCGGAATGAAGTTCTTCCAGTCCGGGATCAGCTTCACGTTGACCGGTTGCACGTCCTTGCCGTAGATGAGGCGCAGGCTTGCGTCGCCGGAGGCGGAGACCATGTCGTACTGCGACCCGCCGCCGCTCCGCATCAGCGTCACCATCTCGTCCGACGAGCCGGCGTACTTCGGGTTCACCTTGCACCCGGTCGCCTTCGTGAACGGCTGCACCCATTGCTTCTGCGTGTAGCCCTCCCATGCAACGAGGTTCAGCACTCCTTCTCCCTTGCCGATCGTGGTCGGCAGCCCGTTGCCGGCACTCACGCCGGCGGCGGGAACGCACAACGCGGCGGCGAGCGCCGCCAGCAGTACGTGAGCCCTCTTGATCCGAATCACTGCTCGCCCTCCTTGGGTAACGCATAGGTGTGCTCGGGTTTCCATTCGAGCCGGACGCGCTTGCCGCGCGCTTCCAGCACGTCCTGCGACGACGTTTCGAGGTTCTGGCGGACGACGACGAGCTCGCCGCCGGCGTCGAGGTCGACGAGATACCGGGTGACCGACCCGACATAGACCACCTCGCGCACGACGCCGGGCTCGCCTGGACCGCCGTCGCCGTCACTCATGTGGATCTTCTCGGGCCGGATCGTGATGCGCCGCCCGTCGCGCTCGAACACGTTCGACACGCCGACGAAGCCGGCCACGAACTCGGTCTGCGGATGCTCGTACACATCGGCAGGCGTGCCGATCTGCTCGATTCGCCCCTCGTTGAACACGGCGAGGCGGTCGCTCATCGTGAGCGCCTCCTCCTGGTCGTGCGTGACGTAGATGAAGGTGATGCCGAGGTCGCGCTGGAGCGCCTTGAGGAAGACCTGCATCTCCTGGCGCAGCTTGAGATCGAGCGCGCCGAGCGGCTCGTCCAGCAGCAGCACCGACGGCGAGTTGACGATCGCGCGCGCGAGTGCGACGCGCTGCCGCTGCCCGCCGGAGAGCTGCACCGGCCTGCGTGACGCGACGTTCGGCAGCCGCACGCGCTCGAGCACCTCCTGTGCCTTGATCCGCCGCTCGCGGCGCGAGACGCCCTTCACGCGCAGGCCGTACTCGACGTTCTCCTGGACCGACATGTGCGGAAACAGGGCGTAGTCCTGGAACACCGTGTTGACGTCGCGCTCGGACGGCGGCACGCGCGTGACGTCGACGCCCTCGAGCTCGACGTGGCCCTCGTCGGGCTGTTCGAAGCCGGCGATGACGCGGAGCGTCGTCGTCTTGCCCGACCCCGACGGGCCGAGCATCGTGAAGAACTCGCCTTCTGCGATGTCGAGGTCGAGGTTCTCGATCGCGACGACATCGCCGAACGTCCGGCGGATGCCGCTCAGCCGCACCGCAGGTGTGGCCGCCGGCGCGTCGCGCGCGGCGCTAACCGGAGCCTGCGTCGCCAAGCGCCTCCTCCAGAATCGCGAGCCCTCGCTCCAGCTCCTCGTCCGTCGCCGAGAGCGGCGGCAGGAGCCGGATTACGTTTCCGTAGAGCCCGCACGAGAGGAGGACGAGCCCCTTGTCGCGCGCCGCAGCCGTCACGGCTTTTGCCGCGTCGCCACTCTGTTCCGTCAGCTCGAGCGCGAGCATCGCACCGAGGCCGCGCACTTCGCCGACGATCGGCTGCCGCGCGGCGATCTCGTCGAGGCGCGTGTGGAGAAGCGTCGCGATCTGCTCGGCGCGCTCGCGGAAGCCAGGCGACGAGAGCTCGTCGAGCACGGCGAGTGCGGCAGCGCACGCGACCGGGTTGCCGCCGAACGTGCCGCCGAGGCCGCCGGGGTGCGGCGCGTCCATCAGCTCGGCGCGGCCCGTGACCGCGGCGAGCGGGAGCCCGCCGCCGAGCGTCTTGCCGGACACGAGGAGGTCGGGCTCGACGTCGTAGCGCTCGATCGCCCAGATCGTGCCGGTGCGCCCACAGCCGGACTGGACCTCGTCGTCGACGTACAGGATCTTGTGCTCGTCGCAGAGCGCGCGCAACGCGTGCACGAATTCCGGCGGCATCGGGATGAAGCCGCCCTCGCCCTGCACCGGCTCGAGCACGATGCAGGCGACCTCGCGCGGGTCGACGTCCTGCTTGAACAGGAGCTCGAGGCCGTGCAGCGCATCCTCTGTCGAAACGCCGCGATACGGGTACGGCGCGGGCGCGCGGTGGATGTCGGTTGCGAGCGGCCCGAAGCCCTGCTTGTAGACGAGCTTCGACGTCATCGCCATCGTCAGGTTCGTGCGGCCGTGAAACGCGCGGTCGAAGACGACGACGCCGGCGCGGCCCGTCGCGGCGCGCGCGATCTTGACGGCGTTCTCGATCGCCTCTGCGCCCGAGTTCAGGAGGATCGACTTCGTGGCCGCTTGGCCGGGCCAGAGCTCGTCGAGCTTCTCGGCGACGGCGACGTACGGCTCGTAGGCGCCGACCATGAAGCACTGGTGGAGGAAGCGGTCGACCTGCTCGTGGATCGCCCGGACGACCGAGGCGTTTCCGTGGCCGAGGTTCTGGCAGGCGATGCCGCCTCCGAAGTCGAGGTATTCGCGGCCCTCCGCGTCCCAGATCCGGGCGCCCCAGGCCCGGGTGACGACGAGGTCCGTCGCCGCGATGCCGCGCGGCACGAAGCGCTCGCGCGCGTGCTGCACGCGATCCGTGGAAACGCGATCCTCGACCCGCACTCGTGGGAGTATCGCACTACCGGAATGCGAGGCAAGAGGGTCGTTTCGCTGCGCATTGCGCAGCCGGCGGCTGAGTAGGATCGCCGGGTGCGGCCGCTCCATCCGCAGTTCCGGCCCTACACGTGGGCGCTCTCGTCCGTGGAGATCGCGGCCCGCGCCGGCCTCCGCCCGGAGGAGGTGCTGCGCTTCGACGGCAACACGCAGCCCGACCCGCCGGCGACCGCCCGGCCCGAGACCGTCGCGGACGCGCTCGAGCGCATCCAGTCGTACCGGCACGGCGGCTTTCCGGAGCTCATCGGCGCGATCGCGGCGTACAACGGCGTCGAGCCGGAGAACGTCGTCCTCGGCTCGGGCGCGGACGACCTGCTCATGCTCTGTGCCCGCTCGTACGCGGGCCCGGGCGACCGGATCGCGATCGCGGACGAGCCGTCGTACCCGCTCTACCGCGTTGCAGCGTGGGTCACGGGAGCGGGCGTCGGCGACGACCGGCCGGTGCTCACCTTCGTCTGCCGGCCGCACAACCCGAGCGGTGCCATGGTGGACATTCCGGCTGCACGCCCGCTCGTCGTCGACGAGGCGTACTTCGAGTACGGAGGCGAGACCGCGGTGCCGCTCATCGGCGACGACGTCATCGTCGTGCGCACGTTCTCGAAGGCCTTCGGGCTGGCCTCGGCGCGAGTCGGCTACGCGCTCGCGAGCGTCGAGACGGCAGCCGAGCTGAACGAGCGCCAGCAGCCCGCTCCGATCTCGACCCTCGGCGCCGCGCTCGCGCTCGCCGGCCTCGACGCCGGGCCACCCGACGTCTCGGCGACCGTCGCGGAGCGCGAGCGGCTGGCCGGAGAGCTCCGCAGCATCGGCCTCGAGCCGCTGCCGTCGTACACGAACTTCCTCCTCGTCCCGCATCCGCGCGCGCAGGAGCTCTACGAGGCGCTGCTCCTGCAGGGGCTCGCCGTGCGGCCGTCACCGGGCGCGATCCGCATCACCGTGCATCGGCCCGACGCGGACAAGCGTCTCGTCGCGGCGCTCGCGCAGATGGTCTGAGCAGGAGAGCACGTCGCGCCCGGCGGCGGTGTCTCCGTGGCGGACAGTGACACACGCAACGCCGGGCGGGACGTCCTCGGTCGGTGTACGACGGTCCGACGGCTTCGGTTTGGCAGGAGGGTTTGGCTAGCGCCCTGCGCTCGTCGCCTGGATCTCGGCCGGGCAGCGCCAGTACTCGAGCTTGCCGGCGATCCCTGCGGCGATGCAGTCGCGCTTCGTCAGGTCGGGCCTGCCTTCGAGCTTGCCCGGCTTGCACGCCTCGACGACGGTGCCCTCGACGACGGCCGACACGGGAGAGCAGGTGGCCGTCAGCCCGCTGGTCTTGAGCACGCGGCCGTCCTTCACCACGACCATGAGCGCGAAGATGCAAGCTGCGACGACGAAAATGGGCTTCAGCACGTGCGGCGTCCTTTCCCCGGCGCCGCAGTTGCCGGAATCCTCTCCGCTCGTTATCGGCGTGGGCAACGCCGCGCGTTACCTCATCCGAGTGAGCGTCACTCCGCGAGTCGGCGCTGCCAAGCGTCAGCAGACGCCCGTCCCTCCGGCGTCGCGAGGAAGTGCTCGAGCGGAACGTGGAGGAACGCGCCGCGCGCCTCGGCGAGCACGTCTGTGCCGTCGGTGATGTCTGCGTCGGCGTGCAGCCGCCTGCCGCGCTCGCTCGAGAGCCGCGCGCGGACGAGCAGCTCGGTATTGATCGGGACCGGCCGCCGGTAACGGACGAAGATCCGCGCCGTCACGGACGGGAAGCGATACCAGGTGACGAGCAGGCCGCACGCCTCGTCGAGCGCGGCCGCGACGAGGCCGCCGTGCACGAGGCCCGGCCCCGCCTGGTGACGCTCGTCGAAGTGGAACCACGCCTCGTACTCGCGCAGCCCCTCCGTTGCCGGCTGCGGCAGCCGGATCCCGCCGGGCGCGTCGCCGCAGCCCCAGCACGCGGGATCGTGGTGCGGCGGGATCACTCCTTCTTGTCCCACACGTTCTCGAACGTCCCGAAGCGGAGCTCCTGCTCGTAGAGAAAGCGCGTGTCGTCGACGCGGCGCATGTAGTCGTCGCGGTGCTCGGCGGCGAAGGCGTTGTAGTCCTCCGGCGACTCCCAGCGGTCGATCACGAGATACCGGCCGGGCAGCTCGACGTCGCGGAGGAGCTCCGTGCCGATGTAGCCGCGGCCGGTCCGGAAGAACTGCGCCCAGTCGCCGTCGGCGCCGTAGGCCCCTTCGAACGCCTCGGCGTCGCGCACCTCGTAGCTGAAGACCAGGGCGATCACCGGGCCATTCCTATCAAGCGTGGGCGCTAAGGTCCCCGCGATGAGCGCCGAGCCCGCCCTCGAGGACGTCTCCGCCGACGACCGCAGCCGCTACGCGGGCGTTCTCCGCTTCTACGACCTCGCAAAGCACCAGGAGTGGCAGGTCAAGGACGTGCCCTGGGGCGAGATCGCCCCGATCCCCGAGGGGAAGGGCTCACCGGAGCGGCAGACGCGCCGGCGGGACATCTGGCGTTCGGTCGTGATGCAGCAGCTGCAGGCGGACGTGCTCGCGTGCGAGATGGCGGCGCAGCTCCTGAACGCGGCGCCGGACCCGGAGGCGAAGCTCTACTACACGACGATGGTGCAGGACGAGTCGCGTCACACCGAGGCGTGGCTGAAGCTGATCGGCCAGATCGGCGGTGAGGGCGAACGCGACCCGCACCTCGACAAGCTCGGCCACATGTTTCTCGAGGCGGACACGCTCGAGGAGAAGGTCTTCCTGATGCAGGTCTTCTTCGAGCGGCTGATCATCCCGCGCTTCCGGCTGATCGCGCGCTCGTCGCGCGGCACGATCCTCGAGGACATCTGCAACCGGCTCGCCGTCGACGACGGCATCCACCACGGTGCCGGCATGGCGTACGAGCGCGTCCTGCTCGAGGACGCGGACAAGAAGGTGAAGCAGCAGCTGATCGACGCCGCCAACCGGATGCTGCCGGAGTTCGCAGCGCACGCGCTCTGGCGGCCGAAGGCGCGCGAGTTCATCGGCAACCTGATGGAGGCGCGCGACCGCGAGCGCCTCAAGACCGAGCTGAACCACGGCGTGCGCCTCGCGAAGTCGCTCGGCCTCGACGTGAGCGACGTCGCGCTGCCGTTCTGAGCCCGACGACCCGAACCTGGTTTAAACCAGGTTCGGGTCTCAGCTCCGCAAGCCGCCGCGCTCGAAGTGCGCGCGGAAGAAGTTCTCCGACCCGGCGGTCGCCATCGCGGCTGATGCGCTGATCTCGAGCGCGAGCGCGGCTGCGGCGACGATCTGCGCGAAGCGGTAGACCTTGCCGGCGCCGTCGCAGCCCATGAGCGCGAGCCACTCGTGGGCGGTCGGGAGCGTCGTGCCGCCGCCGACGGTGCCGACCTCGAGCCCCGGGAAGCGGATCGACGCGTGCAGGCCGCCGTCGACGCGCCGCCCGGTGCCGTGCGCCATCGAGCTCGTGCCGACCATGCCGAGGTCCTGACCGGTCGCGGCGAAGATCGCGGCGATCGCGGACGCCGGCGTGAACGCGACCGACTGCATGCCCGACGCGACCGCGCCGTGCGTGCCCGCCCAGGAGAGTGCCTCGAGATCGGCCGCCGTCGTCCGGAGCACGCGCGAGATCGTCTCGTCGGTGAGCGTCGCCTCGGCGATCACCGTCTTGCCGTGGCCGGACTGGAAGAACTCGAACGACGGCTTCTTGTCGCCGCCCATGTTCGCCTCGAGCATCGACCGCTCGATCGCCACCGGCGCGTTCGGCAGCACGTACGCCATGTTCAGCGCATACGCGTTGCGCGTCATCATGTTCGGCCCGACGGCGTCACCCGTCGTCCAGCGCCAGAGCACGTGGCACATCGGCCCGACGACATGCGTCTTCACCTCGCGCAGGACGGCGTACCGCGACAGCTCGGCCATGTCGGAGGTGCGCAGGAACTCGCGCATCTCGTCCACCCGCTCGCCGATCCAGCGCGCGAGTGTCAGCGCATCGCCCGCGTCCTTGCAGACGAAGCACGATGCGCGAGTGATGCGATCCGCGACGACGTACGTGCGGAAGCCGCCCGAAAGCTCCACCGCCTTCGCGCCGCGCTGCAGCGACGCGGTCAGCCCGCCCTCGCTGTGCGCGAGCGGGACGACGACCTCCTCGTCGCTGCGGCCGCTCTCGACGACCTCGCCCTCGTCGGACAGCGCGTACTCGCCGAGCGACACCTGAAGCTGCGCAACCGAGACGGGGATCGTCGCGACGCCGGTGACGGACTCCGCGACGTTCGCGTACGCCGCGAGGTCGGGGCTCCCGTTCAGCCCGAGCGCCTCGCGGCGTGCGGCGATCGAGGCAGGGTCGTTCTTGCGCGGCAAGCGGTCGGCCATGCCGCCATTCTGGCGTAACCTCACGTCGATGCCCGCCCAACCGATCGACGGCAAGGTTCTCGCTGCCAAGGTGCGCGAGGAGGTCGCCGCGGAGGTCGCGGAACTCGGCGAGGTCGGGCTCACGACGGTGCTCGTGGGCGACGATCCGGCCTCGCACGTCTACATCAACGGCAAGCACAAGGCGGCGACGAGCGTCGGCATCCACGCGAACGACCTCCGCCTGCCGGCCGACCTGCCGGAGGAGGAGCTGCTCCAGCTCCTGGCCGAGCTGAACGCCGACGACGCCGTCGACGGGATCCTCGTCCAGCTGCCGCTGCCGAAGCACATCGACGAGACCCGGGCGATCGAGGCGCTCGACCCGGGCAAGGACGTCGACGGCTTCCATCCCCTCAATGCGGGCCGCCTCTACCTCGGCCGGCCGAACCTCGTGCCGGGGACGCCGCTCGGGATCATGCGCATGCTCGCGGAGTACCGCATCGAGACCGAGGGCGCGCGTGCCGTGGTCGTCGGGCGCTCGAGCATCGTCGGCAAACCGATGGCGCACCTGCTGCTTCAGGCGAATGCGACGGTGACGATCTGCCACTCCCGCACCGTCGACCTCCAGCGGCACACGCTCGACGCGGACATCCTCGTCGCCGCCGTCGGGCAGCTGCACATGATCGGCGCCGACATGGTGAAGGCCGGCGCGACGGTCATCGACGTCGGCATGAACCGCACCGAGAACGGCCTCTTTGGCGACGTCGACCCGAGCGCGGCCGAGCACGCGGCCTACATGACGCCCGTCCCCGGCGGCGTCGGGCCGATGACGATCGCCATGGTCTTGAAGAACACGGTCAGCGCAGCGCGGGCTCGGCGAGGGCTTGTATCGAGCGCATCGTGAGCTAAGATCTCGCCGATCAACCATCGGTCGGCGGCACGGATGCGAGCCGTCGGAGTGAGTTAGTAGGAGGAACACAGTTGGCAGAAGGCACCGTGAAATGGTTCTCGAACGAGAAGGGCTTCGGGTTCATCGAGCGCGAGGGCGGCGACGACGTCTTCGTCCACTTCTCGGCGATCGGCATGGAGGGTTACAAGTCGCTGACCGAGGGTCAGAAGGTCTCGTTCGAGGTCGTGCAAGGCCCCAAGGGCGCACAGGCCGCGAACGTCATGGCGATCTAGAGAACCTGTCCGGACCCAGATTGAAGAGGCCCCGGCAGGGGCCTCTTCTTTTTCTGTAGAACGGCCTTTCGGAATGGCAATCGACCGCGAACAGCTGCTGCACGTCGCCCGCCTCGCGCGGCTCGAGCTCCGCGACGACGAGCTCGAGCGTCTCGGCGCGCAGCTGAACGACATCCTCGGCGCGGTCTCGAAGGTCTCCGAGCTCGACCTCTCGGACGTGCCGCCGACCTCGCATCCGCTCGACGTCGTCAACGTGTGGGGCGCCGACGAGCCGCGGCCGTGCCTGCCGGTCGAGGAGGCGCTCGCGACCGCGCCCGAGCGCGAGGGCAACTACTTCAAGGTGCCGCCGGGGGGCTCATGATCGACACGCTGCGCCTGACGGCCGAGGAGGCGACGCGCCTCGTGCGGGACAAGGAGCTCTCGAGCGCGGAGCTCTACGCCGCGTATCGCGAGGCGATCGACGCGCGCGACCCGGAGCTCCACTGCTTCCTGCACGTCTGCGACGACGACGGCGGCGAAGGCGTGCCGCTCGCAGTGAAGGACGTGATCGGGACAAAGGGGATCCCGACGACGGCAGGCTCGAAGATCCTCGAGGGCTACCTGCCCGTGTACGACGCGACCGTCGTCGAGCGCTGCAAGGCCCACGGCCTGCGCGTGCTCGGCAAGACGAACACCGACGAGTTCGCGATGGGCTCGTCGACCGAGAACTCCGCGTACGGCCCGACGCGCAACCCGTGGAACCCAGCGCGCGTCCCCGGCGGATCCGGCGGCGGCTCCGCCGCGGCGGTGGCGGCAGGGCTCGCGCCCTGGGCGCTCGGCTCCGACACGGGCGGCTCGATCATGCAGCCTGCGGC
>JANMQZ010000088.1:0-2080 GCA_031370755.1 Actinomycetes bacterium
CCGACGGCTTCATCGCGGCCGAAGCGTGCGCGCGTGCGCCGACCGATGGCTCTTCGAGCCGCGTCCGGATCCAAGGTGAGCGTCCGCGCGTCGACGTCGGCCAACACCGGCGTAGCTCCGGTGGCGGCGATGCCCACGACCGTCGGCAAGCACGTGTTGGCTGCCGTGATCACCTCGTCGCCGGGGCCGACGCCGGCTGCACGCAGCGCGATCGCAATTGCGCCGGTTCCCGAGCCGACGCCCACCGCCTGCGTCGCGCCGCAGAATCGCGCGAACTCTCGCTCGAACTCCGCGACCGTCTCGCCGCCGATGAACCGACTCTCGGCGAGCACCTCGCCGATTGCGGCCCGAAGATCGGTCTCGAGCTCGAGCGTCTCGCGTCTCAGGTCGCGGAACGCGATCATCAGTACCGCGCGCCGTGCTCGCGGAAGTACTCGAGCGATCGCGCAAGCCCGTCCTCGAGCCGAACTTTCGGCTCCCATCCGAGTAGGTCGCGAATCGCGCGGTAGTCGCCCACGTAGTCGCCGATGTCGATCGATCTGCGGTCGTCGGGGAACGGCACGACCCGGTACGACCCGCCGCCGTTCGCCGCCACCACGATCTCAGCGAGCTCCAGCAGGCTCACGCTTTGCCCGCCGCCAAGGTTCAACGCCCTGCCGTGCGCTCGCGAGTCAGCCGCCGCCCGCAGACATGCCGAGACGGCGTCGTCCACGTAGTTGAAGTCCCGCAGTTGCGACCCGTCGCCCCAGACCTCGAACTCCTCACCGCGAACGAGTGCCCGCAGCCACACGCCGAGGAACGTCTGTCGGGCGTCGCGCACGCGCATTCCGGGACCGTAGGTGTTCGTCAGGCGAAGGACGACGACCGGGATCCCGTACACACGCCCGTAGAGAAGATGGTAGTGCTCGGCCGCCAGTTTGTGAATCCCGTTGACGTCGATTGGCTCGATCGGATGCGACTCGTCAACAGGGAGGTACCGCGGCCGACCGTAGATCTGCCGCGTCCCGGCGAAGACGATCGTCGGCGCCGGGGCGACCCTGCGGCATGCTTCGAGCAGCGACAGCTGCGCTCTACAGTTCAGCTGGAGGTCAGTCTGCGGCGCGTTCATCGAGTCGATGTGACTCGTGTGCCCGGCGAGGTTGAAGACGAACTCGCGACCCTCGAGCAGCGGCGGCAGCCGTTCCTGCTCACGCAGATCCACCTCCTCGACCCGCACATCGCGCTCGATACCCGCGATGTTCGCGTAGTTGCCACCGCATTCGGGAATCAACGCGTCGACGATCAGGACATCTGCTCCCGCCTCGACCAGCGCACGCGCAAGTGAGCCGCCAATGAATCCAAGGCCGCCCGTGATCAAGACGCGCCGCCCGTAAAACGCGTCGAAGGTCAATCGCGCGCGATGCGGGGCAAGAGTTCTGAAGGGTTGGCGCCTACTGCAACTGCTGCTCCAAGCAGCGCAGCGATGCGAACGGTGAGAGCGACATGCCAGCGCTCGCGCCGATACGCCGGCGCATCAGGGCCGGCGACGACGATCAGCTCGCAGGCGCGAAGGACGCCGAGGAACTCGTCACCGCGGCGCGGCAGCCGTGGCTCGCGGCCGCGCCGAACGGCCAGAGCCGCTAACAAAAGGCGGAGACTGCGCCAGGCAAGGACTACGCTGAACGCAGGCCTGAGCCGCGGTGCGGCGTCGAAGAGGTAAGAGCGTCCGTCGACCGCCTCGGCATAGCCCGCAGGGGCTTCCACGGGCGACCGCCTCAGCGCCACGAGCTCGAGCTCCGGCACGGTTTCGAGGAGTCGTGCGACGCCGCGGATAGCTGCTTCGTCGCCGATGGCGGCGACGAGGCGGCGCGGGCGTACGAGAACGGCGCAGTCGACGCCGACGCCGAACCAGCGAACGTGCTCGTGGATTAGGTCGATCTCGACGCGATAGCGGCCGGGCACGCCCGGCGCCAGGACGTGAACCGGAACCAGGTCCGACCGACCCGGCGCGAGCTCTGCGGGAAACGCGGAGCGAAGCTGGGACGCGAGCACCTCGGCGCCCTCTGCGTCGTACCAGCGCGAGCCGAGCCTGACCTCGGGA
>JANMQZ010000114.1:0-7078 GCA_031370755.1 Actinomycetes bacterium
CATCGCGCACAGCGCGTTCGAGATTCGCTCGCCCGTCGAGACGAGCATGTCGTACTCGCGTGGATTCGGCCGGGGGGAGATCTCCCGCGCGAGCCGGATCAGCTCGTCCGTCGTGTGGCCCATCGCCGAGAGCACGCCGACGACGCGATAGCCGGCCTCGCGAGCGGCAGCGAGACGGCGCGCCACGTCCTTGATCTTCTGCGTGTCGCCGACCGATGTGCCGCCGAACTTCATCACCACGAGGTCGCGGCCGCGCGCTTCCGCGTCGGATGCGATCTCCGGGACGGCTTCGTAGTGCGTGGTTGCCACGCTTGGGAGTGTAGTCAGGGCATGTCGCGGCGCCCGGACAGCGCGCGGCCGAGCGTCACCTCGTCGGCGTACTCGAGATCGCCGCCAACGGGCAGCCCGCTCGCGAGGCGCGTCACCCGTACGCGGCCGCGGAGGCGGTCGGCGAGGTACGCCGCCGTCGCCTCGCCCGTCATGTTCGGGTTCGTCGCGAGCACGACCTCCTGCACGCCGTTCCGCTCGACGCGCCGGAGCAGCTCGTCGATCGTCAGGTCGGCCGGGTCGACGCCGTCGAGCGGCGACAGCGCGCCGCCGAGCACGTGGTAGAGGCCTCGGAACTCCGCAGTGCGCTCGAGCGACAGCAGGTCGACCGGCTGCTCGACGACACAGATGATCGAGTGGTCGCGCCGCGTGTCGCGGCAGATCGCGCAGGTCTCCTCTTCGGTGAGGTTGCCGCACTCGCGGCAGAAGCGGACGCGCTCCTTCACGACGACGATCGCGTCGGCGAGCGCCTGCGCTTCGTCCTTGCTCACCTGGAGGATGTGGAAGGCGAGCCGCTGCGCCGTCCGGCTGCCGATTCCGGGCAGCCGCGTGAGCTGCGCAACGAGGTTCTCGACGGCCGGGCTCAGCATTTGCGGAGCGTAGCCGTCCGCTGCGGACATCCCTCTCCGTCCCCGCTACGGTGCGGTCGTGCGGGGTCGTTCTCTGGCTTCGAACTGGCTGTGGGCCTTCATCTTTCTCGCCCTAGTCGGCGTCGTCGTCTGGGGCTGGGTTTTCGACTTCACCGTCTAGATGTCAGAGCCCGAAACGCTCGACCGCCCGCTCGGCGATGACGGAGCCGATTGCAAGACACGATGTTGCCGCCGGCGACGGCGCGTTGAGGACGTGTAATGAGGAGGGACCGTCCTCGATCACGAAGTCGTCGACGAGGAGCCCTTCGGGGCTCATTGCCTGTGCGCGGATGCCGCAGCCCGCGCGGCTCACGGCGCTCATCGAGATCGCAGGGATGTAGCGGCGCATGTCGGCGACGGCAGCGGGCTTCACGGAGTCGCGCCAGATCTCGAGCGCGCCCGTCTTTGCGTAGCGCCGTGCGAGCCGCGCAAATCCCGGCCAGAGGAACGCGTCACGCGAGTCGCGCAAGGAGAGCGCGGCGCGCCCGTACCCCTCGCGCGCGAGTGCCGGTACGGCGTTCGGGCCGACGGTCACCCGGTCGTCGGCGCCTCGCGTGAAATGCACACCGAGGAAGGGAAAGCTCGGGTCGGGAACGGGATACACGAGCCCGCGCACAAGTGCGGCTGCTGCGTCGCTCAGCTGCCAGTACGAGCCGCGGAAGGGAACGATGCGCACGCCGGGCGTCGTGCCGGCGAGTCGCGCGACGCGGTCCGACTGTAGGCCCGCGCACGCGACGAGCGCGGACGCTTCGATGTCTCCCGCCGTGGTCTGCACTCGGATGTGCTCGCTGCGCGCCTCGAATTTCGTGAGCCGCGCGCCGAACCGAAACTCGACGCCGCGTGCCTGCAGCTCGACCGTCAAGCGTGCCGCCACCAGCTTGAAATCGATCACCGACGTCTCGGGCACATGGAGCGCGCGCACCCCACGGACATTCGGCTCGATCTTGTGCAGCTCGTCACCGTCGAGCACTTGCAGCCCGGTGATCCCGTTCTCACGCCCGCGTCGCTCGAGCTCCTCGAGCCGTCCGAGCTCGCCGTCGGTCGCAGCGACGACGAGCTTCCCGCGAGGGATGATCGGGATCTCCCATTCGCTGCACTTTTCGCGGAGCGCCGCGGCTCCCGCACGGCAGAGCTGCGCCTTGAGCGATCCTGGGACGTAGTACAGGCCCGCGTGGACGACGCCGGAGTTGTGCCCGCTCTGATGCCGCGCTGGGCCTGGCTCCTTCTCGAGGACCACGATTCGAAGCCCGGGCGAACGCTCGAGGATCCTGTAGGCGCTCGCGAGCCCGAGGAGACCGGCGCCGACGACCGACAGGTCATAGCGCGCCTGGGCGGTCAATCAGCCTTCGAGGCCGGAAAGCCCGAGCCCGCCGAGGAGCTCCGACTGCATTGCCTGCGCCTTCGCCTCGACGGCGGCCGACGCCGAGCGAAGCGCCTCGTTCACGCCCGCGAGCACGAGGTCGGCGAGCCCCTCGGCGTCCGACGGGTCGATGGCGTCGGGCGAGATCTCGATCGAGAGCACCTGGCCGGCGCCGTTCGCCTTCACCTTGACCATGCCGCCGCCGACCGAGGACTCGGCCACTTCCTTCACCGCGTCCTCCTGCATGCGCTGCACCTGTTCCTGCATCTGCGCCGCCTGCTGCATCAGCTTGTTCATGTCGAAGCTCATTCGCGTTCCCGCGCGTCGAACGTCTCCTTCATCAGCTCGAGAATCCGCTCCTCGCCGGCGGGCCCTTCCGCTTCGACCTCGCCACCGCCGTCCCCACCCTCGCCGACGGCGAACGCGAGCACGAGCTTGCGTCCCGTCACCGCGTAAAGCGCGTCGCGCAGGAGCGTCGCGTTCTTCGGCTCCTCCGCGAGCTGGCGGTGGAACGACGCGCTCGCCGGGAACTCGACCGTCAATGTGTCGCCCTCGAGGTCGGACGGGCGCGCCTCGCCGAGCACGGTCGAGATCGGGATCGACTTCTCCGCGACCGCGGGGACGATCGTGCGTGCCCACGCCTCCTGCAGCTGCTCAAGCTCGATCCCGGGCGGCGCGGCGGCCGCAGGCTTCTGCTTTGTCTGCGCGGCCGGTGCGACCTTCTCGGCCGCGGCCGCAACCGGCTGTGCCGCCGTACCCGGCCCCCGCGACTCGAGCTGCTCGAGCCGGTAGGCGATCGACTCGCGCGACAGGTCGGCGGCGGGGCGCGTCACCTTGACGAGCGCGAGCTCGAGCGGCAGCCGTGGGTCGCCGCCCTGGCGCATGTCGTCGACGGCGACCGCGAGCAGGTCGATCAAACGGATCACCGTCGGCTCCCCGAGCTGGTTCGCCTGTGCGCGCAACCGCTCGCGCGCTTCCTCGGTCACGGGCAGCGACTCCGGCACCTCGCCCATGTGCTGCACGAGCAAGAGGTGGCGCAGGTGCTCGATCAGCTCCGTCACGAGCCGGCCGAGGTCGTGTCCCTGCTCGGACAGCTCCTCGACGAACGTGAGCGCACCGGCGGTGTCGCGGTCGACGACGAGATCGCAGAGCCGGAAGAGCGCTTCCTCTTCGACGGTGCCGAGCAGCTGGAGCACCGACTGCACCGTCACCTTGCCTTCGGTCGCGGCGGAGAGCTGGTCGAGCGTCGATGTCGCGTCGCGGAACGATCCGCGCGCCGCCCGCGCAATGAGCGACAGCGCCTGCGGCGGCGCGTCGAGTCTCTCGCCCTCGGCAACGCGCGTCATCACGGTGACGAGATCCTGCAGGCGCGGCCGCTGGAAGACGAACGTCTGGCAGCGCGAGCGCACGGTCGGCAGCACCTTCGAGAGGTCGGTCGTGCAGAAGACGAAGACAAGATGCGGCGGCGGCTCCTCGATCAGCTTCAGCAGCGCATTCCACGCTGCGTCCGTGAGCTGGTGCGCCTCGTCGAGGATGTAGACCTTGTACCGGCCCTCGACCGGCTGAAGCACGACGCGGTCACGGATCTCGCGGATGTCGTCGATGCCGCGCTGCGACGCCGCGTCCATCTCGATCACATCGAGCGACGTGCCCGCCGCGATCCCCAGGCAGACGTGACAGGTGCCGTCGGGCTCGGCCGTCGGGCCTTGCACGCAGTTCAGGCTCTTCGCGAGGATGCGCGCCATCGACGTCTTGCCGGTGCCGCGCGGGCCGGCGAACAGATACGCCTGCCGCACCTGTCCCGACGCGATCGCGTTCTTCAATGTCCGGACGACCGCCTCCTGACCGACGACCTCGGCGAAGGTCTGCGGGCGGTACTTCCGGTAGAGGGCGGCCACGGAACGATTCAAGCAGGAACAGGTGCACGTCGCACCCGCTCGGAAACGGCCAGGGCCACCAGGACGAGGACGACGAGGAGAAGCGCCCATTTCGTGTGATCTGCCGTGTGAATCGTCGCGAAGGCGAGGAGCGGGAGCCCTGCGGGCCGGAGCCGGAGCGCGGCCCACGTACAGGCTGCGACGAGGAGGACGGCCGCAAGGAGGCCGTAGCTCTGGTGCACGCCCCGGTCGACCCGCAGGAGCTCGGGCGCGCCGTGCTCGACGAGGAGCCAGGCGACGATCGCAGCCGCGGCGGTGGCGAGGTCGCGGCGCCCCAGCGGCAGCCGGGTGGCGGCGATCGCGGCCGCGGCCGCGACGAGCACGAGTGCGTAGAACGGGATGATCGCGAGCCAGCCGTGCCCGACGCCGCCGATGCTCACGACCGTCGCGGTGAAGTTGCCGTGGCCGATCCGTGAGAGCCAGTGCCGGGTGTCGTCGTTCTGGAGCAGCGGCTCGGCGCTCGTCGCGACCACCATCACGCCTGCCGACACGAGCGCCAGTGCGCCGACCGTCGCCGGCCGGCGACGCAGCGCGGGCGCGAGGGCAAAGCAGAGGAACGGCAGCAACGGGATCAGGAACCGCGGCCCCGGCGACCAGCCGCCGAGCGCGAACGCCGTGGGCTGGCGCGCGGAGTTCCAGATCAGCTCGACCACGGTGAGCGTTGCGATCAGCCCCGCCTCGGCGCGGAGGCCGCGCCGCCAGAGCAGCACGGTGCCGGCCACGGCCGCGGCAACGACCGGTGTGACGACGAGCAGCCCGCGCTGGCTCAGGAGCACCTCGACGAGCACGCGGAAGCTCGGCAGCCCCTGTCCGAAGAAGCCGGTCTGCTGCCAGCCGCCGGCGGCGCCCTGCCCGGGCTCGCCCGCGTACGCGAGGTGCAGCGGATTCCCGAACGCCCAGATGTTGAAGATCCAGAGCGGCAGCAGGCCGACGAGCCCACCGGCGGCGAACGCAGCGAGCCGCTTGACCCGCGGCGTGCCCGCGGCGGCGTAGAGCCCGAGCACGACGGCCGGGACCGCGAGGGGGAGATCGGTGGCGACGGCCAGGCCCGCGGCTGCGCCGGCGGCGGCGACGCGGAGCGGGCTTCGTTCGCGGCCGAAGAGCAGCGCAAAGGAGAGGAACGCGAGCGCGGCCGCCGGGACGTGCGCGAAGAGCAGCGTCGAGAACGGCAGCACGAGCGTGGCGAGGCCGAGAATCGCGGCGACGGCAATCCCGAGACCCGGCTCGAGGCGATCGACGGTCCGCCGCATCAGCAGGAGCAGCCCGAGCGCCGGCAGCACGACAGCCCAGAGCCCGATCTGCCAGACGGCACGGAGCGGTACGCCCGCCATCGCCTCGGGATAGCGAAGGTGCGTGTTCGGGTTCTTCGGCACGGCATCGGCCGCGCGCAGCACGAGATAGAACGGCGCCGTCCAGATGTCGATCGCCGGCCCCTTCGCCGCGTAGTAGTGGCCGTTGCTCCGCACGAGATCGCACGTCTCGTTCGCGTAGCGATCGATGAACGGATGACCTTCGGCGATCGACCGGATCGCCGCGTCGTGCGCGCTCTGCGCGCAGCCGACCGATTGCATCGGCATTGCGTACGCCAGCGCGATCGCCGCGATTGCGGCGACGCCGAAAAGGGAGGAGCGGCGCATCACGGGAACCTTAAGGCCGGGCGGCCCGCGCACCTGGGAGGGAATGCTTAGCGCTGCTTCCTCCCGGATCTGACGCGGTTCACATGCTCCCACTGCGCGGAGCCCGGCCGCGGCCAGTGTAGCGTTGCCCGCCGTGAGCGGGTTCGGCGTCTTCTCCGTCGCAGGCGGCACTCCGCGGGTCGGTTGGCGCGACGGCGACGAGGTCGTCGATCTCTCGGATCTCGGCGATGTGTACGAGCAGCCGTCGCTGAACGCGCTGATGGCGCTCGGCCGCGCCGCGTGGGACGAGTCGCTCGCAATCGTGCGCACGCACGACGGCGCGCGCACGAAGCTCGCCGCGGCGACGATGCACCTGCCGTTCGCCGTCGCCGACTTCGTCGACTTCAGCTCGTCGCTCGAGCACGCAATGAACATGGGCCGCCTGTTCCGTCCCGACGGCGAGTCCCTCCTGCCGAACTGGCGCTGGCTGCCCGTCGGCTACCACGGCCGCGCCGGCTCGGTCGTCGTCAGCGGCACCGACGTCCGCCGGCCGCGCGGCGAGCTGAAATCGCCGGGCTCCGACGTGCCCGAGTACGCGCCGACGCGCAGTCTCGACATCGAGCTCGAGCTCGGCTTCGTCGTCGGCACACCGACGGCGGGTGAGCCGGTTCCGCCGGAGCGCTTCGCCGATCACGTCTTCGGCGTCCTGCTCGTGAACGACTGGAGCGCGCGCGACATCCAGGCGTGGGAGTACGTCCCGCTCGGGCCGTTCCTCGCCAAGTCGTTCCAGACGTCCGTCGCCGCGTGGGTCACGCCGCTCTCGCTGCTCGAGGAAGCCCGCGTCGAAGCGCCCGCACAGGCGCCGGCGGCACTGGCGCATCTCGCGGGCGGCCGTGACTGGGGGCTCGACATCGACCTCGAGGTCGAGCTGAACGGCGCCGTCGTGTCGCGCGGCAACGCACGCTCGCTCTACTGGACGATGCCGCAGCAGCTCGCGCACGCGACCTCGAACGGCGCCCGCCTCCGCACCGGCGACCTGATGGCCACGGGAACGATCTCCGGCACCGAGCACGGCAGCGAAGGCTCGCTCATCGAGCTCGCCGAGAACGGCGCCCGGCGCCTGCGCCTGCCGGACTGCTCGGATCGCAGCTTCCACGAGGACGGCGACGAGGTCGTCCTGCGCGGGCGCGCGGGCGGCCTCGAGCTCGG
>JANMQZ010000119.1:0-1625 GCA_031370755.1 Actinomycetes bacterium
CGCCGGCACGCGCACGCTGACGTGGAAGCCGCCCGCAGGTCTCGCCGCGGGCTCGTATCCCGCGCAGATCTCGGTGACGAGCTATGCGGGCAAGAAGGCGACCTACCCGCTCGCGCCGGTCGTCGTGCGCTGGGACACGACGCCGCCCGCGCTCACGCCGGCGACGGTCCTCTCGGGGACGACGCTCACGTGGCAGGCGGATGACCCGGGCACGCCGTGGCTCGCACTCGCGGTCGACCTCGTCGACCCGAACGGCGTCAACCCGCCGCAGACGCTCAATCTCGGGCAGCAGCCGACGAGTGGGTCGATCGGGCTTGCAGCACCGCCCGGAACCTGGCAGGCCACGCTTCGTGCGACGAACTCCGCAGGGCTGACGACGACGCTTCCTCTCGGAACCCTCACACAACCCGGATAACCTGAGCCGCCGTCATGCGGCGCCTCCTGATCGCCTTCATCGTCTCCGCCGTGCTCGTGATCGGTGTCATCGCCGCTGTCGTCATTCACCGGCTTCAGGGCGAGGGCAACATCCGCGGCTCGTCGACCGAGGAGTTCGTCCCCACGACCCCCGCGCCGAAGCCGCCGCCGCTCGGGACGCCGTGGCCGCAGTACGGCTTCGACGAGACGCGCGACCGCGCGGTGCAGCTCGCGCTTCGGCCGCCGTACCGGCAGGTCTGGTGGTACGGCGCCGGCAGCCTCGTCGAGTTTCCGCCGTCGATCGGCTACGGACGGCTCTACTTCTCGACGAACTCCGGCAAGTTCGTGGCCGTGAACCTGAAGACGGGCAAGCGCGGGTGGAAGTACCTCTCGCATCGCTGCGTCGCCGCCTCGCCCGCCGTCGGGCCCTACAAGCACGGGACGGTCTACGCCGTGTTCCTGAACAGGCCGCCGTGCAACGCAAAGCCTGCGCATGGCGATGGGAAGGTGATTGCGTTCGCTGCCGGCTTCGGGAAGATCCGCTGGGAGAGGACGATCGGCCCGAGCGAGAGCTCGCCGCTCCTGCTCGGCGACCGGTTGTACGTCGCGGACTGGGACGGCCGTGTCTGGGCGCTCGACGCGCGCACCGGACGCACGATCTGGCAGCGCACGCTCTCGCATGCGCCGATCAAGGGGGCGATCTCGTCGACAGCCGGCAAGCTCTATGTCGGCTCGTACGACGGCCATGTCTACTGCCTCGACGCGCGGACGGGCCGACCCGTCTGGAAAGCGAAGGCGCAGCGTCGCCTCTACGGGCGGGCGCGCTTCTACTCGACGCCCGCGCTCGCGTACGGGCGCGTCTACATCGGCTCGACCGACGGCAAGGTCTATTCGTACGGGGCGACGACCGGCCGGCTGCTCTGGTCGCACGGGACGGGCGGCTACGTCTACGCGTCTCCGGCTGTCTGGGACGGGCTCGTCTTCGCAGGCTCGTACAGCAAGCGGTTCTATGCCTTCGACGCCGCGACGGGCGACGTGCGCTGGACGTTCAAGGCGAACGGCGAGATCTCGGGGTCGGCGACGGTCGTCGGCAGCATCGTCTACTTCGCAACGCTCGAGGGGCGCACGTACGCGTTGGACGCCCGCACGGGCCGGCGACTGTGGACCTTCCCGGACGGCAAGTACTCGCCTGTCGTCGCCATGGAAGGCCG
>JANMQZ010000166.1:0-1956 GCA_031370755.1 Actinomycetes bacterium
CCGCGCCGTTCGAGCTCGGCCGCACCGACGTCGTCTTCACGCCGCTTGCCGCGCTGCTGCCGCTCGCCGCGCGGGCGCGGCGCCTGCCGGTCGTCGCGCTGAACTTCGGGCTGAATCTCATCTGGCGGCGCGCCTCGCCCGCCCGCCGGGCACTCCTGCGCGCGTCGTTGCGGTCGGCCTCGCGCGTTGTCTGCCTCGGAGAGTCGCAGCGTGCCGAGCTCGTCGAGCTCGCTGATCTCGACCCGCAGCACGTCGTGACGATGCACGTCCCGGTCGACGCCGCGTTCTTCCGGCCACAGGGAGAGAGCGAGTCTCGCGGCGTGCTCGCCGTCGGCAAGGATCTCGCGCGCGACTACGCGACGCTCGCCGCTGCGATGCGCTCGGTCGACGCGGAGGCCACCGTCGTTGCGCACCCGCGCAACCTCGACGGCGTCGAGTTGCCGCCCAACGTTACGTTTCGCAGCGGGGTGCCGTCGACGGAGCTCCGCGACCTCTATGCGCGCAGTGCGTGCGTCGCGCTGCCGCAGCACGACGAGACGTTCCCGTTCGGCTCAGAGGGAGGCGGGCTCACCGCCCTCCTCGAGGCGATGGCGATGGGGAAGGCGATCGTTGCGACCGACCGGCCCGTGCTGCACGACTACGTCGACCACGGCGTCGAGGCCTTGCTCGTGCCGCCGGGCGACGAGGCTGCGCTCCGCGCGGCGCTCGAGCGCGTTCTCGGCGACCGGGAGCTCGCCAGGTCGCTCGGCGCCGGGGCGCGCGCCCGGGTCGAACGGTCATTCGCCTCGCCGGTCTTCGCCGCCGAGCTCGCCCCTCTGCTCCGGTCAGTGGTCTAGGCTCGCCCGCGGATGAGCACGTACCTCGACGTCGTCCGCTACCGCGACCTCCTCGGCAACCTCTTCCGCCGCGACCTCCAGGCGAAGTACCGGGGCTCGGCGCTCGGCGTGCTCTGGACGATCGCGAACCCGGTGATGCTGATGGGCGTCTACCTGCTCGTGTTCGGCGTCGTCTGGAAGTCGCCGTTCGCAAACGGCGGCCACTACGCGCTCTTCCTGCTCACCGGCCTCGCGCTGTGGACGTTCTTCGCGGCGGCGGTGCAGTCGTCAACGCGCTCGATGCTCGACAACGCGAATCTCATCCGCAAGACGCGCTTTCCGCGGCAGCTCGTGCCGCTCTCCGTCGTGTTCGCGCACCTCGTGAGCTTCGCCGCGATGCTCGTGCTGCTGCTCGCGCTCAACTTCATCGTGCTGCCGCGGGTGCGCGCGACGGAGTGGCTCGCGATTCCGTTGTGCTTGCTCTTCGTCGGTGTCGTCTGTGGGATCTCCCTCGCGCTCGCATCGCTCAACGTCCTCTTCCGCGACGTCGAGTTCATCGTCGCCGCGCTCCTCGTCCCCTGGTTCTTCCTCACGCCGATCCTCTACCCGCTGAGCGGGAACCCGATCGCCCACCATCCCATGGCGGTCTGGTTCATCCACTGGGCCAACGTGCTCTCGCCGGGGATCGAAGCCGTGCGCGCGCCGCTCTTCTACGGGCGCCTGCCCTTCTGGGGCGACGCGCTCTACCTCGTCGTCGCGTGCGTCGGCGCGCTCGCGCTCGGCGCGTTCGTCTTCAGCCGCGTCGACGATCAGATCGCGATCGAAGTCTGACGACGAGCCTCCCGTCGAACATCGACGGCTCGCCGCCCTCCGGCCTGTAGGCGGGCAGGCCGGCGACCACGCAGTTCGGCTCGAGCGGCGGCAGCAGCGACGGGCACACGAGCGGATGCGCGAAGCGGGGATGCCGCCCGCCGCCCGCCGCGTACGCCGCGAGCTCGGGATCGCCGCGGCGGAGCAGCCCGCGCTCGACGTGGATCGCGCCGCCGACCGCGGCATACCCCTCCTCGTGCAGCGCGCGGACGCGCTGCGCCCACTCCTCCGCGGGCTCTGCGCCGTCGTCGAGGAACGCACGGGCGCCGCT
>JANMQZ010000202.1:0-1662 GCA_031370755.1 Actinomycetes bacterium
GCATTCCTGCCGATAGGACTCCAATGCGGAAACGTCCCATCGGCCAGATCCTGGTCGAGAAGAACGAGATTTCTGAAGCCGAGCTCGCGGCCGCGCTCGCGGAACAGGAGCGGACGGGGCTCCGCCTTGGTCAGATCCTCATCGAGACCGGGCGGATCTCCTGGCTGGCGCTCGCCCGCGCGATCGCCGAGCAGGTGCTCGACATCGAGGACGTACAGCCCGCCCCGACGGCCTCGCCGGCTGCACCTCCGCCTCCGGTCCCTGCCCCTGCAGCCGTAGTGGCATGGTCAGCGGCACCGGCAACAGCCCCGCCTCTGGTCCCCGCTCCGGCAGCGGCGCCGGCGCCGGCGCCCGTCGCGCCGAGCCTGATTCAGGATCCCGAGATCAAGCTGCACAGCGTCGAGGCGCTCCTGAAGGAACGCCAGCGCGCGTTCATCGAGCTCGTCACGACCACGGAGACGCTTCGCATGAAGGTCGCCCACCTCGAAGAGATCATCGACGAGCGCGACCGCGAGCTGACCCGGTTGCGCGTCATCCGCGCCAGCTAAGGCTGCGGCGCAACAGCCTCGGACGTCCCGAGCACCTTCCCGTCCCGGCCGAGTGCGTTCACCGCGTAGAAGGCCGCTGACTTCTCGAGGCGGATCGGAGTCTCGAACCCGTTCTTCGCGACGGTCTGCAACGGCTTCAGTTGGCCGGCCGCCCGGCCGGCAAGCACCTGCCACCGCACGACCTCGGTCGCGCCGTTCCAGCTCGCGTACGCGGCATCGCCCGCGACTACGACCACGGGCCTGTCTTTCGGGTGCCCCCGCCACGCGAAGCGGTACGCGCGATACGAGTCCGCGTCCTTGCCCGGCGGCTTGTCGTCGCCGAAGTACACGTCGAAGAGCAGTGCGCCGCTACGTGAGAGCTCGCTCACGTACGGCTGAGCGCCCCAGCCGACGACGATGTTGCCGTTCGGTAGGAACTGTGCGTTGCCCTCGAACGGCGCCAGGAGCCGCCGCGGATGGTGGTAGCTGCGCACGAGTGTCGCCTTCTTCGCGGCGGTGTCGGCTCGCACGACCAGGACACGCGAGAACTTCTCGACCGGCGGAGCCGCCCCATTGTCGAAGATCGTGATCGTCCCGTCTGGTCGGCGCCGCGCGTCGTGCTGCCAGGCGAACCTCACGCCGGCGCCCAGCTTGAAATCGCTCTTCTTGCCGCCGAGTCGCCAGAGCACTTTCTTCGTCTTGTGATCGATCTCGTACACCGTGTGCGTGTTGCGCGCGGACACCAGCAGGTCGCCGTTCGGCTCACGGTCGATCGAGTTGATGTGGAAGTAGTCGAAGGGCGCGGCCTTCGCGCCGGCCTTCGCCTTCGGCGGCGGCGCGTACGATTCTCCGATCGCAACCTGGGGATAGCTGTGCCACTCGAAGAGGACGCGGCCCGTCTGGATGTCGACCTCCTGCAAGATCCCGTCCCAGATCTTGCCCTCCTTCGGGCCGCCGACGGAGGAGAGATCGACCGGTAGCCGGTGGTACACGGTGAAGAGCGCCGTGTCGTTCTTGGTGATGAGGAATTCGTGCACGTCGCCGACGAGCCCGTTCCCCGCGCGCACCTCTGCAATGGGGCGATACGACGTGTCGTAGATGACATACCAGCCGTCACCGACCCCGACGTTGGAGA
>JANMQZ010000215.1:0-2463 GCA_031370755.1 Actinomycetes bacterium
CTCCGCTTCGCGATCCGTGAAGGCGGCCGCACCGTGGGCGCGGGCGTCGTCACCGAGATCCAGCAGTAGGACGGGAAAGGGACCGGTGGCACAGTCGAAGATCCGCATCCGCCTGAAGGGCTACGACCACCAGCAGGTGGACAAGTCCGCGCGCGACATCGTGGACACAGCCCAACGCACCGGCGCCACCATCACCGGTCCTGTTCCGCTGCCGACGGAGAAGAACGTCTACGCGGTGATCCGCGGGCCGTTCAAGGACAAGGACTCGCGTGAGCACTTCGAGGTCCGCACGCACAAGCGGCTGATCGACATCCACTCGCCGACGCCGAAGACGGTCGACTCGCTGATGCGACTCGACCTCCCGGCCGGCATCTACATCGAGATCAAGCTCTAGCGCCGTGAAAGGGATCGTGGGAAAGAAGCTGGGCATGACGCAGGTCTTCGATCCGGAGACCGGCGTCGTCACGCCGGTGACGGTGATCGAGGCTGCGCCGTGTCCCGTCGTGCAGGTCAAGACGGCGGACGTGGACGGCTACGACGCGGTCCAGATCGCGTACGACGAAGCCGCCGAGCGCAAAGTCACGAAGCCCGAGCTCGGGCACCTGAAGAAGAACAACGTCAAGGGTGCATATCGGCACCTGCTCGAGCTGCGGGGACAGACCGAGGCGATCGTCGGCGAGAACGTCACCGTCGAGGTGTTCGAGCCGGGCGAGAAGATCAAGGTGACCGGGATCGCGCACGGTAAAGGCTTCGCAGGAAGATCAAGCGGCACCGCTTCCACCGCGGCCCCAGCTCGCACGGCTCGCACAACGTCCGCAAGCCGGGCTCGATCGGTGCGTCCGCCACTCCCTCGCGCGTGTTCAAGGGAATGAAGATGGCCGGCCGCCTGGGCGGCAAGCGCGTGACCCAGATCGGCCTGGTCGTCCACGAGGTGCGCCCCGAGGAGAACCTCCTGCTCGTCAAAGGCGCGGTGCCGGGCCCGAAGAACGGCTTCGTCGAAGTGCGGGAGGCGAGCCACTGATGGCCGCGCCGAAAGCACCACTCCTCGACTCGGCCGGTAAGAAGGCCAAGGACGTGATGCTCGAGGAATCCGTCTTCGCCGCCGAGCTGAAGCCGCACGTAGTGCACGAGACCGTGCGCGCGGAGATGAACGCAGCCCGCCAGGGGACACGTGCGAACAAGAGCCGCGGGCTTGTCTCCGGAGGGCGCTCGAAACCGTGGCGCCAGAAGGGCACCGGACGTGCCCGCGCAGGCACGACGCGCGCGCCGCACTGGACCGGCGGCGGCGTGGCCTTCGCAGCGATACCGCGCGACTTCGAGGTCAAGGTGAACCGCAAGACTCGTCGCGCTGCCATGCGCGGCGTGCTGACGAGTCATGCGGAGAACGGGACCTTGGCGATCCTCGACGGCGCCGGATTCGAGGCTCCGTCCACGAAGTTGGCCGTGAGCCTCATCGAGGCGCACGGGCTGGAGTTGCCGCTCGTCGTCGTCACGAAGGACGAGCAGAACGTCGTCAAGTCTTTCCGCAACATCGAGAAGGTCGTCGTCACGAGCCCGGGAGAGCTCGAGGTCACCGCACTCGTGTGGGCGCGCTCCGTGCTCGTCACGCAGGACGCACTCGACCTGGTGAAGGCGAAGGCTTCCTGATGAGCCTCCATCCGAACGAAGTCCTGCTCGCCCCTGTCGTGTCGGAGAAGAGCTACGCGCAGATCGAGGGCAGCAACACCTACTCGTTCCGCATCCACCCGGACGCGCACAAGACGCAGGTCCGCCAGGCGGTCGAGGAGCTGTTCAACGTCAAGGTCCTGCGTGTGAACGTCTCCAAGGTGCAGCCGAAGCCAAAGCGGCGCGGCGCGATTCGCGGGACCAGGCCCGGCTGGAAGAAGGCGATCGTGCAGCTCCAGCCCGGCGACTCGATCGAGATCTTCGAGGGGGTGCACGCCTAACCGTGCCGGTACGCCGTTACAAGCCGACTTCGCCGGGCCGTCGCTTCATGACCGTCTCGACCTTCGAGGAGATCACGAAGTCCAAGCCCGAAAAGGCGCTGACCGAGAAGCTGACGAAAAAGGGCGGCCGCAACAACAATGGCCGGATTACCACGCGCCATCAGGGCGGCGGGCACAAGCGTCGCTACCGCGTGATCGACTTCAAGCGTCTGAAGGACGGCGTGCCCGCCAAGGTCGCCGCGATCGAGTACGACCCCAACCGTTCCGCCCGGATCGCGCTGCTCCACTACGCCGACGGCGCGAAGAGCTACATCCTCGCCCCGGCGAGGCTGCGCGTCGGCGCGACCGTCGAGTCGGGCCCGGCAGCGGACATCAAGCCGGGCAACGCGCTCCCGCTCGAGAACATCCCGACCGGCACGCTCGTCCACAACGTCGAGCTGAAGCCCGGCAGGGGCGGCCAGATGGCCCGCAGCGCCGGCTCGGGCGTGCAGCTCGTCGCGAAGGACGAGGGCTACGG
>JANMQZ010000217.1:0-27439 GCA_031370755.1 Actinomycetes bacterium
GCTGCGACGCCACAACGTCGACCGCGTCGAGCGGTGGGAGCGCGGCGGCGCCGCGATCATGGAGCGCATCGCGTCGGAGGAGGTGAAGGCCGTTGTCGAGCCGCTCGTCACCGGCGAGTACTACTACGCGGAGGTTGCGTCGATCGAAGACGCCGGCGTGCAGCCCGTGTATTCGCTTCGCGTCGATACGAACGACCACTCGTTCCTGACGAACGGCTTCGTCAGTCACAACACCGAAGCGCGCCTCGCAAAAATCGCAACCGAGCTCCTGCGCGACATCGACGCGAACACGGTCGACTTCGAGCCGAACTACGACGAGTCGCTTCGGCAGCCGTCGGTGCTGCCGTCGCGGTTCCCGAACCTGCTCGTCAACGGCTCCTCCGGTATCGCCGTCGGCATGGCGACGAACATGCCGCCGCACCATCTCGGCGAGACGATCGACGCGGTCGTCGCGATGATCGACAACCCCGACATCGACGTCGAGGGCCTGATGAAGCACATCAAGGGCCCCGACTTCCCGACCGGCGCGTACATCGTCGGCCGTTCGGGCATTCGCGACGCATACCGCACCGGCCGCGGCCGCGTCGTCATGCGCGCTCGCGCACACATCGAAGAGTTGCGCGGCGGCAAGTCGGCGATCGTGATCAGCGAGCTGCCGTACGGCGTCAAGAAGGGCGGCGACACCGGCGTCATCCGGAAGATCGCCGACCTCGTGCAGGAGAAGGTGCTCACCGAGATCTCCGATCTCGCCGACCACTCCGACCGCACCGGCATGCGCATCCACGTCGAGCTGAAGCGCGACGCGGTGCCGCAGGTCGCGCTCAACAAGCTGTTCAAGCACACGCCGCTCCAGACGACGTTCGGCTACAACGCCGTCGCGCTCGTCGACGGCGTGCCGAAGACGCTCTCGCTGCTCGAGCTCGTCACCCACTACCTCGACTTCCAGCGCGAAGTCGTCACCCGTCGCTCGAAAGACGAGCTGCGCAAGGCCGAGGCGCGCGCGCATGTCCTCGCGGGCTACCTCATCGCACTCGACAACATCGACGCGATCGTCACGCTGATCCGTGCCGCTTCCGACACCGACGAAGCGCGCACGCAGCTGATGGAGCGCTTCTCACTCACCGAGATCCAGGCGCAGGCCATCCTCGACCTCCGGCTGGCGCGGCTCACCGGGCTCGCACGCAAGGAGATCGAGGCCGAGTTCAAGGATCTGCGCGAGCGCATCGCGGAGCTGCGGGCGATCCTCGGCGACCAGGCCCGCATCGACGGCCTCGTCCGCGAGGAGTTGCTCGAGATCAAGCAGGTCTACGGCCGCAACGACGACCGTCGCACCGAGATCGTGCACGCCGAGGAAGAGCTCGAGCTCGAGGACCTGATCGCGGAAGAGGACATGGTGATCGCGATCACGCAGTCCGGCTACATCAAGCGGCTACCCGTCACCGCATACCGCGAGCAGAAGCGCGGCGGTATCGGCGTCATGGGCATGGATCTCAAGGACGAGGACTACATCGAGCATCTCTTCGTCGCCTCGACGCACGATTACATCCTCTTCTTCACGAACGTCGGCAAGGTGTACCGCCTGAAGGTGCACGAGCTGCCGCTCGGCTCGCGCCAGTCGAAGGGCCGCGCGATCGTCAACCTGTTGCCGTTCCGCCAGGACGAGACCGTGCGTGCAGTCGTGCAGACGCGCGACTTCGGCGAGGCGAAGTACCTCGTCTTCGGGACGAAGAACGGCATCGTCAAGAAGACGGAGCTGAAGGCCTACAACACGAACTTGAAGGCCGACGGCATCATCGCGATCAAGATGCGCGAGGGTGACGAGCTCGTCGGCGTGCGCCACTCCTCGGGTGACGACGACATCCTCATGGTCTCGAAGCTCGGCCAGGCGATCCGCTTCAACGAGAAGCAGGCACGCGCCATGGGCCGCGACGCGTCGGGTGTGCAAGGGATGCGCATGCGCGGCAGCGACGAGGTGATCTCGATCAACATCGCGCAGGACGACTCCGACCTGCTCGTCGTCACCGAGAACGGCTACGGGAAGCGCACGCGCGTCGCCGGCTACCCGCTGAAGGGGCGCGGGGGCATGGGCGTGAAGACGATCCAGCTCACCGAGTCGAAGGGAACGCTCGCCGGCGCTCGCGTCGTCCGCGACGGCTACCAGGTGATGCTGATCTCGACCGGCGGCACCGTGATCCGGATGCCCGTCGACGAGGTCAAGCGGCTCGGCCGCGCCACGCAGGGCGTGATCGTGATGCGCCTCCGCGGCGACGAGCGGGTCTCCGCCCTCGCCCCGGTCGTGGACTCCGAAGAAGAGCCGCCGGCCCTCGGAACGGACGCCGGCGACCCCGCGGGCGACGCCCCCGTCACCGAAGACTGAGCCGATTTCTCACCCGAAAGGGGGAGATTTCGGAAGGCTGGCCTTCTCAAATGCAATTCGTGGGCGTATAACTCTCAAGTCGAGGGGTCGATTTTCCGAGAAACGAGACGTCATGGCGATCACGAGACAAGTAGACCTGCTGGAGCCGATCAACCTGGCAGAGCATCTCGACAAGGTCGAGCTCTACCTCGGGCAGGTGTGCCAGATCGCAGGCATCTCGAAGATGCAGCTCGACTACTGGACGAACAAGGCCCAGATTCCGACCAAGGGCAAGAAGCAGCGCATCTACGACATGGACGCCCTCGAGACGGTGATGCTGATCAAGCAGGCGAAGGACAAGGGCCTGAACCTCGGCGCCGCGATCGAAGCGGCCCGCCGGTTCCGCGAGAAGCCTCGCGACGAGCAGCAGCAGGCTTAGGGGCTCAGCCCGCGCCCCTGAGCGCCGCCGCCGCGTCCTCGGGCGCGACCGTGTTCACGTAGATCCCCGCCCCGAGCTCGACACCCGCGAGCACGTTGAGGCGCGGCACGACTTCCAGGTGCCGCTCGTGGAGCCACGCGTTCCAGGGCACCGGGCCTTCGACCGCACGGAGCCGCGTGATCACCTCGCGGAGGAGGAAGAGTGCTGCGTCGAGCTCGAACGGCTCGCCGGCGATCACCGACTCGTACGGAAGCCGCCCCACCGGGTGCACCGCGGCCCGCATGGAGCCGCGCGCCGCGACGACAAGATCGGCGACGAGCTCGGGCTGACGGCCTCCCTCACGGGTCACTTCCGGTGGCGGCTCCGCGAGCCAGACGAGCTGTGAATGGGAGTGCGGAAGACTCGAGCCGGCGGCTCGGCCCTCGTTGATACACGCGTGCACGTAGCCGCCGCCGTCGGCGCGCCGCGCCTCCCATGCCTGTGCAACGGCGGCCACCTCGCCGTCGGTCAGGTCCGCGAACGTGCGCACGTGGCGCGGCGAGTGCACGACCACCTCTTGCCGCGCGAAGGCGGGGTAGAGATTCGGCACGACCCGCACCGTCCACGAATCTGCGTCGCCGACGCGGTACGTCTCGGGCGGCGTGCGCTCCTCTCGTCCCGCGCAGAACGGGCACTCGTCGAGCTCCGCCTGCGTCGTCTCCTCGATCAGCCCCCACGCCGCACCGGGACGGCGGCGGCGGTTCGAGGCGACGACGACGAGTCGCCCGGAGAGCGGGTCAGCCCGACTTGCCAGCGCGGTCGAGGAACGGCTTGATCAGGTCGATCGGCGCCGGGAAGATGATCGTCGACGTATTGCCGGCGCCGAGCTCGAGCCGCGTCTGGAGGTAGCGGAGCTGGTGCGCGATCGGGTGCTCCTCGATCACGATCGCTGCGTCCTTCAAGCGCTCCGCCGCCTGGAACTCGCCCTCGGCGTTGATGATCTTCGCGCGCCGCTCGCGTTCCGCCTCGGCCTGGCGCGCCATCGCGCGCTGCATGCTCTGCGGGATCTCGACGTCCTTCACCTCGACGATCGAGACCTTGATCCCCCACGGCGCGGTCTGTTCGTCGATGATCTCCTGCAGGATCGCGTTGATCTTCTCGCGCTCCGAGAGCAGCTCGTCGAGCTGGTGCTGGCCGAGCACCGAACGCAGCGTCGTCTGCGCGATCTGCGACGTCGCGACCATGAAGTTCTCGATCTGCACGATCGCGTCCTTCGGCGCGACGATGCGGAAGTACGCGACCGCGTTGACGCGCACCGGCACGTTGTCCTTCGTGATCACTTCCTGCGGCGGAATGTTCAGCGTGATCGTGCGCAGGTCGACCTTGACCATCCGGTCGACGACGGGAATCAGCAGGAACAGGCCCGGCCCCTTCGGCTCGGGCAGCAGGCGCCCCAGCCGGAAGACGATGCCGCGCTCGTACACGCGCGCCACCTTGATCGCCGCGAAGAGGAACAGGACGACGATGAAGAGGATGACGACGAACGCGATGAGAATCGGCATCGGGCTAACCCTACTCCACCGTGAGCTCGAGGCCCTCGACTGCCTCGACCCGCACGTGCTCGCCGGGGACGAGGCTGCGGCCGTCGGACCGGTGGGCCCTCCACAGCTCGCCGTCCACGAAGACCTGGCCCGGCGTCCGCACGACCGCGTCGGCGCCGACCACTCGTAGCGGGCCGACCGACACCGGGCTCCGACGCACCTGGACAGCCTTCGTGAGCGCGAAGACCCAGAGGAGCCCGAGCGCGATCGTGATCGTGAGGACGAGCGGCTTCGACGTGTGGTACGGCGCCGGCGCATTGTGGAACAGCATCAGCATCCCCACGGCGAGGCTGATCAGGCCGGTGAGCGTCAGCGCGCCGTGCGAGGTCACATGCGCGTCGATCACGAGGAGCGCGATGCCGAGCAGGATCAGGCCGAGGCCCGCCCACGAGATCGGCAGCACCGAGAAGCCGAAGAGCGCGGTCAGGAGCGAGATCCCCCCGAGCGCGCCCGGGAGCACGATCCCGGGATGGAAGATCTCGAAGCCGATGCCCGCGATGCCTGCGAGGAAGAGCAGGCTCAGGAGGTTCGGGTCGATGAGCGTGTTCAGCAGGCGCGTGAAGAAGCCCGGCTTCGCGTAGTCGATGTGTGCGCCCGCAAGGTGCAGCGTGAACGGGCGTTGCGGATCCTTCGTGCGGTAGCCGTCGAGCTTGACGAGCAGCGCCGGCAGGCTCGGCGCGATCACGTCGATCACGTTCATGTGCAGCGCCTTCTCCGCTGTGAGGTTCGACGCCTTGCGCACGGCGAGCGACGGCCAGGTGGTGTTTCGCTTGTGCGTTGCGGCGAGCGCGGTGAGCGACGCCACCGAGTCGTTGATCACCTTGCGCCGCAGGTCGCTGCCGAGGTTCTGCCCGCTCGAGTCGATCGGCGTCGACGAGCCGATGTTCGTCGTCGGCGCCATCGCGAGAACATAGGCCGCCTGTGCGATCCAGACGCCGGCGGAGGCGGCGCGCGCGCCGTCGGGCGAGACGTAGACGATCACGGGCAGCTTTGCCTCGAGCTCCGCCGTGTAGATCTTCTTCATCGATGTCGAGAGGCCGCCCGGCGTGTCGAGCAGTACGACGGCTGCGGTGTAGCCGTCCTTCGCGGCGCGCGAGAGGCGGCCCGTCAGGTAGTCCTGCGTGACGGGATTCACCTCGAGATCCGGGCCGAACTGAATCGCGAGCACGCGCGGCTCGGACGGTGCCGCGGCAGCTCCGCTCGCAAGCACAAGGCCCAGTCCAAGCGCAACAAGAAACGCTCGCACGGTCGTAAAGATTGTATCTGGGCAAGGTCTGTCGACCGTCGTGCCGAAAGCTGTCTGGCACCCTGGGACCCTGGATGAAGCTTCTCCTCGCAGCCGTCGTTGCCGTGCTCGCCGTGCCTGCGAGCGCATTCGCGGCCGGACCGACGATGACCGTGCGAGATGTGCCGCTGCAGGCGAGCCGGACGCTTGCCGCGGCGGCGCCGCGGTTCAACATGGTCGGCCTCCACTGGCGCGGCGCCGGTGCCGTCTACTTCCGGGCGCGGACGCTCGACGGGCGCTGGAGCGCGTGGGTGCAGGCGGACGCCGACGACCGCATCCAGAACGGCTGGTACCTCGGCGGCCTCGACTGGACCGGCGCCGCGACCGCGATCCGCGTTCGGACGAGCGGCCACGTCACACGCGTCCGCGCGTACTACGTCGACAGCCCAGTCGAGACGATGTCGGTCCGGCGGCTGCAGGTCGCCGGCTCGCCGCTCATCATCTCGCGCTTCTCGTGGCAGGCCGACGAGTCGATTCGCCGCGCCGCGCCGAAGGTCAGCGACACCGTGCACTACGCCGTTGTGCACCACACGGCCGGCTCGAACAACTACACACGCGACGAGTCGGCGGCGATCGTGCGAGGCATCGAGATCTACCACGTGCAAGGCAACGGCTGGAACGACATCGGCTACAACTTTCTCGTCGACAAGTACGGCCAGGTGTTCGAGGGCCGCTACGGCGGGGTCGACAAGGCCGTGATCGGGGCGCACGCGGAAGGCTTCAACACCGGCTCCGTCGGCGTTGCCGTGCTCGGGAGCTACGGCATGACGAAGATCTCGGCCGCCGCGAAGGCGTCGCTCGAGCAGGTGCTCGCGTGGAAGCTCGATCTCGCGCACGTCGACCCGCTCTCGACGCTGACGTGGAAGTCGGGCGGCAACCCCCGGTTCGCGAGTGGCGTGCCCGTGTTCCTGCGCGCGATTTCCGGCCATCGCGACTCCGGCTTCACCGACTGTCCTGGGAGCGCGTTGTACGCCGAGCTGCCGCAGATCGCGAAGGACGTCAGCGCGCTCGGCGGCCCGAAGATCTATGCACCGGCCGCGCTCCGCAGCGGCGAGGGCCAGGTGCACTTCACGGCGAAGCTCTCCGTCGCGCAGCCGTGGACGGTGACGATTCTCAGCTCGGCCGGCGTCCAGGTGGCGCAAGGCAGCGGCAGTGGTGCCGCGGTCGACTGGACGTGGGACGGCTCCGCCGCGACGCCCGATCGCTACTCGTGGACGATTGCGTCGGCGACCGCGCGTTCGGCGACCGGAACGCTCCGCACGGGCGCGGCACTCGCGCTACAGAAGGCGACGGCGTCGCCCGCCGAGGTCGCGCCGGGCGAGACGACGACGTTCGCCTACACGCTCACTGCGGCCGCAACCGTCACCGCGACGCTCGTCTCGCCGGGCGGCCAGGTGCTGTCGACGCTCCTCGTCGCGACGAAGCCGGCGGGGACGCAGACGTTGAGCTTCACGCCGCCGCCCGGCTTGCTGAACGGCCAGTACACGCTCGGCCTCTCGGCCACCGCCGGAGCGAAGACTGCGATCGCGGACATTCCGTTCACCGTCGACGACATCCTCACGGGACTCGCGGCTACTGGAACGTCGCTGAGCTTCACGCTCACGCGCGTGCCGTTCACGCTCGCGTTCCAGGTGCTGCGCAACGCGGCCGTCGTCGCGGTGCCCATCGTGCCTGCGGCCGCAGCCGGCATGCAGACGCTCGCGTGGGACAAGCTCCTCGCGGACGGTACCCGCGCTCCCGACGGGCTCTACACGCTCGCGCTCACTGTCACGGACGAGTTCGGGACGTTCACGCGAACGATCGATGTCCCGCTCGACACCACACCACCCGCGATCCACGTCATCTCCTATCGCACGATGCGGTTCAGGGTCGGCGAGGCCGTGACCCTTCGGCTCACCGTCGGCTCGAATGTCTACACGCGCGTGCTGAAGAAGCCGGCAACGACGCAGTTCTGGCTCAAGACGAAGCCCGTGCGGTACACACTCACCGCGACCGACGCGGCGGGCAACCGTTCGGTCGTGCGTTACCGGCGGTAGGGGGCGGCCCACGCGTCGTAGGCGCGTTCGAGCTCGTCGAGGATCGCAGCGAGGAGCGGCGCGCGCTCCACCTCGCGGCCGAGCTCGATGCGCACGGACGTCGGCGGCTTGACGGTGTCGGCGGGCAGGTCGGCCGCGGTCTGGTTCACATTGACGCCGATCCCGAGGACGACGCGTCCCTGGCTCGCCTCCGGCAGCACGCCGACGAGCTTCCGGCCGGCCACGACGACGTCGTTCGGATGCCGGAGCGATGCGTCGACGCCGAGCCGGCGCAAGGCGGCGGCCACCGCCTCGCCGGCGACGAGCGAGAGCTGCGGCCAGAGCGGCATCGGCGCGGGTGGGCGCAGGAGGACGGACATGAGGATCGCCCGGCCCGAGACGTCCTCCCACGTGCGGCCGAGTCGGCCCCGGCCCGCGGTCTGGTGATCCGTCGCGACCGTCGCGCCCTCCGGGTCGTCGTCCGCGAGCAGCCGCTGCGTTGACGGGCACGACTCGACGTAGCGATACGGCGTCCCGAGCCTCCCGCGCAGCAGCGGCAGCACCGCCTCCGGACTCAGGTCGGACACCCGGACTAGACTAGCCCGATGCGAAACGCGATCTCGCAGCCGTTCCGGCAGGCGCCCGCGCTCGCCTACGAGAAGCTCAGCGACCCGGTGCTCGTCGCGCGCGCGAAGGACGGCGACGCGCAGGCGCTCGAGGCGCTCCTCACCCGGCACCAGCCGAGGGTGGAACGGCTTGCGCGCCACATCCTGCGCGACCCGGACGACGGAAACGATGCCGCGCAGGAGGCACTTGCGAAGGTGTGCGTCCGGTTGAAGCAATTTCGCGGCGGCGCGCAGTTCTCGACGTGGTTGCACCGGCTCGTCGTCAACACCTGTCTCGACGCGGTGGAGCGCCGGCGGGCACGCGTGCACGAGCCGTTGAGCGAGTTCTTCCAGTCCGACGACGACCCCGCGCGCGACGCGGGCATCTCCGAGCTCCGCCGCGAGCTCTGCCAGGCGCTCGGCGAGGTCTCGCCGCAGCAGGCGCAGGTCGTTCTCCTGAAGGACGCGCTCGGCTACTCGTTCGAAGAGATCGCGGCGGCCGCCGGCATGCCGGTCGGCACCGCGAAGTGCCACGCACACCGTGGCCGCGCACGCCTGAGCGAGCATCTCGAAGAACCGGCGGCATGAACCTGCCTCCGACGCCGTTCGGCCTGGAGGTGATCATGCAGCTCATCCCCCACCGGCCGCCGTTCCTCCTCGTCGACGAGATCCTCGAGCTCGAGCCGGGCAAGCGCGTCGTCGGCAGGCGTGAGATCCGCGCCGACGACTGGTGGTTCCCCGGCCACTTCCCCGAGCGGCCTGTGATGCCGGGAGTGCTGACGATTGAGGCGATCGCACAGGCAGGCGCAGTCGCGGTGCTCGCCGACGAGGCGAACGCCGGCAAGATCCCGTTCTTTGCAGGCATTGACGCTTGCCGCTTCAAGCGCGTCGTCGAGCCGGGCGACATCCTCACGCTCGAGTGCGAGTTCGTGCGCGTGCGCGGCCCGATCGCGAAGGGCGAAGGCCGCGCGCTCGTGGGCGACGAGGTGGCCGCCGAGGCGAAGCTCACGGTCTTCGTCGGCAGTGGCGTAGGCTCGACGGAGCCACCAAGCAGCGAAGGTGCCGGCTCGGCCGGCGCCGAAGCGACATGATCGCGTCGGCGACAACCGGCGTCCCGATCTCGATCACGGGGCTCGGGTGCAGGGTTCCCGACCGCGTCGTGTCGAACGACGAGCTAGCGCAGTACGTCGAGACGTCCAACGAGTGGATTCTCGCGCGCACCGGCATCCGAGAGCGACGGATGGCCGCGAAGGAGGAGGCGCTCTCCGACGTCGCGCTGCCGGCCTGCATCGACGCGCTCGCGCAGGCGGGTGTCGAGGGCAAGGACATCGACTTGCTCATCGTCGCGACGGTCACGCCCGACATGGCGTTCCCGTCGACCGGTGCGATTCTCGCCGACCGGCTCGGCGCGGTCGACGCGGCGGCCTACGACCTCTCGGCCGGCTGCACGGGATTCATGTACGCGCTCGCACAGGCGTACGGGATGCTCGCCGGCGGGCTGGCGAAGCGCGCCCTCGTGGTGGGCGGCGACCTGCTCTCGCGCATCCTCGACTGGGAGGACCGCTCGACGCTCGTGCTCTTCGGCGACGGTGCCGGCGCGGTCGTGCTCGAGGCGACGCCGGAGGTGGGCTTCCTCGGCTTCGAGCTCGGCGCCGACGGCGGTGGCGGCGAGAATCTCTGGCTCCCCGGCAGCGGGTCGCGGATCTTCGACGAGGCGGACCGGCACGTGAAGATGAACGGCCGGGAGGTCTTCAAGTTCGCGACGCGCATCCTCGTCCAGTCGGCGCAGGACCTGCTCCGGCAGTGCGAGCTCACGATCGACGACGTGGACGTCTATGTCCCGCACCAAGCGAACATGCGGATCATCGACCACGCAACCAGGAAGCTCGGCGTTCCGTCTGACCGGGTGGTGATCAATGTCGACCGGTTTGGGAACACCTCCTCAGGGTCGATTCCGCTCGCCCTCGCCGATGCCGCCGCCGACGGACGGCTGAAACCTGGGAAACTCGTGCTGATGACGGGAATGGGCGCAGGACTGACATGGGGCTCGGCCCTGATCCGGTGGACGAAGGAGATGGGCACATGAACAAGATCGCGTTCTGCTTCCCCGGCCAGGGATCGATCGAGGCGGGCATGGGCAAGGACATCGCCGATGCCGTGCCGGAGGCCCGCGCGGTCTTCGAGCGCAGCAGCGTGGCGTCCGGCCTCGACCTCGAGCGGCTGTGCTTCCACGGCGCCGCCGAGGAGCTCGTCGACACCGCGGTGCAGCAGCCTGCGCTCGTCGCAACGTCGCTGGCCGTGCTCGCGGCGATCCGCGACCGCGGCATCGAGCCGGACTTCGTCGTCGGGCACTCGGTCGGCGAGTTCGCGGCGCTCGCTGCGGCCGAGGCGCTCTCGCTCGAAGACGCGATCGTGCTCGTGCGCGAGCGGGGGATGGCGATGGCGGAGGCCGCGCTTCAGCATCCCGGCTCGATGGCGGCCATCCTCGGGCTCGAGGACGAGGTCGTCGAGACGCTCTGCCGTCAGATCCTCGGCGTGTGGCCTGCCACCTACAACTGCCCCGGACAGATCGTCGTCTCGGGTGAGCACCTCGCCGTCGACGTGTGCATCGAGCGCGCGCAGGAAGAAGGCGCCCGCCGCGTCGTCAAGCTGAAGGTCTCGGGCGCGTTCCACTCGCCGCTCGTCGCGCGTGCGGCCGACCGGCTGCGGCCTGCGATCGACAGGGTCAAGTTCCAGGAGCCGGTCGCGCCGTTCATGTCGACGGTGACCGCCCGCCTCGAGTCCGCGCAGCGGCTCGCGCCGTTGCTCGTCGATCAGCTCACCGCGCCTGTCCGCTTCACGCAAGCTGCGTCGGAGTTGATGCGCGAAGGCGTGAAGACATTCGTCGAGGTCGGGCCGGGCAACGTGCTGTCGGGCCTCGTCAAGCGGATCGACCGCAGCGTCAAGTCCGTCTCGATCAACAACCTCTCCCAGCTCGACAAGCTGCACGACGCGCTCGCCGAGACGTGACGTTCGCGTCACTGGAAGGCAAGACGGCGCTCGTCACCGGAGCGTCGCGGGGGATCGGACGCGCGATCGCACAGGAGCTGGCCGCCGGCGGCGCGTCGGTCGTCATCGGCTACCGCTCCGGCAAGGACGAGGCCGAGGCGCTCGCGGCCGAGATCGGCGCGCGAGCCGTGCAGGCGGACGTCTCGAGCGCAGAGGACGCCGCACGCCTCGTCGAGGAAGCCGGCGACCTCGACATCCTCGTCAACAACGCTGGTCTCACGCGCGACGGCCTGCTCGCGCGCATGTCCGACGACGACTGGCGGACGGTGATCGACACGAACCTCTCGTCGGTCTTCTACACCTGCCGCGCCGTCAGCCGTCCGATGATGAAGAGGCGCGGCGGCTCGATCGTCAACATCTCGTCGATCGTCGGCGTCCACGGCAACTGGGGGCAGACGAACTACGCGGCGTCGAAGGCCGGGATCATCGGCTTCACGAAGTCGCTGGCCCGCGAGCTCGGCAGCCGCGGTGTGCGGGCGAACGTCGTCGCCCCGGGCTACGTGAAAACGCAGCTGACCGACGTCCTGCCGGAGGAGGCGACGGCAACGATGCTGCAGCAGACGCCGCTCGGGCGGCTCGGAGAGCCCGAGGACATCGCCGGCGCGGTACGCTTCCTCTGCTCCGACGCGGCAGCGTTCATCACGGGAGAGGTTCTGCTCGTCGACGGTGGCTTGGGGATGTAGATGAGCAGCAACGGATCACACAACGGGCGTCGGCGCGTCGTCATCACCGGGATGGGGGCAGTCTCCCCACTCGGTAACGACGTCGAGACGACCTGGAAGCGTTTGCTTGCGGGTGAGTCGGGTGCGGCCGAGATCACGCAGTTCGACCACACCGACTACAAGGTGCACTTCGCGTGCGAGGTGAAGGGCTTCGACGCGACCGACTGGATCGAGAAGAAGGAAGCGCGACGGATGGACCGCTTCGCACATCTCGTGCTCGCGGCTGCGTATCAGGCACGCGATGACGCGGGCCTCGACATCCATCCCGAGGCCGATCGGATCGGCGCGTCGATCGCCACCGGCATCGGTGGCATCCAGTCGTTTCAGGAGTGCTACGACACGCTGATCCACAAAGGCCCGGATCGCGTCAGCCCGTTTGCGATCCCCTCGATCATCCCGAACCTCGGCGCCGGCTGGGTCTCGATCATGCTCGGCACCCGCGGCCCGCTGACCGCGCAGTGCACGGCGTGCGCGGCGTCGAACATGGCGATCGGCGACGGGCTCGACGCGATTCGCCTCGGCCGCGCCGACGTGATGCTCTGCGGGGGCACGGAGGCGGCGGTCAACGAGGTCGGCATGGCGGGCTTCGCGGCGATGCGCGCGCTCTCGCAGCGCAACGACGACCCGGTGCGGGCGTCGCGGCCGTTCGACGCGGAGCGTGACGGTTTCGTGATGGGCGAGGCGGGAGCGGTGCTCGTCCTGGAGGAGCTGGAGCACGCGCGTGCGCGCGGCGCGCGGATCTATGCGGAGGTCGGCGGCTACGGGCTCTCCTCCGACGCGAAGCACATCACGGAGCCCGACCCGACCGGGCCGGTGCGCGCGTTCGACATGGCGCTGAACGACGCCGGCGTCGACAAGGGCTCGATCGACTACATCAACGCGCATGCGACCTCGACGCCGGTCGGCGACGCGTCGGAGACGAAGATGCTGAAGCTTGCGATTGGCGAGGACAATGCGCGTTCGACGCCGGTGTCCGGCACGAAGGGCGCGACCGGTCACTGCCTCGGTGCGGCGGGCGCGATCGAGGCGATCTTCACGGTGCTCGCGATTCGCGACAGCAAGCTGCCGCCGACGATCAACTACGAAGTCGAGGACCCCGCGTGCGACCTCGACTACGTGCCGAACACGGCGCGCGACGCGGACGTGAACACCGCGGTGAGCAATTCGTTCGGATTCGGCGGTCACAACGCGTGCGTCGTGTTCCAGAAGTTCGCTGCATAAGCGCCATCCGCACCTGTCACTAGCGTTTTCTTCGTGGACGAGCTCATCGAGGTGCGCCGGTCTCGGCGTGCCCGGCGATGGACGTTGTCATTACCGTGGGGCTCGCCGCCCTTACTGACCGTCCCGTCGTGGATGTCCGGCGCGGAGATCGACCAGATCATGGAGTCGCACCGCGAGTGGCTGGCGATCGAGCGTGCGAAGCAGCGCCCGCGCCTCCGGCTCGATCCGCGTCACATCTCCGAGATCGAGGCGCGACTCGCGGTGCGCGAGCTCGTCGCGATGCTGATCGACGAGGAAGCGCCGGCGATCGGCGTCGAACCGGCGCGCGTGCAGATTCGTGACCAGCGATCACGTTGGGGGTCGTGCTCGACGCGCGGCACGCTGTCGTTCAACTGGCGCCTCGTGCTCGCGCCGTTCGACGTGCTCGACTACGTCGTCGTGCACGAGCTCTGCCACCTGCGCGAGCCGAACCACTCCAGCCGGTTCTGGAAGCTCGTCGAACAGCGGCGCCCCGACTGGCGCGCCCAGCGGAACTGGCTCCACGAGCACGGCCCGGAGTTGCTCGCCTTTAGACCAGCCGCCTAGCGCAGGTACGCATCTGAGCCGTCGATCCAGTCGGCGCGCGGCGGCGAGAAGACGTCGATGTCGACCGTGTCCTCGAGGGCGAGCGCCTCGTGCGGCACGTTCGGCGGGATGTGCAGCACGTCACCCGGGCCGAGCTCGACCACCTGCTCGCCGTTCTCGCCGAGCTTCAGGCGCATCCGCCCTTCGAGGACCCACGTGATCTGCTCGTTCTCGTGCGAGTGCTTCGGCACGACGCAGTCCTTGGCGAGATAGATCTGCGCGAGCATCGCCTGCTCGCCCGTGACGAAGCGGCGGCCGAGGAGCGGGTTCAGCTCCTCGCGCGGCATGTCGTTCCAGCTGTACTCCGTTCCGCGATCAGCCATGATCCGGAGTCTATGGACCGGTGGGCGACATTCGACTGCTACGGGACGCTGATCGACTGGAACGGCGGCATCGGCCGTGAGCTCGAGCGCCTCTTCGGCGCGGAGCACGTTGCCCGGCTTTTGAACGGCTACCATGAGCTCGAGCGGGAGATCGAGCACGAACGGCCCGCGGCTACCTACCGCGACGTCCTGACCACCGCGCTCTGCCGGCTCGCGGAGCGAGGGCATGCCGCTCGCCGCGGCCGACGAGGACGCGCTCGCGCGCTCGCTGCCGTCGTGGCAGCCGTTCCCGGAGGCCGCCGTCGCGCTCGAGGACGCGCGCACCCGCGGTTGGAAGCTCGCAATCCTCTCGAACACCGACCGCGACTATCTCGACGCGTCGCTCGAGCTCATCGGCGTGCCGTTCGATACCTCGATCGTCGCGTCGGAGATCGGCTCGTACAAGCCGGGCCAACGCCACTGGGAGACGTTCGCCGAGCGCTTCAGCCCCACGGTGCACGTGCATGTCGGCGCGAGCCTGTTCCACAACATCGCACCGGCGACGGAGCTCGGCCTGCCGACCGTGTGGATCAACCGGCTCGGCGAGGCGCCCGAGCCGCAGCCGGACGTCGAGCTGCACTCGCTGACCGGGCTCGGCGCCGCGCTGGACTCACTCGCCGCATGAACGTGCGTCCGTTTTCGGAGGAGGACTTCCCGGTTGTTGCCGAGGTGCTCGCCGACGACGAGCGGCATCACGGCCGGCCTGCTCAGATCGGCGCCAACGAGGTCCGCGAGTGGACCTCGACCGCCGATCTCGCGAACGGCTCGTGGCTCTACGAGGACGACGACGGGCCGGTTGCGGTCGGGTGGACCGGCACGCAGGGCGACGTCGGTTTTGCGATCGGCGTCGTGCATCCGCGCGCCAAAGGAACGGGCCTCGGTTCGGAGCTCGTCGACCGTAGCGAAGCGGCACTGCGCACGCGCGAGGTCGCGCGCATCCACCAGTTCACGATCGGCGGCGACTCCGCCGCAGTCGCGTTGCTGACGGCGCGCGGCTACCGCGACGTCCGCCACTTCTACGAGATGGCGGTCCAGCTCGACGGTGCACCGGACGTGCCCGACGTTCCGATCGAGTCGCTCGGCGAGGGGGACGCGCGCGCATTCCATGCTGCGCTCGATGAATCGTTCCAGGATCACTGGGAGCATCACGGCCAGTCGTTCGAGGAGTGGTGGAAGCGCCACAATGCGAATCCGAACCTCGACCTGAGCCTCTGGTTTTTGATCCGGGACGGCGACGAGATCGCCGCAGTCGCGCGTAACGAGGCGAACCGCAACGGCGGCGGCTACGTCGGCGCGCTCGGCGTGCGGCGGCCCTGGCGCGGCAAGGGCTTCGCAAAGGCATTGCTGCTGCACACGTTCCGCGAGTTCTACGGGCGCGGCATGCCGCGCGTCACGCTCGGCGTCGACGCGGAGAGCCCGACCGGCGCGACCCACCTGTACGAGCGCGTCGGCATGCACGTCGAGGCGGAGAACGTCGTGTTCGAGAAACCCGCGTGAGCACGCTCCGTGCGAAGTGCCCGTCGTGCCGCACGCTGACTGCCGTCGCGGTCGGCCTCGACTATGAATGCCACGCGTGCGGTCGCACCTTCGCGGCGGGGCTCGTCCGCGTGCCGCGCGCGTGGGGTGACGGCGGCGAGCCGATGATCGAGTCGGCGTGGCTGCCGCTCGACTATCCCGAGGCGTCCGTCGTCGAGGAGGAGACGCTGCGCGCGCAGACGCTCGCCGTCGCGTCGGACCTGCCGGCGCGGCCGCTCGTGCTCGGCGGGTGCTGCTGCTCCCACATCGGCGCGGTCGAGGGGCTCGCGGCGCGCCACGAACGGCTCGGCGTCATCTGGTACGACGCGCACGGGGACCTCAACACGCCGGAGACCTCGCCGTCCGGCAACGAATGGGGCATGCCGCTGCGGATGATCATCGACAGCGGCGCGGTTGCCGCGAGCGACGTCGCGGTCGTCGGCGCGCGCAACCTCGACCCGCCCGAGGTCGAGTACATCGCGGCGGCCGGGATCCACGACGACCTCCAGGCGGTGCTCGACCGGGTCGACCGCGTCTATGTCGCGCTCGACTGCGACGTCTTCGAGCCGAGCGCGCTTCGCTCGTGGATGCCGGAGCCGGGAGGCCCCACCGTGGCCGGCGTCGAGCGGGACTTCGGGCGGATCCGGGCCTCCGGCGCTCTCGTCGGCGCCGGATTGACCGGTCTAGCGCCCGCCGAGGACAACGTCCACAAGCTCGAGCGGCTGACTACCGCCCTCGGCCTCTAGAGGAGCCCCAACCGAGTAAGCACGGGCCGCCGGAACGCGCTGGTCACGCACGCTGCCGCGTCCTCAGTCGCCCCGATAGCGCTGCTATCGGGGCTCCCTGCGTCCTTGCATCGCACGCACCCATCGCGCCCCGTCGGCGCGTGGTCACTCCGTTGGGACTCCTGAGGCGCAACCCCTCGCCGCGAGCCCCGGTCTAAGCTAGCGACGTGGCCAAAATCGACGTCTCCGTCGAGACCGACGACAAGCCGGCCCCGCCGCCGAAGCACCCGAACACCTGCCCGAGCTGCCACTCGCACTACCGCGACGACGAGCTCGAGGCGGCGCTCTGGGTCTGCGGGCAGTGCGGGCACCACTTCGTCATGCGCTCCCGCCAGCGCATCGACTCCCTGGCCGACCCGGGCTCGTTCGTCGAGGAGGCGGCCGACCTCCACTCGGAGGATCCGCTCCACTTCTTCGATCTCCGCCCCTACACCGAACGTCTCGCCGAGGCCGAGATGTCCACGGGTCTCGCCGATGCGATGGTGATCGGGCAGGCGACGATCGACGGCCGCGGCTGCGAGCTTGCGGTCATGGACTTCGCGTTCATGGGCGGTTCGATGGGCAGCGTCGTCGGCGAGAAGATCTCCCGCGCCTGCGACTCGGCCGCGGAGCGCGGTGTGCCGCTCATCGCCGTCACGAGCTCCGGAGGCGCGCGCATGCAGGAAGGGATCCTCGCGTTGATGCAGCTGCCGAAGACGGTCGCCGCGGTCGAGGATCTCCGCGACGCGGGGCAGGCGATGATCAGCGTCATGGCGCATCCGACGACGGGCGGCGTCCTCGCGAGCTTCGCGACGCTCGGCGACGTCCTGCTCGCCGAGCCGGGCGCGCTCATGTCCTTCGCCGGGCCGCGCGTCGTTCAGCAGCTCACCCGGGAGAAGCTGCCCGACGACTTCGGTCTCGCCGAGCAGAACTATCGCTTCGGCAACCTCGACGCGATCGTCCCACGGCCGGAGCTCCGGCCGACGCTCGCGAGACTGCTGAGGCTGTTCGATGCCCCCGTCTGAGCACGAGCTGCGCCTGCGCGAGCGACTCAGTAGGCTCCGGAACATGCCTCTGCTCGGCGGCGCCAAGCTCTCCGGGGAGCTCGATCGGCTCCAGCGCCAGCTGGACCGGATGGGCGAGGAGGCGACCGACGAAGAGATCTGGCAGTCCGTCGAGCTGGCGCGCCACGAGCAGCGCCCGTACACGCTCGACTACGTCGAGCGGCTCCTCGACGACTGGTTCGAGCTGCACGGCGACCGCGGCCGCGCCGACGACGGCGCGATGATCGCCGGCCTCGGCAAGCTCGACGGCCGGACGGTTGCGCTCGTCGGCCAGCAGAAGGGACGCGACATCCAGGAGCGCGCCGACCGCCGCTTCGGGATGTCGAACCCCGAGGGCTACGCGAAGGCGATGCGCGTCATGGAGCTCGCAGACCGGCACGGCTTCCCGGTCGTCTCGCTCGTCGACACGCCGGGTGCGTACCCGGGCGTCGCCGCCGAGCAGCACGGGCAGGGCGGCACGATCGCCGCCTCGCAGGCGGTGATGGCGCGGCTCACTGTGCCGACCATCGCGTGCGTGATCGGCGAGGGCGGCTCGGGAGGCGCGATCGCGATCGCGCTCGCCGACCGGGTGTTGATGCAGGAGCACGCGATCTACTCGGTGATCTCGCCCGAGGGCTGCGCGATGATCCTCTGGCGGGACGCGGGCGAGGCGAAGAAGGCAGCGGCGGCATTCAAGCCCGACGCCGTCCACTGCCTCGAGCTCGGCGTGATCGACGGGATCGTCGCCGAGCCGCGGGGCGGCGCCCACACCGACCACGACGCCGCGGCCCGGCTGCTCGGGGACGCGCTGCGGGAGGCGCTCGACGAGCTCGCCGAGATCCCCGGCGACGAGCTCCGCCGCCGCCGGCGGGCGAAATTCCGCTCGCTCGGCGTGTTTGCATAAGATTTCGGCAGCTTTCGATAGATGGTGCCAGGCACGGGTCAAGAGAATGTCCCGACCTGTCCACAGCGTCCACAGGTTTGTCCCCCGCGTGGGGCATGGTTGAAAACCCCCCAAGCATGACTCGAGGCCGGCAAAAGGCCGGCCCCGAGTGTCAACCCCCCGCTGTGTGGAGCAGACCCAAGGCTCCTTTCGCGGCTGTGGACAGGCCAAACCTCCGCGAACGGGCTAGAAAGACCCTGTGAGCCGCGAGAACCTGCGCGCGTACAAGGGCAAGCGCGACCCGGCGAAGACGCCCGAGCCCTTCACCTCGAAGCGGGGGCGGCGCAAGGAGCCGATCTTCGTCGTGCAGCGGCATGACGCGCGGCGCCTCCACTACGACTTCCGGCTCGAGCGGAACGGTGCGCTCGCCTCGTGGGCGGTGCCGAAGGGCGTCCCGCTCGAGCCCGGCCAGCGCGCGCTCGCGGTGCACGTCGAGGATCACCCGCTCGACTACGCGACGTTCGCGGGCGAGATCCCGAAGGGCAACTACGGCGCCGGCACGGTCGAGATCTGGGACAACGGCACGTACGAGCTCGTCGAGGAGAAGCCCGACGGCGGCCTCACCGTCCGCCTGCACGGCACGCGGCTCGACGGCACGTGGACGCTGATCCCGGCGCACCTCGACGGGAAGGAGCAGAACTGGCTCCTGATGCGGAAGCGAGACGAGTCGAGCGCGGCGGCGGAGACCGGCCGCCGGACCTACGCGCCGATGCTCGCGACGCTCACCGAGGAGCTGCCGAGCGGGGACGACTGGGTCTACGAGGTGAAGTGGGACGGCTACCGCGCGCTCGGGTACGTGCGCGCCGGCGAGGCGAAGCTCGTCTCGCGGAACGGCAACGACCTCACTGGCCGCTTCCCGGCTGTCGCGAAGGCGCTCGCAAAGGCGGCCCGCTCACCCGAGTGCGTCGTCGACGGCGAGGTGTGCGCGCTCGACGAGAACGGCCGGCCGAGCTTCTCGGCGATGCAGCAGGGGAAACCGGGCACGCCGCTCGTCTACGAAGTGTTCGACGTGCTCGAGATCGACGGCGCGCCCGTTCTTGACCTGCCGCTCGTCGAGCGGCGCGAGCGGCTCGAGGCGTTACTCGACGCGAGTGTGAAGAACGTGCAGGTGTCCGGGTTCTTCGCCGACGGCGAGGTGCTCCTGGAGGCGGCGACGGTGCAGGGACTCGAGGGCGTCATGGCGAAGCGGCCGGGCTCGCGCTACCTCGAGGGCAGGCGCACGCGCGACTGGCTGAAGCTGAAGACGCACGGCCGCCAGGAGTTCGTGATCTGCGGCTGGACGAAGGGCCAGGGCCGGCGTGCGGGCAGCTTCGGCGCGCTCGTCCTCGGTACATATCGTGGCAAGGAGCTGCACTGGGTCGGCAACTGCGGCACCGGTTTCGACGAGCAGACGATCGCCGAGCTGCTCGCGAAGCTCGCGCCGCTCGTCCGCGACTCGTCGCCGCTCGTCGTCGTGCCGACGATGCCGAAGGTCCGAAAGGGCGACCTGACCTGGGTCGAGCCGAAGCTCGTCTGTGAGGTGCGGTTCGCAGAATGGACGCACGACGGCCACCTGCGCGCGCCCGTGTTCGAGGGGCTGCGTGAGGACAAGGCGCCGCAGGAGGTGCATCGCGAGGATCCGGCTCCGACGCGCGTGAAGCTCTCGAACCTCGACAAGGTCTTCTGGCCCGAGGAGGGGATCACGAAGGGCGACCTGATCGACTACTACCGCGAGGTCGCAGCCGTGCTCGTGCCGCATCTCCGCGCACGGCCGTTCACGATGCGCCGCTACCCCGACGGCGCGTTCGGCAAGGCGTTCTTCCAGAAGGACGCGCCGTCGCACATGCCGGAGTGGATCGAGCGCTTCCGCGTGGAGGTCTCAACGCGGCAATCGCCCCGAGTGAAGAGATGGATCGAGGCGCCGGTCGTGAACGACACGGACGCTCTCGTCTGGATGGCCAACATGGGCTGCATCGACATGAACACGTGGTACTCGCGTGTCGACAAGCCCGACCGTCCCGACTTTGTCCTCTTCGACCTCGATCCCTCACCCGAGGTCGGTTTCAAAGAGACAGTGCAGGTCGCCCTGATCGTGAAGGCAGCGCTCGATGCGCTCGGTCTCGTCTCGTTCCCGAAGACGTCGAGCGCCGACGGGATGCACGTGCTCGTGCCGGTGGAGCGACGCTACAGCTACGACGCCACGCGCGAGTTCTCGGAGATCGTCGGCGGTGCGATCGCGCGCACGCACCGGGGGCTCGCGACGACGGAGTGGGCGAAGTCGAAGCGGCGCGGCGTGCTGATCGACTCGAACCAGAACGGGGAGGGGAAGACGATCGCGTCGGCCTACTCGGTCCGGCCGCGCCGGGGCGCCCCGGTGTCGACGCCGCTCCGTTGGGACGAGGTGAACGAGAAGCTCGATCCAGCGGCGTTCACGATGGACGTCGTGCTCGACCGGATCCGCAAGCACGGCGACCTGTTTGCGGACGTGCTGACGACGAGGCAGCGGATCGACAAGGCGCTGAACGCGCTCCGCTAGGCGCCGAGGTCTTCGGTCTGCCCGAGCATCCCGAGCTCGGCGAGGTCGCGGCGGAAGAGGAGCGAGACCGTCCAGTCGACGACGACGCGCGTGCGCCGCTGCGCGAGCGGTAGCTGGTAGAGGTGGTACGAGCGCGTGATGAACCAGCCGAGGAAGCCGCGGAAGCGCAGGCCGACGACGTCCGCGATTCCCTTGTAGCGGCCAAGCGTCGCGACCTGGCCGAGCATCCGGTAGCCGTACGGCTTCGGGTCGCCGCTCAGGTTCTTCGCGAGCCGGCGCGCCTGGCGGAGCGCGTGCTGACACGTCGGTGGGTCGGGCGTCGTGCTGCGCGTGTTCGGAACGCGCGCGCAGTCACCGAGCGCCCAGACGCCCGGCACGCCGCGCACCCGCAGCAGCTCGTCGACCTCGACGCGGCCGCGATCGTCGAGCGGGACGCCGAGCTCGCGCAGCAGGGGGTTCGCGCATACTCCCGCCGTCCAGACGAGCGTGTGCGTCGGGATGCGCGTGCCGTCGCCGAGCACGGCTTCGTCGGCCGTCACCGACTCGAGCGTCGTGCCGACGTGGATCTCGACGCCGCGCTCCGTGAGCTCGCGCGCTGCGTACTCGCCGAGCCGCGACGGGATCTCCGGCAGGATCTTCGGTGCTGCGTCGACGAGGACCCAACGCCGCGGCACGTCGCGCAGCCGCGGGTAGTAGTGCATCGCGTCGTCGGCGAGGTCGGAGAGCTCTGCGAGCGCCTCGACGCCCGCGTAGCCCGCGCCGACGAAGACGAACGAGAGCTGCGCTCGGCGCGTGTCTTCGTCCAGCGCCGAGTCGGCCGCCTCGAGGCGGCGCAGCACGTGGTTGCGGAGGTTGATCGCGTCCGGCAGCGATTTGAACGAGAGCGCGTGCTCGCGCAGCCCGGGGACGGGAACGGTGCGCGGCACCGCACCGAGCGCCAGCACGAGCTCGCGCCAGCGCACGAGCTGCGGGCCGGCGTCGGTCTCGATCGTTGCCGTCCGGCCTTCGAGGTCGACCGACGTGAGGTCGCCGAGCAGCAGCTCCGCCTGCGGGCACATGACGCGCAGCGGCACGACCGTGTGCCGCGGCTCGAGCGTTCCCGATGCGGCCTCCGGCAGGAGCGGCGTGTAGAGCATGAAGTTCTCGTGGGAGACCATCGTCGCGCCGCGCTTGCCGAGCAGCCGTGCGACGTAGGCGCCGGCGAAGCCGCCGCCGAGGATCAGGGTGCCGCCGCGCGCCTCACGTTCCGCCACGCTGTTCTTGTAGCAGCCGGGCGTGGAGGAAGTCGCGTTCGATCTCGCTCGGCGCGAGCTCGAGCGCGCGCTCGTACGCACGCGCCGCCTCCTCGTTCCGGTCCAGCCGCCGCAGCAGGTCGGCGCGCGCCGAGTGGAGAAGGTAGTAGTCGTCCAGGCCCTCGATCGCGTCGATCAAGGCGAGCCCCTCGGCCGCGCCGTGCGCGAGTGCGACGGCGACGGCGCGGTTCAGCTCGACCACCGGCGACGGGGTGAAGTCGAGCAGCCGGCTGTAGAGGAGAGCGATCTCGCTCCAGTCCGTCTCGTCGTCGGCGTGCAGCGAGGCGATCGCAGCCTGGAGCTGGTACGGGCCGGGCATCCGGAGCGACAGCGCGCGCTCGAGCGCCGCGCGGGCCTGCTCGATCTCCGCAGCGTCCCACAAGGAGCGATCCTGGTCGTCGAGCAGCACGAGCCGCCCGTCCGCAGACACCCGCGCATCGCGCCGCGCGTCCTGGAACAGCAGGAACGCGTGGAGGCCGTGCGTCTCGGCCTCGTCCGGCATCAACGTGGCGAGCAGCAGTGCGAGGCGGATCGCCTCGGCGCAGAGCTCGCGCCGAACCGGCGGCCCATAGCCCGCGTTGAAAACGAGGTAGATCGCCGCGAACACGGTGCGCAGCCGTTCCGGCAGCAGATGCTCGGCCGGCACCTGCAACGGGATCGCCGCGTCGCGGATCTTGCGCTTCGCGCGCACGAGCCGTTGCGCGAGCGTCGCCTCGGGGACGATGAACGCGCGCGCGATCTCCGGCGTCGTAAGCCCGCCCACGAGACTCAACGTCAACGCGACCTGCGCGTCGGCGGCGAGCGCCGGGTGGCAGCACGCGAAGATCAGCTCGAGTCGCTCGTCGGGAATGACCGCCTCCTCGTCCTCAGGGAGCTGCTGCGCACGAGCGAGCAGCTCTGTCTTGCGCGCGAGCGTCTGTTCGCGTCGAATCCGGTCGATCGCCCGGTTTCGTGCCGTCGCCACGATCCACGCGCCGGGGTTCGCCGGCGTGCCGTCGCGCGGCCAGCGCTCGGCGGCCCGGACGAAGGCGTCCTGCACCGCGTCCTCGGCGAGATCGAGATCGCCGAGGACGCGGCCGAGGATCGCGATGCACCGTGCACGCTCGTCCCGGTAGGCACGGACGAGGTCTTCTATGCCGCCGGCTCCGAGTGGATGGCGATTGGTCGTACTTCGATCGTGCCGATGCGCGCCGACGGGATGCGCGCCGCGGCGTCGATCGCGTCGTCGAGCGAGTCCGCGTCGATCAGGTAGAAGCCGCCCAGGACTTCCTTCGTCTCGGCGAACGGCCCGTCGGAGACGAGCGTGTCGCCATTCCGCACGCGGACGGCCGTCGCGGTCGCGACGGGCTGCAGCTCCTCGCCGCCGAGCAGCTTTCCGTCCGTGCGCAGGCCGGCGGTGTACCCCGAGGACTCGGCGTAACAGGCGGTCCGGTCGTCGTCGGTTCGTCTCTCCGGCACGTCTTCGTCGCCGTAAATGAGCAGCGCGTACTGCATCGCTACATCTCCACGATCGGCCGGACCTCCACGGAGCCGCCGAAGCGCGCGGACGGGATCTGCTCGGCGAGCTTCGCGGCCTCGGCGATCGAGCCCGCCTCGACGAGGTAGTAGCCGCCGAGCTGCTCCTTCGTCTCCGCAAACGGCCCGTCCGTGACGAGCGTCTGGCCGTCCTTGATCCGGACGGTCTTCGCCTCTTCGGTGCCCTTGAGCTGGGCGCTGTGCTTTGTCGCCGTGTTCTGTGAGACGGCGGCGTACTCGTTGTAGACGGCACCCATCTCCTCATCGGTCAGCGTGGGCCACGCACCGGGGGTGTCGTAGACGAGCAGCATGTACTGCATGGTGGTCCTCCTTCGAGGTCGGGTTCGACTCTACGACGAACGAGGTCGGCCGAAATCGACACCTAGCCCTCCGACATTCTGCGGAGCAGCGTGAGCGCGCCCGACTTGTCGAGGTACTCGTTCAGATTGCCGCACTTCGGGCTCTGGACGCATGCCGGGCAGCCGCGTTCGCAGGGGCAGCCGTCGAGCAGCCGCACGGTGTCGGCGACCCAGTCTTCGAACTGGATGAAGCCGCGCTCGGTGATGCCGACCCCTCCGGGGTGCCCGTCGTAGATGAAGATCGTCGGCGCGCCCGTGTCCGGGTGGATGTTCGTCGAGAGGCCGCCGATGTCCCATCGGTCGCACATCGCCCAGAGCGGCAGCAGTGCGATCATCGAATGCTCGGCGGCGTGCAGCGACGAGAGCAGGGTCGGCATCGCCTCGAGCCCTTCGAGTTGGGAGCCCGTCGGCACGAACCAGACGGCTTCGGTGTCGAAGACGGTGGGCGGTAGGTCGAGCGCGATCGTCGCGATCGTCGCCTGGTCGCGGATGCCCTTCTGCTGATACGCGACGACCTGTTCCGTCACCGAGACGCGGCCGAAGGTCAACTGCAGCCCGCAGCGCCGCTCGACCCGGAGCGGCTCCTCGATCGCCGTGTCGGTCTCTCGCTTTACCTGCGTGTACCAGTCGCCGGTGTGCGGTACGACGACGGCCCGGCGCCCGACGAGGTCGAGCTCCTGCACGAGCCACTGCTCGCCAAGGTGCAGGTAGACGGCGCCCTCGTGCACTGTCGAATAAGCACGCTCACGCTCGGCGACGCCGAGCACGGTGCCGGTCGTGGCGTCGACGATCGTGAACGAGTCGGCGCTCGCGGAGCGAAGTTGCGTGCGCCCCGCGGGGTAGTCCTTGCCCGCCCAGACCCAGCCGCGCTTCGTGTGCTGGAGCTCGGGAACGTGCGGCGCGCGCTCGAGCGCCTCGTCGCCGAGCGTCGCGCGGTCGGCGTCGTCGACCGGCGCCTCGTACGCCGCCGCCGCGACGTGACCGTCGAGCACGCGCGGGTTTGCATGGTCGAGGATCGCCGCCTCGACACGTCGCTCGAGCAGTGTCTCCGGTTGGCGCATGTAGTACTGGTCGAGCGCGTCCTCCGACGCGACAAGGATCGCAAGCCCGTGGCCGCGGCGCCCGGCCCGGCCCCACTGCTGGCGGAGGCTCGCGACCGTGCCGGGAAAACCGACGGAGATCGCGCAGTCGAGGAGGCCGATGTCGATCCCGAGCTCGAGGGCGTCGGTCGCGGCGACGCCGAGCAGCTCGCCCTCGACGAGCCGCCGCTCGATGTCACGGCGCTGGGCCGGCGTGTAGCCGGCGCGGTAGGGGGCGAGCCGCTTCGCCGTGGCGGTGTCGACGCGATCCGCGGTCATGCGGTGGATCAGCTCAGCCTGCTTCCGGCTCTTCGCAAAGCAGATCGTCCGCAGGTCGCGGCGCACGAGCTCCGACATCAGCCGCGCGGCGTCGCCGAGCGCGCTCGCCCGCAGACCGAGCTCGGCGTCGATCAGTTCGGGGTTCCAGAGCGCGATCGTGCGTTCCGCGCGCGGCGCGCCGTCGTCGCCGATCACCGTTGCTTCGACGCCGAGGAGCGAGTGCGCGAGCTCGCCCGGGTTCGCGATCGTCGCGGAAGCGAGCAGGAACTGCGGCTCCGCGCCGTAGACGCGCGCCAGGCGGCGGAGGCGGCGCAGCACGTTCGCGACGTGCGAGCCGAACACGCCGCGGTACACATGTGCCTCGTCGACGACGACGTAGCGGAGGTTGTGCAGGACGTCCGCCCAGAGATCGTGTCGCGGCAGCACGCCGATGTGCAGCATGTCCGGGTTCGTGAGCACGAGGTTCGCCCACTTGCGGATCTGCGCGCGGCGTTCCTGCGGCGTGTCGCCGTCGTAGATCGCAGCGCGCACGTGCGGCACCGCGAGCTCGCCGAGCGCGCGCGCCTGATCCTGCGCGAGCGCCTTCGTCGGATAGAGATAGAGCGCGCGGCTCTTCGGGTCGGTGGCGAGCGCGTCGAGCACCGGCAGGTTGAAGGCGAGCGTCTTCCCCGATGCCGTGCCCGTCGTGACGATCAGGTGCTCGCCGCGCCGCGCGGCCTCCCACGCCTCCGCCTGATGCGTGTACAGCTGCTCGATACCCTGGCCGGCGAGTGCCTCACGCACCGTCGCGTGCACCGCGTCCGGGATCGCCTCGACGCGCGGCTCGCGCGCCGGCGTCTCCGTCAGGTACGCGAGCTCATCTCCCTGAAGAAGGTCAGTCCACAACGGTGAACAGCGCGAGCTGCATCCCGTCCGGCGCGCGCAGGCGCACGTTGCGGTCGTTCCACGGCGTGACGACAACCTCGGCCAGCTGTTCTGCGCCTGCTGCGACGAGCCGTGCGGCGACCGCATCGCTGTCGTCCACCTCGAAGGCGATGCGTACGGGGCCTGCCACGCGTGCGCCGACCTCGATCTCGTCGATCGCGGCCGCCTGCGCCTCGTTGACGATCTCGAGCGTCGCGCTGCCTGCGTCGAGGATCGCGATGCGCGCCTCGGCCCCCTCGGCCTCCCACGACTCCTTCTCGGGCAATCCGAGCGCGTCGCGGTAGAAGGCCAGCGCCTGCTCGAAGTCGTCGACCGTCAGGACGAGGCGGAGCTCCATACGGAACCATCCTGCCCGACGAGGATCACCTTGGGCGCACTCGGGTGCTCCTCGCCGTCGGGAGCGACCACCGCGTCGAACGGCCCGGCGGGCACGGCCGCGAGCACCTCGCCCGCTCTCTGCTCCGCGCGGCCGCGAAACGCCGGGTCTGGTTCGACGACGACGACGTCGAACCCTGCGAGGCGAAGAGGCGTCGCGTGGATGCCCGCGAAGCCGAGCTCGAGTACGCGCGCGGGCGGCTCGCCGAGCAGCTCGAGGATGCGCGGGGTCGCGCTCGCGGCGAGCGCGGGCGGGAGCCTCACGGGTCCCGCAGGGCGGCGAGTGCCCAGAGCCCGAGCAGCGCCGCCCCGGCGGTGAAGAGCAGGGTGACGACGAACGAGCCGCCGAGCGACGCAGCCGCAGACCAGAGGCCGACGAGCCCGAGAAGCGAGAGAAGCCGCACCTCTCGTAATGGTGCATTGCTAGCCTGACGACACCGGGGTGCCGCTCGAGAGCGGCTGAGATCACACCCGCTGAACCTGATCCGGTTCGTACCGGCGAAGGGAGTGTTTTGACCGTCCCGCGCGCGCTCACGATCGCGACCTCCGACTCCGGCGGCGGCGCCGGCATCCAGGCCG
>JANMQZ010000020.1:0-14541 GCA_031370755.1 Actinomycetes bacterium
CTTGCAGCCAAGCGCGACTGATCACGTCCCCGTCCTTGCGAACGAGGTTCGCGAGAGCCTCGCCGTGCAGCCGGGGCAGACCGTCATCGACGCCACCTTCGGCGCCGGCGGTCACGCGACGCTGCTCGCCGCCGACCTCCAGGGCCGCGGCAAGCTGATCGCGATCGACCGCGACCCGACGGCACGCACGTACTTCGACCGCTTCGAGAAGCGCGCCGGCGTGCAGGCACGGCTCCTGCGCGGCGACTTCGGCGTCGTCCTCGAGCAGCTCGCCGACAACGGCGTTCGCGCCGACGCGATCCTGCTCGACCTCGGCGTCTCGTCGATGCAGCTCGACCGGCCGGAGCGCGGCTTCTCGTACTCCGTCGACGCGCCGCTCGACATGCGCATGGACACGACGCAGGACCTGACCGCCCGCGAGATCGTGAACGAGTGGCCGGAGCGGGAGCTCATGACCATCTTCCGCAAGTACGGCGAAGAGCGCTACACGAAGCAGATCGCGCGCGCGATCGTCCGCCGCCGCAAGGACGAGCCGTTCGAGCGCACGGGCGAGCTCGTCGACACGATCAAGGCGTCGATTCCGGCGCCCGCCCGCTTCGGCGAGGGACACCCGGCGAAGCGCATCTTCCAGGCATTGCGTATTGCTGTGAACGACGAGCTCGGGTCGCTCGAGGCCGCGCTGCCCGCGGCGCTGGAGATGCTGCGCCCCGGCGGCCGCCTCGCGGTGATCTCGTTCCACTCGCTCGAGGACCGCATCGTCAAGCAGTTCCTGCGCGAGAAAGAGCGCGGCTGCACGTGCCCGCCGGACTTCCCGGTGTGCGTCTGCGGCCATGAGCCCGAGGTGCGCGCGATCGAGCGCCGCCCGGTCAAGGCGAGCGAGGCGGAGATCGCCGCGAACCCGCGTTCCGCGTCGGCGCGCATGCGCGCCGCGATCAAGACCGGGGCGGAGGAGTAGTGGCCGCGGTCGACTGGTTCGCGACCGATGTCGCTGCGCCGCCGGTCCGCCGTCCGCGGTCGCGCGCTGAGGCGCGTCCGCGTGCGCGTCCGCGCCGCCGCGCGCAGGGGCTCCGCCTCAGCGGCGGCATCTTCTGGATCTCGGCGTTCGCCGTCCTGCTCGCCGGCGTCGTCGCGCTGAACGTCGCAGTGCTCCGCGTCAACATGAGCGTCGGGAACCTGAACAAACAGCAGCTCGAGCTCCAGGCGCAGAACCAGACCCTCTCGTCGGAGGTCTCGAGCGCCGGCTCGTCGCTCCTCATCGAGCGCACCGCGCGCCGGCTCGGGCTCGTTCCTGCGCCCGCAGCGGACACGAGCTACCTGGATCTCGGCGGAAAGTAGGCAACACATGACGCGGGTCGTCAACTCGCGGATCCGCCTGCTCCTCCTCTGCATCCTGCTGGCGTTCGGCGCGCTCCTCGCGCGCGCGGCGTGGATCTCGACGGTGCGCGCGGCGTCGCTCTCGAAGATCGGGCAGGTGCAGACGAAGGCGCCGGTCGTCATTCCCGCGGCGCGCGGGACGATCTTCGACAGCATGGGCGCACCGCTCGCACTCGGCGAGCAGGCGACGACCGTCTACGTCGACCCGCACGAGGTGCGAAACCCCGTGCGCGCGGCCCGAATCGCAGCACGCATCCTCGGGCTGAAGCGAAACGACGTCTACCGCGCGCTGACCGTCAAGCCGACGCACTTCTCGTATGTCGCGCGGAAGGCGGATCCCATCAAGGCTGCCGAGCTCGCGAAACAGAAGCTCATCGGGTTCCACTTCTACGGCGAGGAGCGCCGGACGTACCCGCAGCACACGGTTGCGGCGCCGGTCCTCGGCTACGCGGGTGTCGACAACGACGGCCTCTCCGGCCTCGAGTTGCAGCTGAACAGCGAGCTGACGGGCCGTCCCGGCGAGCAGACGATCGTCCAGGATCCGTTTGGCCGCGCGATCAGCATCGCCCACACCGTCGCCGCAAAGCCGGGCAAGGCGGTGTTCCTCACGCTCGACCACACGATCCAGGCGAACGCGGAACAGGTGCTGCGCCAGACGATCTCGCAGTGGGGCGCAAAGCACGCAACGGCGATCGTGCTCGATCCGAAGACCGGCGGCATCCTCGCGATGGCGGAGGCGCCGACGCACGACGCGAACGCGTCCGCGACGAAGGGCCTGCAGACGAACCATGCGGTCACGGACGTCTTCGAGCCGGGCTCGGTGTTCAAGGTCGTGACGATCGCGGGCGCGCTGTCCGAGCGGCTCGTGACGCCGCAGACGCGCTTCACGCTCCCGTACTCGATCCAGGTCGCCGACCGGCGCATCCATGACGCCGAGCAGCGCGGCACGGAGACGATGTCCGTGTCGCAGATCCTTCAGCGCTCGTCGAACGTCGGCACGGTGACGATCGCGCGCACGCTCCTCGGCGAGACGCGCCTGAAGAAGTGGATGAAGCGCTTCGGCTTCGGCGAGCGCACGGGCATCGACTTCCCGGGCGAGAGCCCGGGCCTCCTGCCGTCGTACTGGTCGGGCTCGACGATCGGCAACGTGCCGATCGGGCAGGGCGTGTCGGTGACGGCGATCCAGCTTGCGTCGGTGTACGCCGCGATCGCGAACAAGGGACTGTGGGTGCAGCCGCACCTCGTCGACCACGTGCAGGGCGAGAAGCCGCCGGCGCCGAAGACGCGGCGGATGCTCTCGCCGTCCGTCGACCGGACACTCATGCAGATGCTGAAGGGCGTCGTCTCGGACGTCGGCACGGCGCAGGCCGCGGAGATTCTCGGCTACAGCGTCGCGGGCAAGACGGGCACGGCGCAGGTGCCGGGGCCGCACGGCTACGAGCCCGGCAAGTACGTCGCCACGTTCGTCGGCGTGGTGCCCGCGAGCGACCCGCGCCTCGTCGTCCTCGTGAGCGTCGACGAGCCGACGCGCGCGATCTTCGGCGGCATCGTTGCCGCGCCCGCGTTCGCGAAGATCGCCGGGTTCGACCTGCAATACCTGGAAGTTCCGCCCGATCTCAGTGTCCGCTAGGCGGTCCGTGTCCGGCGGTACACTCGCCGGGCGATGATGGATCTCGAGCGCCTCGCCGCCGCGGTCGGGGCGGTCGACGTCGTCGGGCGCGCTCCGGTCGAGCTGTCCGACCTCGCGTACGACGCGCGGGCGGTCATCCCCGGCGCCGCGTTCTTCTGCGTGCGGGGCGCGCATGCCGATGGGCACGACTTCGCCAACGCGGCGCTCGCTGCCGGGGCGGCAGCGCTCGTCGTCGAACGCCCGCTCGACCTGCCTGTCCCGCAGGTCGTCGTCGCCGACGCGCGCGTCGCGATGGCGCTCGCGGCGGACGAGTTCTTCGGCCGTCCGACCGAGACGCTCGAGGTCGCCGGCGTCACCGGCACGAACGGCAAGACGACGACGGCGGTGCTGCTCTTCGCGATCCTCGCCGCCGCCGGCCGGCGGCCGGGGCTCGTCGGCACGATCGAGGCGCGCGTCGGCGGCGAGCGGCGCGGCGTCAAGCGCACGACTCCGGAGGCGATCGACCTGCAACGGCTCTTCCGCGAGATGCTCGACGCGGGCGACCGCTCGGCTGCGATCGAGGCGTCGTCGCACGCGTCGGCGCTGCACCGCCTCGACCGTGTGCGGTTCGCCGCGCTCGTCTTCACGAACCTGAGTCACGAGCACCTCGACTTCCACGCCGACATGGAGGAGTACTTCCAGGCGAAGCGGCGCCTCTTCCTCGAGGGAGCGCCACCCGCTGCCGTGAACATCGGCGACGAATATGGGCGCCGGCTCGCAGCAGACCTTCCGGAGGCGCTGACCTTCGGCTTTGCGGACGGCGCAGCGGTCGGCCCCTCAGCGCTCGATGGCATCGACCTCAAGCTGCGCGGGCGCTTCAACGCCGAGAACGCGCTCGGCGCGCTCGCCGCTGCGCGGCTGCTCGGCATCGACGACGAGGTGAGCGCACGCGGTCTCGAGTCCGTGCGCGGTGTCCCAGGGCGATTCGAGACGATCGACGAAGGGCAGGCGTTCACGGTGATTGTCGACTACGCGCACAAGCCGGTCGCGCTCGAGACGCTGCTGCGCACTGCGCGTGAGCTTGCGACGGGACGCGTGCTCTGTGTCTTCGGCTGCGGCGGCGACCGCGACCGCGAGAAGCGGCCGCAGATGGGGCGCATCGCCTCGGAGCTCGCGGACGCCGTGATCGTGACGACCGACAACCCGCGCAGCGAGCACCCGCAGGCGAACACCGACGCGATCGTCGCCGGCGTGGCCGGCGACGTCGAGGTCGAGCCCGACCGCGCGGCCGCGATCGCTCGTGCGATCGAGTCGGCGCGCGATGGCGACGTCGTCCTGATCGCCGGCAAGGGCGCCGAGCAGGGACAGGAGCTCGCCGATCGCACGATCCCGTTCGACGATCGCGAGGCGGCACGCGAGGCGCTGCGGACCCTCGGAGCGCGAACCTGATCCCGCTCGCGACCGCAGAGCTGCGGGGGCTCGGCCGGCTCGAGAGCGAGGCCGAGCAGGTGACCGGCGTCGAGATCGACTCGCGCCGCGTGTCGCCCGGCGATCTCTTCGTTGCCATGAGCGGCGGCGAGGCGTACGCGGACGATGCGCGTGCACGTGGTGCAGCGGCGATACTCGTGCCCGACGACGACTTCTCGGCGCTGGCGGTGATCGGCCGTGCGGTACGCGCAAAGAGCGCCGCGCGGATCGTCGCGATCACCGGCTCGGTGGGGAAGACCTCGACGAAGGACATTCTCGCCGCGCTCCTGCGGCCGCACGTGCGGCTCGTCGCCGCCGAGGCGGGCTTCAACAACGAGATCGGCCTGCCGCTGACGCTCTGCCGCATCGAGCCCGACACCGAGGTCGTCGTGACAGAGATGGGGATGCGCGGGCCGGGGCAGATCCGGGCGCTCGCCGAGATCGCGCGACCCGACATCGGTGTCGTCACCGCGATCGCTCCCGCGCACCTCGAGCTGCTGGGCAGCATCGAGGCGATCGTGCGTGCGAAGGCGGAGCTGCTCGAAGCGCTGCCGCGCGACGGAGTCGCGGTCGTGCCTGCCGCCTCGCCCGAGCTCGAGCCGTTCGTGCCGGCCGGCGTCGAGATCCGGCGGGTCGATGCCGCGGACGTGCAGGTTCGCGACGGTCTCGCGCATGTGCGCTTCGGCGGCCGCGACGTCGTCTTCTCGTTCGCGGCCCGCCATCAGGGTGCGAATGCGGCGACGGCGCTCACGGTGTGCGAGGTGCTCGGCGTGCCGCTCCCGGAGGGGGTCGTCGACGTGACGTTCTCGCGCTGGCGCTCGCAGGAGAGCGAGCTGCCGGGCGGCGGGCTCCTCGTGAACGACGCCTGGAACGCGAACCCGGTCGCGATGAAGGCCGCGCTCGTGTATCTGCGCGACACGGCCGGCGGCCGCCGCACCGTCGCGATCCTCGGCGAGATGGCAGAGCTCGGCAGCGACGCGGAGCGGTTCCACGCAGAGGTCGACACGGAGGGCATCGACCTCGTCGTCGGCGTCGGGGAGCTGGCACGCGGCTACGAGCCGGACGAATGGGTCGCAGCCGCGGCGGCCGCGGCGCAGCTCGCCCGCGAGGTCGTCCGGCCCGGCGACGTCGTGCTCGTGAAAGGCTCCCGCTCCGTGGGGCTCGAGATCGTCGCCGAGGCGCTGAGCGGGGTGGCCGCGCAATGACACGCGTCCTCATCGCCGCGCTCGTCGCGCTGATCGTCTCGATCCTGATCGGGCCGCGCTTCATCCAGTTCCTGCGCTCGAACGAGTTCGGGCAGCACATCCGCGAGGAGGGGCCGGAGCATCACGTCTCCAAGCAGGGCACGCCGACGATGGGCGGGCTGATGATCCTGTTCGCGGCGACGGTCGCGTTCCTGCCGGTCACGCATTTCACGCTGCAGGGGCTCACCGTGTTGTTCGCGACACTCGCGTGCGGCGCGGTCGGCTTCCTCGACGACTTCATCAAGCTGACGCACCGGCGCTCGCTCGGGCTCTCCGGCCGCTGGAAGATGCTGCTCCTCCTTGGGATCGCAGTCATCGTCGCCCTCGTCGCCGACCATCTGCAGATCGAGCACCGCGTCTTCGTGCCGATCGTGAACGTGAACCTGCAGCTGTCGTACTTCTGGTACGTCTTCATCTTCCTGATCATCGCCGGCACCGCGAACGGCACGAATCTCGCGGACGGCATCGACGGGCTCGCGGCGGGCACGGGGATCATCGCGCTCTTCACGTTCACGTCGATGAACGTCGTGTCGTACGTGCGCTCCGGCACCGACATCTCGCACCGCAACCTGACCGACCTCGATCTCGCGATCATCGGCGCGGCGCTCGTAGGGGCTGCGATCGGATTCCTCTGGTACAACGCCTTCCCGGCCGAGGTGATCATGGGCGACACCGGCTCGATGGCGTTCGGCGGCGCGCTCGCGAGCCTCGCGATCATGACGCGGCGTCACACGGAGCTGCTGCTGCTCCTGATCGGCGGCATCTTCGTGATCGAGGCGCTGTCGGTCATCATCCAGGTCCTCGCGTTCAAGTACCTGAAACGACGCGTGTTCCTGATGGCGCCGATCCATCACCATTTCGAGATGAAGGCGTGGTCGGAGACGAAGATCATGGTGCGCTTCTGGATCCTCACCGGGATCCTCTGCGCCGCCGGCTTCGCGCTCTTCTACCGCTACTACTTCAGCCAGCGATGAGCGACTGGGCGGCGTGGCTCGTCGCAAACGGCCAGGCCGACGAGGCAATGGTCGCCGAGGCGGAGCGCGTGCTCGAGGCGGCGGCGCTCGTGCCGGGCGACACCGTGCTCGACGTCGGCTCGGGGCTCGGGCTGCTGACGCTCGCTGCGCACGACCGGATCGGCGACGGCTGGGTGATCGCGGTCGATCCGTCGGTCGGCGCGCTCGAAGAGCTGTTGCGGCTTGCGCACGAGGCGAAGGCGAATGGGATCATGTACCTCGTCGGCGATGCGGAGGTTCTGCCGTTGCCGAACGCGTCGATCGACGCCGCCGTGCTGCGCTCGGTGCTCGTGCACGTGCCGGACACCGAGCTCGCCGTGACGGAGCTCGCGCGCGTGCTGCGTCCCAGCGGGCGGCTGTCGCTCCGCGAGCCGTTGAACCGGGACGGGACGTATCTCTCGACGGCGGTCGACTGGTCGCCGCTCGGCGCGCTCGGCCAGCGCGTCACCGCGCTCTGGGCTGAGGCGTGCCGCGCCGACCCGCTCCAGCGCCTCGACGCGGACGCGCTCGAGGCCTCGCTCGCGCGCGCCGGGTTCGTCGAGATCGTTGCCGCCGTCGAGGATCCAGGCGAGGACTGGCTCGTGACCGAGAAGTCGGCCGACGCCCGCCTCGACGCCCGCGGCGGTCCGGCGCAGCCGTCCTTGCGAGAGCGCTGGCAGGCGGCGTTCGCGCCGGCCGAGGTCGACTCCCTCGCGGGCCACCTCAAGGGCCTCGCCGGGACGACGGTCTCGTTCCGCCGCCCGCAGCTCTTCCTGAGTGCCCGCCGCCCCTCCTGAGCCGCGCCGCCTGAGGAAGTCAGCGCTCCGCCACGAACTCGGCACAGACGTGCGCGCATTCACCCGATACCGTCATTGCAGGGGCCCTCACGCCCCCCATGGGGGGAAGCGTTCGCCGTGAGCGGGACACGTTCGGACGAGACACCTGACTGGCTGCCGGGGCGGGCGCTCGTGCTCGGGCTCGGCCGGTCGGGGCGCGCGGCGGCGGTCGCGCTCGTGCGGCGCGGGGTGGACGTGGTCGCGGCCGACCGGTCGGCGGACGCCGACGCGGGGAGGCTCGCCGCGGAGGGCGTCGAAGTTCGCCTCGGATCGGAGGAGGAGTCCCTGCTGGACGGTGTCGAGCTCGTCGTGAAAAGCCCCGGTGTGCCGGCGGAGTCGCCGCTCGCCGCGGCGGCGCGTGCGCGCGCCATCCCCGTCTGGAGCGAGATCGAGCGCGGCTTCCGGCTTCTGCCCGGCAACCCCCTCCTCGGCGTCACGGGCACGAACGGCAAGACGACGACAACCGAGCTGCTCGCGGCGATCTTCCGCGCCGCGGGTCGCGAGGTCGAGGTCGCAGGCAACGTCGGGCGCGCGCTCACCGACGTCGCGCTCCAGATCGAGGCGGGTACGACCGTCGTGTGCGAGCTGTCGAGCTTTCAGCTCGAGGACGTGCACACGCTCGCGTGCGACGTCGCCGTTTTGCTCAACCTCGAGCCCGACCATCTCGACCGCCACGGCACCTTTGAGGCGTACCGCGACGCCAAGCTCCGCATCTTCGAACGGGCTCGCGTGAAGATCGTGCCGCGCGGGCTCGGGCTCGACGGCATCGAGTTCGCCGCCGACGACCCGCTGCCGGCCGAGCCGCGCATCCCCGGTGCGCACAACCGCGAGAACGCGGCCGCCGCGACGGCCGCCGCGCGCGCCGCCGGCGTCGGTGACGACGCGATCGCCGAAGGGCTGCGCACGTTCGCCGGCGTCGAGCACCGGCTCGAGCTCGTACGCGAGCTCGACGGTGTCCGCTACGTCAACGACTCGAAGGCCACGAACACGGCGGCCGCGCGTCGCGGCGTCGCGGCGTACGACGCACCGCTGCGGCTGATCCTCGGCGGCTCGCTCAAGGGCGAGGACTTCGCGCCGCTCGCGCGCGAGCTGCCGGCGAACGTCCGCTCCGTCTATCTGATCGGCGAGGCGACCGACCAGCTTGCGGCGGCGCTCGATGCCGCGGGTCGCGCGTACACGCGCGACGGCGACCTCGAGCACGCGCTGGCGCACGCGCGCGCAGACGCGCAGCCCGGCGACATCGTCCTCCTCTCGCCGGCCGCCGCGAGCTTCGACCAGTTCGCGAGCTTCGAGGAGCGCGGCGACACGTTCCGGCGGCTCGTGGAGAAGCTCGCATGAGCCGGCGCGCGAAACACCACTCGCTCGAGTGGCAGCTGCTCGTGTTCGTCCCGATCGCAATGACCGCGTTCGGGCTCGTCATGGTGTACAGCGCAACGTCCGCGTCCGCCGCGCTCGGGCACGGCAACCCGGTCGGCTACCTCGAGCGGCAGAGCATCTACGCGCTCGCCGGCCTCGCGCTGATGATCGCCGCCTCGCGCACCGACTTCCGCAAGCTGCGCCCGCTCGCACCGCCGCTGATCATCTCCGCGCTCGGGCTCTGCGCGGCGGTGCTCGTGATCGGCGAGCGCATCAACGGCGCAAAGCGCTGGATCGGCTTCGGCCCCGCGGCGTTCCAGCCGTCCGAGCTCGCAAAGCTCGCGCTCGTCATCTGGTGCGCCGCCTACCTGGCGCGCAAGCCGCCGCCGCGGACGCTCAAGGATCTCGCCCGCCCGGTCGGCATGCTCGTCGGTCTCTTCTCTCTCCTGATCCTCGTCGAGCCCGACCTCGGCACCGTGATCACGATCGTGACGATGGTCGGCGCGATGCTGCTCATCGCCGGCACGCCGTTGCCGACGCTCGCGGCCGCCTACGGCATCGTTTTCACCCTCGCCACCGTCGCCGCGTACGCGTCGCCGTATCGGCGCGCCCGCCTGCTCGTCTTCCTCGACCCATGGAAGGACCCGACGGGCAACGGCCTCCAGAACGTGCAGGCGCTGATCAGCGTCGGCTCGGGCGGCGTCTTCGGCCGCGGCCTCGGCGAGGGGATCCACAAGATCCACTACCTCCCCGAGGCGCACACCGACATGATCTTCGCCGTCATCGGCGAGGAGCTCGGCCTCGTCGGCGCCGCCGTCCTGATCGCGGGCTACGCCGCCTTCGCCTACGCAGGGCTGCGGCTCGCGATCGCTTGCAAGGATCCCTTCGGAAAACGGCTCGCCGCGGGCGTCACGGCGCTCATCTGCGGGCAGGCCGCGATCAACCTTGCCGCCGTCCTCGGGCTCGCGCCGCTGACCGGGATTCCGCTGCCGTTCGTCTCCTACGGCGGCTCGAGCCTCGTCATCGCGCTCCTGTCCGTCGGCATCCTCCTTAACATCGCCCGTGGCAATGGACACGCAAAGACAACTGCGGTGCCTGATCGCAGCCGGGGGAACGGTCGGTCACGTCGCCCCGTCGCTCGCAGTGGCGGAAGCACTGCGCGCGCGCGGAGTGGAAGTGACGTTCGCCGGGTCGCCGGATCGCGTCGAGGCTCGGCTCGTTCCTGAGCGCGGCTACGCGTTCGACGCGTTCCGCGTCGCGGGCTTCCCGCGGCGGCCGGGACCGGAGCTCGCCCGCGCGCTCGGGCTCGCCGCCGCAGCTCCCGCAGCCTGCTTCCGTATCCTCGCGCGCCGGCGCCCCGACGTCGTGCTCGGCGGCGGCGGCTACGTCGCGGGGCCGATGCTGCTCGCCGCGTGGCTGCGCAGGATCCCGACCGCGCTGACCGAGGCCGACGCGCACCTCGGTCTCGCGAACCGCATCGCCGCGTCGTTCGTGCAGCGCATGTTTCTCGCGTATCCGATGCCCGGCCTCGGCGACAAGGCACAGGTCGTCGGGCGGCCGATCCCGTCGCACTCACGCTCGCTTCCGCGCGACGAAGCGCGCCGCATGCTCTCGCTCCCGGAGGACGGGTCACTCGTGCTCGTTTTCGGCGGCAGCCAGGGCGCACGCACGCTGAACGACGCCGCAATCTCCGCATGGGGCGAGCGCGGCCCGCACGTGCTGCACCTCTGCGGTGAGCGCGACTTCGCGGAGCTGCGCGGCCGTGTGACGCGGTCCGACTACCGGCTCGAGGCGTTCGTCGACGACTTCGGCGCGGCGCTCGGCGCCGCCGACGTCGTCGTCGCCCGCGCGGGCGGCTCGGTGTGGGAGGTCGCAGCGGCCGGCAAGCCCGCCGTGCTCGTCCCGTACCCCCACGCAACCGCCGACCACCAGCAGCGCAACGCGGAGCACTTCGCCGAGGCCGGCGGCGCGGTGATCGTCGACGACGCGGACGCGGCGGCCCGCGTCCCCGCCGTCGTCGAGGAGCTGCTCACAGACACGGAGCGGCTGCAGCAGATGGCCGCTGCAATGCTCGCCGCCGCGAAACCCGATGCCGCAGACAGGATCGCCGATGAGCTCGTCGCTCTCGCAGCCGCTCGCCGGTAGGCGCCTCTGGATCGCCGGCATCGGCGGCGCCGGCATGAGCGCGTACGCGTTCGTCGCGCACGCCTGGGGCGCGGAGGTCGCCGGCTGGGACCGGGTCGACACGCCGTACCTCGCGCACCTCGCCGGCATCGACGTGACGATCTCGCCCGAGCCGCCGCAGCCGCCCGCCGGGTGGGAGGCCTACGTCTCGACCGCGTACGCCGGCCGCGTCGCGGGGCGCCCGCGAGCCGACCTGCTCGCCGAGCTCGTCTCGCTGCGCCGCTCGATCGTCGTCGCCGGCGCGCACGGCAAGACGACGACGAGCGGCATGCTCGCGTTCTGCCTCGACAGGCTCGGTCTCGATCCCGCCTTCCTGATCGGCGGCGAGATCCCACAGCTCGGCGGCAACGCGAGCGCCGGAGCAGGGTGGCTCGTCGTCGAGGGCGACGAATCAGACCGCTCCGTTGCCGCGCTCCGCCCGGAGATCGCGATCTTGCTGAATGTCGATCTCGACCACCACGCGACGTTCGGCACGCGCGCCGAGGTGGCCGCGCTCTTCGAGGAGTGGCTCGCACACGTACCGCAGGTCGTGCGCGCGGAGGAGCTCGAGCCCGTCCAGCTCGAGCTCGCGGTGCCGGGCGAGCACAACCGCCGCAACGCCGCCGCCGCACTCGCCGCGCTCGAGCTCGCCGGCGTCTCGCGCGCCGATGCCGAGCGCGTGATCGTCGAGTTCGCCGGTGCCGGACGCAGGCTCGAGCAGCGTGGCGAGGCACGGGGAGTCGCGGTGCTCGACAGCTACGCGCACCACCCGGCGGAGCTCGCCGCCGATCTCGCAGCGATCCAACCGGACGGCCGCGTGCTCGCCCTCTTCCAGCCGCACCTCTACTCGAGGACCGCGCACCTCGCCTACGAGTTCGCGCGTGCGCTCGCAGCTGCGGACGCGGTCTGCGTCACCGAGATCTACCCGGCCCGCGAGGAGCCGATCCCCGGCGTGACGGGCCGGCTGATCGTCGACGAGCTCGCACGCGTGCGCCCGGGCATGCTCATCGGCTGGGCGCCGTCGCTCGACGACGCCGTCTCGATCGTCTCGTCGTGGGCGCGGCCGGGGGACACCGTACTCACCCTTGGCGCCGGTGACGTCGAGCGGGCCGGACCGCTCTTGCTCGAGGCGCTCGCATGACGATCGAAGAGGGCGTCGAACTCGCGGGCTTTACGACGCTCGGCACCGGCGGGCCCGCGCGCGCGTTCGCGCGGCCCGAGACGGAGGCCGACGTCGAGGAGGCGCTGCGCTGGGCCGCCGAGCGCGGCCTCGAGATCGCGACGATCGGGCTCGGCTCGAACCTGCTCGCGGCCGACAACGGCGTTGACGCGCTCGTCCTGAAGCTCACCGGCTCGCTCGCGGCCGTCGGAGTCGACGGCGAGGTCGTTCGCGCAGGTGGGGGAGCCGCGAACGCGGTCGCGCTTCATCGCGCGCGCGCCGCCGGGCTCGGCGGTTTCGAGTTCGCGTGCGCGATCCCCGGCACGATCGGCGGCGGCGTCTGGATGAACGGCGGCGCGTACGGCGGCGAGTTCTTGCGGGTGCTCGAGCGCGTGCGCGTCGTGAGCGCCGACGGCAGCGGCTGGTTCACGCCGGCGGAGCTCGGCCTCTCGTACCGCCACTCCGACCTGCGTCACGGCCAGGTTGTCGTCCAGGCGGAGCTGCGGCTCGAGCCGCGGGACCCGGCGGAGATCAAGGCGACGGTCCGCGAGCTGAACGCGCAGCGGAAGGCGGCGCAGCCGACGAACCGCCGGACGTTCGGCAGCGTCTTCAAGAACCCGGAACACGAGCTCAGCGCCGGCCGCATGCTCGAGGCCTGCGGGCTGAAGGGCCACCGGATCGGCGGCGCCCAGATCTCGCCGAAGCACGCGAACTTCATCGAGAACGCGGGCGGTGCCCGCACCGAGGAGGCGATCGCCCTGATGGCGGAGGCGCGCCGAAGGGCCCACGAGCAGTACGGCGTCGAGCTCCGCCACGAGGTCGAGCTCCTCGGAGGCGTCGCAGTCCCGCCGCGGACGTAGGAGCGGCCCTGTCCGCGGCGAACTCCGCCGGGTGGCCGGCCAGCGTCGACGCGCGCAGGGCAGATCACCGCGCGCCCGCGCGGCGGTCGCACCGGCGCCGCGCGCCCGCACCGGAACGGGGCTCGGGCGCTTCGCGCCCTCGGGCCGCTCGCTCCTCGTCGGGCTCGGCCTCCTCGCGCTCGCGGCCGGCGCGTACACCGTCGCGCGGCAGTCCGCCGTCTTTGCGATCGACCGCGTCGAGGTCGTCGGTGTGCCGAGCGATGTCCAGGCGCAGGTGCGTCACGCGGTCGCGCCGCTGCACGGCTCGAGCCTCCTGGCCGTCGACGGCGCCGCGCTCGAGCGGCGCGTCGAAGCGCTGCCGACCGTTCTCTCCGCGCACTACGACCGTGCCTTCCCGCACACGCTCCGCATCCACGTCGTGCCGGAGACCCCGGTCGCGGTCGTTCACCGCGGCACCGAGACCTGGCTCGTCTCCGCGCGTGGGAGGGTGATGGGGCGCATCCCGAACGGGACGAACGGCGGCCTCGCGCGCATCTGGGTCAAGCGCGCGACGCCCGTGGCTGCGGGCGAGATCCTCGGCGTCGACGCGGGCGGGGACACGGCCCGGGCGCTTGCGCTCGCGGCGCGCTTTCCGGCCCGGATCGCGACGGCGTCCCTCGCCCACGACGAGCTCGTCTTCCGGCTCCGCTCCGGGCTCGTGCTCCGGCTCGGCGAGCCGACCGACGTACGCCTCAAGCTCGCGATCGCCCGCCGGGCGCTGCACGCGCTGCCGGCGGGCGCGACGTACGTCGATGTCAGCGTGCCGGGCCGTCCCGTCGCCGGCACCGACCCTCAAGTCTCAGGTGGAGGTTGAAGGTATGAAGGGTCAAGGTCTGATTGACACCGAGATTTCCGGCATCTACCCTGCTGCGCGACCTTCTCGTTCGTGCCCCAATCCTCTACTGAAGCTTCAGGTGCCGGCCCTATGAGCATGCGCGACCAGACGGGCAACTACCTCGCAGTGATCAAAGTCGTCGGCGTCGGCGGCGGCGGCACGAACGCCGTCAACCGGATGGTCGATGCCGGCCTGACCGGCGTCGAGTTCATCGCGGTCAACACCGACGCGCAGGCGCTCATGATGAGCGACGCCGACATGAAGCTCCACATCGGCTCGGCCGCGACGCGCGGCCTCGGCGCCGGCGCCGATCCGGCCGTCGGCCAGGCCGCGGCGCAGGAGAGCCGCGACGAGCTGAAGGAGTCGCTGAAGGGCGCCGACATGGTCTTCGTCACCGCCGGCGAGGGTGGCGGCACCGGCACCGGTGCAGCGCCCGTGCTTGCGGAGCTGGGGCGAGAGCTCGAGGCGCTCACCGTCGGCGTCGTCACGAAGCCGTTCGCCTTCCAGGGCCGCAAGCGCTCGCAGCAGTCGGAGCTCGGGAACGAGAACCTCCGCGACCGCGTCGACACGCTGATCGTGATCGAGAACGACCGCCTGCTCCAGGTCG
>JANMQZ010000240.1:0-2920 GCA_031370755.1 Actinomycetes bacterium
CGAGCCGATCACCGGCCGCATCCATCAGCCGCCGCCGTCACACCAGACGTTCGCCGGCCCGAACTTCGTGATCTGCTCCTTCTGCCCGCGCAAGCTCGACTTCGACCCCGAAGCGGTGCCGATTCCGTACCACCATTCGAACCTCCAGTCGGAGGAGATGATCTACTACGTCTCCGGCAAGTTCGGCTCGCGGCGCGGCGTCGAGACGGGGTCGATCACGCTGCACCCGTCGGGCATCCCTCACGGCCCGCAGCCGGGTCTCGCCGAGAAGTCGATCGGCACGCACGAGACGCACGAGCTCGCCGTGATGTGCGACACGTTCCACCCGCTCAAGTTGACGAGGTTCGCGAAGGACCTCGACGACGGCACGTACTGGAAGTCGTGGTACGAGAACGCGCAGGCGGACGTGGACGAGGACGCGAGCGGCGCCGGTCTGACGTCCCACCTCTAGGGGCCTCAAAAAGGCGTACACTGCACGTAACTGGCCCTGCGGCCAGAACCCCGGCCGAAACCCTGAAGGCCGTCGACACGCGTAAGCGCGCGAGACGCTGGAGATTCGGCGAACAGAGTTCCGATGCAGGGCCAGCACCTCTCACGTTCAGTCGAGAGAAGGGCCCCGTTGGAAGGCTTGACGGATACGTTGACGGAGCGAGTCGACAAGCTGGTCCAAGCCGGCAAGACGCCGCTCGAGTGGGGAAGCCCGCTGCTTTCGGTGACACCGCCCGGCATCGCAGTCCAGCAACTCGCCGAGCAGGTCGAGGCACTCGAGCGTGCCGTGCGGGAAATCGCACTCGAAGTCCAGAAGCTCTCGGCTCAGGGCTAGCTCGTAGCAATCAGGCTTCAACCTGCTTGAAAGCAGGTTGCCTTAGGCGCGCCTCACGCGAAACGATCGTGCGGCTGGCCCGCGCCTGGCCGGATTCTAGGACACGGCGGCGCGCCGCGCCGGCGCGCGGGCGGGGGCCGCGGTCGACGCGCGGACGCGCAGAACGGGGCGGAAGTACGAGTTCGGCAGCTTCCGCTCCGGCTGCTCGATCAGCGACTGCAGCGTCTCGACCGCGGTGTCCGCGATCTGCGCGATCGGTTGCTCGACGGTCGTGAGCTCCGGCACCGACCACTTCGTCGCGTCGATGCCGTCGAAGCCGACGATCGAGAAGTCTTCGGGCACGCGCAAGCCCTGCCGGACCGCTTCGTGCAACGCGCCGATCGCCATCACGTCGCTCGAGCAGATGACGGCGGTCGGCGGCATCGGCCGCGCGAGCAGGTCGGCGAGCGCGCGGCCGCCGCCCTCGATCCCGAAGTCGGCGTGCGCGACCAGGCCGTCCGGCTCGAGGCCGGCCCCCGCCATCGCCGATGCGCGCCCTGCACCCTTGAGCTGCGTCGGTAGATAGTGCTCCGGCCCGGCCACGAAGCCGATCTGCTCGTGGCCGAGGTCGATCAGGTGCTGCGTCGCGATCTCGCCGGCCGCGCGCTCGTCGACGCCGACCGACGGGACGTCGAGCGTATGCATCGCACCGTTCACGAAGACGATGCGCGCCCCTTCCGCAACGAGATGCGCGTAGTGGCTGTGGTCGCCGCGCAGGTTCGTCATCTCACACGAGATGAAGATCATTCCCTCGACCCGGCGGTCGAGCAGCATGTGCACGTAGTCCACCTCGCGGAAGGCGGCGCCCGTCGTATTGCAGAGGATCGAGGCGAGGCCGCTCGGCGCGGCGCGGGTCTCGATCGCCTGGGCGAGCGCCGGGAAGACCGGGTTCGCGAGCTCAGGGACGAGCACGCCGATCAGTCCCGTCACGTCGCGCCTGCCCGGCGGGACGTAGAGGAGCTCTCGCATTGCGCGCTCGACGCGGTCCCGGGTCTCCGGCCGCACCGCGAAGCCGCCGTTGGCGACCCTCGAGGCGGTGGCGACGCTGACCCCTGCCCGCCGAGCGACCTCTCGCAAGGTCGACATGTTCCCTAGTTATGTAACAAGTTTCTGTGCGCGACGCAAACTTTTCCTATGCAATCACCGTCCAATCTCTTGACATCCCCGGTGAAGGGGCGTAGGTTCCCGCTCGCTGTTACATGCGCGTTTTATGCGTTTTCAGCAGTGGCCCTTCGCCTCGACGCGGGGGGAATTCGGAGCACAGGAGGGTCAAGGAATGAAGATGAAGCGCACCCCCGCGCTTCTCGCTCTCGTCGCTGTCGCGATTCTCGCGGCCGTTGCCGGAAGCGTTAAGTCCGCCGTAGCGGCTGGGCCCACGATCACCATCTGGGCCGACCTGGACCGTAAGACGGCAGTCACCCAGCTCGCCACCGCGTGGGCCACGGCCCGCGGCGCGAACGTCAACGTCGTCGTCCACGACTTCGGCAATATCCGTGACGACCTCGGCACGGTTGCCGCGGCCGACGCGCCCGACGTCATCATGGGCGCCCACGACTGGACAGGGCAGCTCGCGGCCAACGGCCTCGTGCAGCCGATCGTCCTCAGCGCGGCGGCAAAAGGCCAGTTCCCGGCGTACACGCTCAACGCGTTCTCGTACGGCACGGCCGTCAAGAAGCTGTACGGCGTGCCGACGCAGATCGAGAACATCGGTCTCGTCGTGAACACGGCGCTCGTCAAGGTGCCGACCACGTTCAAGCAGCTCGAGCAGGAGGCGCTCGCCTTCAAGCACAAGAAGTCCGGCAACCTCGCGATCGCCGTCCAGCAGGGCACGAACGGTGACGCGTACCACATGTACCCGTTCTTCTCCGGCCTCGGTGGCTACGTCTTCGGTCTCAACATGGCCGGCAACCTCGACGCGTCGGACATCGGCGTGGCGAGCAAGGCCTTCCTGAGGAACGCGAAGCTCGTCGACAAGTGGAACAAGGAAGGGCTGATCAACTCGAAGGTCGACGGCTCGACCGCGCAGAACGCATTCCTGAAGAAGCAGGCCGCGTTCTG
>JANMQZ010000242.1:0-1893 GCA_031370755.1 Actinomycetes bacterium
GAGAACGCGCTGCCGGCGCCCTGGGTCGGCCACTCGCTCGGCGGCCTCGTCGCCCTGCGCGCGGCCGTCCGCCGCCCCGAGGCGCTCAGCGGCATCGTCCTCGTCGCCGCGGCGGGCATCTCCTCGGCGACGCGCGTCGGCGAGGCGACCGTCACGCTGCTCGGCGTCGTCAAGCCGGGACGCCTCCTCGGGCGCCAGCGCAGACGCATCTCGCGCTCGCGGCTCGGGCGGACGCTCGTCTTCGGCGGCTGGGGTGTCGCGGACCCGGTTGCGCTCGACCCGGAGATGGCCGAAGCGTTCCTCAGCGGCCCGCCGCAGCATCTCGACACGCTCACCGCGGGCAAGGCGCTCGTCGCGAGCGACAGCCGCTCCGATCTCGACCGCGTGACGTGCCCGTGCCTCTGCCTGTGGGGCGCGCAGGACAACTGGGTGCCGCTGCGGGACGGGATGGAGTACGCACGGAGGCTGCGCGCCCCGCTGCGCACGATCGCCGACTGCGGCCACCTCTCGATCGGCGAGCGCCCCGATGTCGTGACGCGCGCCGTCCGCGAGTTCCTCGCGACGCTCGAGTAACCGTTCTCCTAGGCGCTCACCGCCTCGAAGGGCATCACCTCCGCCTCGCGCGACTCGCGGTTCGACCGCGAGAGGAACTCGACCCGGCGGGCGACGACCTCGACCGCGTCGCGGCGTTTGCCGTCCTGCTCCCACGTCCGGCTCTTGAGCCGCCCGTCGATGGCCACGCGGTTTCCCTTCTCGAGGTGCTCCGAGCAAAGCTCGGCCTGCCGGTCCCAGGCGGAGACCCAGACGAAGTCCGCTCCGCCGTCCCGGCTGCCTCGATCGACCGCGAGCAGGAAGCCCGCGACCTTCTTTTCCTCTGCGACGTCGCGCAGCTCGACGTCCGTCGCGAGGTTGCCGATGAGATGGACGCTGTTCATGGACCGAAGGTAGACGCGGACTCGTCACGAAAGAGTCAAGACTCGCCGGCGGAATACCGGAAATAGCCAGCTAGACTCGGGATCCTTCATGGGCTTCTTTTCTTCGCTGAAAGGATTCGGCGGCCGCGACATGGCCGTCGACCTCGGCACCGCCAACACCCTCGTCTACGTGCGCGGACGCGGCATCGTGCTCTCCGAGCCGTCGGTCGTCGCGATCGACCAGCGGACCGGCGAGGTTCACGCCGTCGGCGTCGAGGCGAAGCGGATGCTCGGGCGGACGCCGGGGACGATCCAGGCCATCCGTCCGCTGAAGGACGGCGTCATCGCCGACTTCGACGTGACCGAGCAGATGCTCCGACACTTCATCCAGAAGGTGCACCAGAATCGCTTCGCGCATCCGCGCGTCGTCGTGTGCGTGCCGTCCGGCGTCACCGGCGTCGAGAAGCGCGCGGTCGAAGAAGCAACGTTGAGCGCGGGCGCGCGGCAGGCGTATCTGATCGAAGAGCCGATGGCCGCCGCGATCGGCGCCGGGCTCCCCGTTGCCGAGCCGACCGGGAACATGATCGTCGACATCGGCGGCGGCACGACCGAGGTCGCAGTCATCTCGCTCGGCGGCATCGTCGTCTCGCAGTCGCTGCGCGTCGGCGGCGACGAGATGGACGAGGCGATCATCAATCACATCAAGCGCGACTACAAGCTGCTCATCGGCCAGCAAACGGCCGAGGAGATCAAGCTCGAGATCGGCTCCGCCTGGGACATGCGCGAGGAGCTGCAGGCGGAGGTGCGGGGGCGCGACATGCTCACGGGCCTGCCAAAGACCGTGATCCTCTCCTCTGAGGAAGTTCGGCGCGCACTCGAGGAGCCGGTGACGCAGATCATCGACGCGATCCGCTCGACGCTCGACAAGACGCCGCCGGAGCTCGCCGCGGACATCATGGACCGCGGGATCGTGCTCGCC
>JANMQZ010000253.1:0-7473 GCA_031370755.1 Actinomycetes bacterium
GCCGTCGCCGCCCATCGTGACGCCGTAGAGCACGTCGGCGGCTTCCATCGTGCGCTTCTGGTGGGTAATGACGACGAACTGCGCGCGGTCGGAGTAGCTGCGCAGCAGCTCGACGAAGCGGCCGATGTTCGTGTCGTCGAGCGCGGCCTCGACCTCGTCGAGCAGATAGAACGGGCACGGGCGCGCAAGGAAGAGCGCGAAGAGGAACGAGATCGCGCCGAGCGCCTTCTCACCGCCGGAGAGCAGCGAGAGACGCTGCACCTTCTTGCCGGCCGGACGCAGATGCACCTCGATGCCGGCCTGCGACTCCTCGTCGTCGCCTTCGGCCTCGACGAGCTGGAGACGGCCTTCGCCGCCGGGGAAGAGCGTCGACGCGACCTCGGCGAAGTGCCCCTGGACGGCGTCGAAGGTCTCGGTGAAACGCTTCTCGACCGTCTCGGTCAGCTCGGTGCGCAGCTTCTCGAGCTCGGTGAGGCTTGCCTCGAGATCCTTCCGCTGCGTCGCAAGCTCGTCGAGGCGCGCACGCTCGGTGTCGTACTCCTCCTTCGCGAGCGGGTTCACCTGGCCGAGCGACTCGCGGCGGCGCTCGAGGCGCTCCGCGCGCTCGGCGAGCTCATCGCGGTCGTCGCCCTCGGCGCGCTCCTCCGTGCCTGCATGCTCGAGCCTGCGCCGCGCCTCGTCGGCCTCGGCCTCGATGCGCGCGACCTCGACGTCGATCGCCGACACGCTCGCGGAGGTGCTCGTCAGCGCCTGGCGCAGCTCGACCTCGGCGGCGCCGAGGCGGCGCAGCTCGTCGCCGAGCTCGCCCGTGCGCGCACCGCCTGCGTCGACGTGCGCACGTAACGGTGCTTCGAAACGCGCGGCCGCTTCCGTCGCGGCTGCGAGCGCCGCGTCGAGGCGTTCTGCTCCGGCGAGCACGCGTGCGAGCTGATGCGGTCGTGCGCGCCGTCGGCCTGCGCGCACGGCGGCGTCGATGCGAGCGGCCTCGGCCGCACGCGCGCGCTCGCCGAGTTGCGCAGCCTCGGCCGCGGCGTCGTCGTGCGCGGCGACGAGCGCGCGGGCCTCGTCGCGGTCGCCGGTCGCCTCGGCGTTCGTGAACGTGCCGCCGAGCCGCGAGAGGTCGCGTTCTGCGGCGGCTGAGGCTTCGACCGCGGCGGCGAGCTCGCGGCGCAGCGCGCCTTCGGCGTCGCCGAGCTCACGCAGCGTTGCGCCGAGTGCGGCCGTGCGGCCGGCGCCTGCTTCACCCCGCGCGCGCAGCGGTGCCTCGACGACGTCGACCGCATGGTCGAGCGCCTCGAGTGCGCGCTCGAGCCGCGTGGTGGCTGCGAGGAGAGCCTTGAGCGTGGGGGCAGCGGCGCGGCGGATGCGCAGCCGCGGCACGGCGGCGGTGAACGCCGCCTCCGCCTGCTCGGCCTGTTCGTCGGCGCCTGCCGCGGCGCGCTCCGCGAGCCGCGCCTGTTCTGCCAATGCCTTCGCCTCGTCGGCGAGCGCCGCGCGACGCGTCTCGAGCTCGAGCAGCACCGTCTCGGCGGTCTCGCCAGCGAACCAGAGCTCGCCGCGCTGCGGGTCGTAGCCGTAGCCCTCGCGCGTGACCGCCGGAACCTGCGACTGGAGCAGCTCGTCCTTCGGCACGACCGGCAGCTCGTCGACGAGCTCGCGCGGATCGCGTCCGGCGAGAACGCGCAGCGAGCCGAGTCCGGCCGCTGCCGCCCGCTCGAGCAGCTCGAGCGCCGCCTTCGCCGTGGGCGCGACGAGTGCAGACGCGCGCGCGCCAAGCGCCGCCGCGACTGCACGTTCCGTGCCCGGCTCGATCGTCAGCAGCGAGAGTGCGAGGCGCTCCCCCTGCTCGGCGAGCGCGCGGGCCGCCGGCGGGATGCCTTCGCGCTCGGCGAGCGCGCGCTCGAGCGTGGAGAGCCGCTCCTGCGCGGTGAGTGCACGTTCGGCGAGCGTGTCGCGCTCGTGCGCGGCGGCGCGCGCAGCTGCGCGCGCGTACAACGCGCGCTGCTCGAGCTCCTCGGGCGACGGGCCGCCGCGCGCCGCTTCGGCCTCGGCGTCGGCGAGCTCGGCGCTGAGCCGCGCGATCAGCCGGCCGGCCGACTCGCGCTGCACTGCGAGGCGCGCCGCGCGGCTGCGCAACTCATAGGAGACGGAAAGGGCAGACTCGCGCTCGCCCGCGGCGCCCGTGAGCTCGACCTCGATAGCCCCGCGGCGCTCGAGCAGCTCGTCGAGCGACGCCTGCGTCGTGTCGCGGAGCGTGCGCTCGGCCGCGATGACGCGCGCGAGTGCCTGGCGTGCGCGCTCGGCGCGTGCCTCCCGCTCGACGGCGGCGACGCGCGCCTGCTCGGCGGCGGCGAGCGCACGCTGCTCGAGCTCGGCAACTTCGGCGCTCGGGTCGCCGGCGTCGGTCTCGGCATCGGCGAGCTCGGCGCGCACCTGCTCGACGAGCGCACCGGCGGGCTCGCGCCGGAGGCCGAGCCGTTCGGCCGCGCTGCGGAGCCGGTAGAGCACCTGCATCGCTTGCTCGCGCTTGCCGGCCGCGTCGGCGAGCTCCTCCTCTGCGCCGCCGCGCTCGGCGAGCACGGCCTCGAGCTTCTCCTCGGCGGCGCGGCGCGCGAGCACCGCGACCGACTTGCGCTCGCCCGCTTCGGCGAGCCGCTCGTCCAGTGTTGCGAGATCGAGTTCCGCGAGGCGCGCGCGAAGCATCGCAAGCTCGCCGCGCAGCTTCTCGGCGCGCTCGGCCGCGGTCGCCTGCAGCGCGAGCGGGCGCAGCCGCTTGCGCACCTCGTCCTCGAGGTCGCGCGCACGCTCGACCTGCGTCGCAACACGCGTAAGCTTCAGCTCGGCGCGGTGGCGGCGCGCCTTGAAGCGACCGAGGCCCGCAGCCTCCTCGATCAGCGCGCGGCGCTCTTCCGGCTTCGACGCGAGGATCGCCTCGACCTTGCCCTGGCCGATGATCGAGTGCATGCCCTGGCCGAGACCGAGGTCGGCGAGCAGCTCGACGAGGTCGAGCCGGCGAACGGCGGTCTTGTTGACGAGGTACTGCCCCTCCCCGCCGCGATGGAGGCGGCGCGCGATCGACAGCTCGGAGAACTCGACCGGGCCTGCGCCGTCCTCGTTGTCGAACAGGAGCTCGACCTCGCAGAAGTCGGCCGGCCCGCGGTTCGCCGCGCCGGCGAAGAGGACGTCGTCGGGCTTCTCGGCACGCAGCTCGCTCGGGCTGAGCGAGCCGGCCGCCCAGCGGATCGCATCCGCGACGTTCGACTTGCCCGATCCGTTCGGGCCGACGATCACGCCGACGCCGGGCTCCAGGCGCACCTCGACGGTGTCCGGGAAGGACTTGAAGCCACGCATTTTGACGGCGCGAAGATGCACCGATCCCAGGCTATCGGGCGGCGCGGATGCCGCTACTCGCCGGCGTCGTCACGCGCGATCGGGGCGTCCTCGTCCTTCGGAAAGAGCTCGAGGATGCCCTTCGGTACGTCACGCCCGGCCTCGTCCTCCTCCTCGTGCTTCAGGAGGTGGAGGTCGGAGTTCGAGACGCGTTTCTCGGCCATCGAGGGCCAAGGATGCCTGAGATCAGGGAAGGTCGCCGGCCGCGAGCCGTTCCAGGGCCTCGCGGGCGGCTTCCTGCTCGGCCGCCTTCTTCGAGTTGCCCTCGCCGACCCCGAGCTGCTCGCCGCCGACGACGGCCGCGCAGGTGAAGTGCCGCTCGTGCGGCGGCCCCTCGGCCGTGAGCACGACGTAGGAGACCTGCTTGCCGCTCCGCGCAAGTGCCTCCTGAAGCTCGGTCTTGTGGTCGACGTACGTCGTGAGCGCGTAGTCGATCCGTCCTGCGAAGGCGTTCACGACTGCGTCCTCGACCGCCGGAAACCCGTGCTCGAGGAAGAGCGCGCCGAGGACGGCCTCGAGAAGCGCCGCGAGGACGTTGCGGTTCTTCGCGAGCCGCTCGATCTCGTCCGCCTGGAGGTCACCGCTCTGGGCCGAGAGCTTCGCGCCAAGACCGAGCTCGCGGGCGACAACCGCACAACTCGCACGTGAGACGACGTGCGAGCGGATCTTTGCGAGCCGCCCTTCCGAAAAATCGGGGTAGCGCGCGTAGAGCTCGTGAGCGATCGCGAGCTCCAGCACGCTGTCCCCGAGGAACTCGAGCCGCTCGTACGACTCCGTCCGGTCGACCGCCCACGACGAGTGGGTGAACGCGATCGCCGCCCTTTCAGGCGGGAGCGCGTCGATCAAAAGCGCGAGACCCTGGTGTCGGATGTCGCTGGTTACTGGTGGGTCGAGACGTAGTCGACGGCCTGGCCGACGGTCGTGATCTTCTGGGCGTCCTCGTCCGAGATCTTGATCCCGAACTGGTCTTCGAGCTCCATGATCAGCTCGACGAGATCGAGCGAGTCGGCGTCGAGATCCTCCTGGAACGACGCCTCCTCCGTGATGTCCGCCTCTTCGATCCCGAGCTGCTCGGTCAGTACTTCCTTGACCCGCTCGAAGACTTCTTCGCGCGACGCTGCCATGTCACCTCATTTACGTGGGGGCCAGAAAAGTCGAATGCCGCAAAATCGCGCCGATCATACAACGCTCGAGCGGTCGGGCAGACGTGCACCGAGCCGGCCGACGACATCGTGCTCGACGCCGCGGGCCGCGAGGCGGATCGCGTTCGCGATTGCAGTGGGGGACGAGTTGCCGTGCGCGATCACCGCGAGGCCGCGCAGGCCCAGGAGATAGGCGCCGCCGTAGGTGTCCGGGTCGAGGCGGCGGCGGAGCCGGCGCGCGGCCGGGCGGATCAGGAGGCCGCCGAGCTTCCCGGTCGTCGTGGCCGTGATCTCGGCGCGGAGGGCTTCGAGGATGACGCGGATCGTTCCCTCGAGGGTCTTCAGCACGACGTTGCCCGTGAAACCGTCGGTGACGACGACATCGGCTGCGCCGCGGAGGACGTCGCGGCCCTCGGTGTTGCCCTGGAAGTTGAGGTCGCTCGCCGCGAGGAGCTCGTGGGCGGCGAGCGTCAGCTGGTTCCCTTTCTCCGCTTCCTCGCCGATCGAGAGGAGCCGCACGCCGGGGCTCCGGACGCCGAGGATCTCCTCGGCGAAGACGGCGCCCATCGTCGCGAACTGGAGGAGGTGCTCCGGGCGGGCGTCGGCGTTCGCGCCCGCGTCGAGGAGAACGGACGGGCCGCGCTCGCCGGGGATCGGCACGGCGATCGCGGGGCGGATGACGCCGGGAAGCCGCCTCAGCTCGAGCAGCCCGGCGGCGAGCATCGCGCCGGTGTTGCCGGCGGAGACGACCGCGTCGGCGGTGCCCTCGGCCACGGCGCGGACAGCGGCGACGAGCGAGCTCTGCGGCTTCGCGCGGACGGCTTCGGCCGGCTTGTCGTGCTGGCCGATCACGTCGGTCGTCGGCCGGAGCTCGAGGCCGCGGGTGTCGATGCCGGCGTCGCCGAAGAGGATCGGCTCGATCGAGTCGCTGCGGGCGTCGAGTGCGCCCGCGACGATGTCGGCGGGCCCCCGGTCGCCGCCCATCGCGTCGACCGCGATCCGGACCGTCATGCCTTACGGAGCGTCGAGGCGGAGCGGCTCGACCTCGCGGCCCTTATAGGTGCCGCAGGTCCCGCAGACGCGATGCGGGCGCTTCGGCTGTCCGCACTGGGGGCAGACGTTCACCTTCGGCGCACTGATCGCGTGGGTCGCGCGGCGCTTGTCGCGCCGCGACTTCGAGGTTTTACGTTTCGGAACCGCCATTGCGGCGGCCACTATAGCGAAGCGCCGCGTTCACCCCGGTTCCGGGGGTAGCGTGGGTGGATGGACACGCGCGCGCTCGGGCAGGGCCTCGAAGTATCGGAGCAGGGGCTCGGCTGCATGGGCATGTCGGCCTGGTACGGCGCAACCGACGAGGCGGAGTCGATCGCGACGATTCACCGTGCGCTCGAGCTCGGCATCTTCTTCCTCGACACCGCCGACATCTACGGCGCCAACCCGGGCGAGAACGAGGCGCTTGTCGGCAAGGCGATCGCCGACCGGCGCGACCAGGTGGTGCTCGCGACGAAGTTCGGCAACGTCTTCGAAGACGGCAAGCGGAGCGTCAGCGGCCGGCCGGAGTACGTGCACACGGCGGTCGACCGCTCGCTCGCGCGGCTCGGCGTCGACCACGTCGACCTCTACTACCAGCACCGCGTCGACAAGACGGTGCCGATCGAGGAGACGGTCGGCGCGATGAAGGAGCTCGTCGACGCGGGCAAGGTGCGGCACATCGGCCTGTCGGAGGCGTCGCCGGAGACGATCCGGCGCGCGCACGCGGTGCATCCCGTGACGGCGCTGCAGAGCGAGTACTCGCTGTGGGCGCGCGAGCCGGAGGACAACGAGGTGCTCGAGACGGTGCGCAAGCTCGGGATCGGCTTCGTCGCGTACTCGCCGCTCGGGCGCGGCTTCCTGACGGGAGCGTTCCGGTCGCCGGACGACTTCGACGACGGCGACTTCCGGAAGTATCAGCCGCGGTTCCAGAGCGAGAACTTCGCGCGCAACCTCGACCTCGTCGAGCGTGTGCAGGAGATCGCGGCCGAGAAGGGCTGCACGCCCGCGCAGCTCGCGCTCGCGTGGGTGCTGTCGCGCGGCGACAACGTCGTGCCGATCCCCGGGACGAAGCGGCGGACGTACCTCGAGGACAATGCGGGCGCGTCAGAGGTCGAGCTCGACGGCGACGATCTCGCGCGGATCGAAGAGGCGTTTCCGAAGCACGCGGCGGTCGGCGACCGGTACGCCGACATGTCGACGATCGACAACTAGAGCTGGCCGCGGAGCTCGTCGAGCGCCGACCAGCGGGGGTCGGCGGCGAGCTCGTCGTGCGTGTGCGGCTCGTCGTTCAGGTCCTTGCCGCAGGTCGGGCAGAGGCCCGCGCAGTCGGGCGCGTGCAGGATCTTGTCGGGCAGCGCGAGGGCGAGCGCGTCGCGTGCCCAGGCGGAGAGGTCGAGCGTGTCCTCGCTGATGTAGGGCGAGCGGAGCTCCTCGTCGTCGCCGGGATTCGTCGCTTGGTACTCGCGCGCGTCGACGGCCTGGTCGAGGACGGAGTCGCGCAGGCAGCGGAAGCACGGCCCGTGCAGCCGCGCGCGGAAGGAGAGCTGGTAGACGCTGCCGGTCGTCGCCTTCGTGACCGTCAGCTCCGCCGGCACCTCCCCCGGCACCGGCAGATACTCGCTCCCGCCGAGCACGAGCGGCTCGAGCTGCACGTCGAGCGTCTCCCGAAACTGCTCGCCGCTCCGAAGCTTCAGGTGACGCAAATTGAACGTCGTCATGTCGATTCGAGCCTAGCGCGAGGATCTCGTGGGAATCGAGTCAGGCGACGATGCGGTGCAGCTCGGCGAGGCGCGGGACCTTGCGCACGGCCTGAGCCTGCGCGTCCTTCGAGCGGATGTAGCCGGGTTGCGACTCGGGGGTTGCGGGCGTCGCCGCGCGCGCTTCGCGCGCGAGCATCAGCATCGCGACC
>JANMQZ010000024.1:0-5355 GCA_031370755.1 Actinomycetes bacterium
CCACCGGCGTGCAGCAGATGAGCTGGTCGGATCCGGAGAAGCTCGTCGTAGCGCCGCCGACGTTCAAGATCGCGCCCTCCGCGGTCAAGAAGCGTAAGTTCAAGATCGTTCCGTAGCTATATCGTCGGGCGTGTGAACGCCGACCTCGCCTACGCACTCGAGCTTGCAGACGCCGCCGACGCTCTGACCCTGCCGCGCTTTCGCGCGAGCGACTTGCACATCGAGACGAAGCCCGACCTGACGCCGGTCACCGACGCCGACCGCGCTACCGAGCAGATGCTGCGCGACCGCATCGCGCGGGACAGGCCAGGTGAGAGCGTGTTCGGCGAGGAGGAAGGTGACGATGGAGGCGACATCCGCTGGATCGTCGACCCGATCGACGGCACGCGGAACTTCTCACGCGGGATCCCCGTGTGGGCAACGCTCCTCGCCCTCGAACGCGAGGGCGAGCTCGTGCTCGGCGTCGTCTCGGCGCCCGCGCTCGAGCGGCGCTGGTGGGCGGCGCGTGGCGCCGGCGCGTTCGCGAACGGCGAGCGGATCGGCGTCTCGCAGGTGGAGTCGCTGGCCGACGCATCCGTCTCGTGCTCGCAGGCGCGCGACCTCGCGCTCCTCGAGCCGCACGTCTGGCACGCGCGCGGGCTCGGCGATTTTTGGCAGCACGTGCTCGTGGCCGAAGGCGCGCTCGACGCGGCGGTCGACGTCGAGCTTGCGCTCTGGGACCGCGCGGCACTCGAGCCGATCGTGGCGGAGGCGGGCGGTCGCGTGGGCTCGGCGAGCGGCCAGTTCGTCTCGTCGAACGGTCTCGTGCGGGACGAGCTGCTCGCCGTGCTCGCCGCCGGTTAGGCAATCGCCGCGCGCACCGCATCCTCGTAGACGCGGTCGCGGATGAAGCGGTCGAGCTCGTCCGACAGCACGTCACTCGGTTGCGGCGGGTCGCCGGGCGGGAACGCCGCGGGCTCGCCGTCGAGCTCGACGGCTTCGAGCCGCTCGGCCTCGACGTGCTCGAGCGCGATGTCGTCGCGCTCGAGGCGCGAGCGCAGCCAGCCGGCAAGCAGGTGCGCCTGTGCGGCGGTGCCGCGCACCCGGATCGTGCGTACGTCGGCGATCCCCGGCCAGAGTGAGGCGAGCAGGGTGCGCCAGCGCGACGTTCGCGCCCACGCGATGTCGGAGACCGCAGTGCGCTCGAAGAGCTGCACGAGGTGGCTGTACGGATAGGGAACGTCGTCCCACTCGGTCGAGTCGACGATGAGCCGGTCGGTGAGGTCGACGAGCTGCTCGAGCTCCGGCGCGCCCCAGGGCGGCTCGCCGCGCCAGCGGAGGAACACCGGCAGGTCCGAGACGAGGAGCGGCTCGACGATCGACGCCGGCGCCTTCGCGCGCGTGCCGAGCAGCCGCAACTCGATCACCTCCGAGCAGATGTTCTGCTCAACACCCGGGATCTCGTACCGCTCGATCGACGCAGTCGCGTCGATCCGGCTCGTGCCCGCGTCGGAGTCGGGGACGAGCACGATCGTGCGCGACGGATGCCGCTCCCCCATGCCGGCGAGCGCGGCGTGCGCTTTGTCGAGCCATGGCTCCGGCACCCAGGCGATGTGCGTCATCACCGACGTGCGCATGCCTTCGACTGCGGATTCCGCACGAAGCCGCGCGACCGCGCGACCGACCTCGGCGAGCGTGACGTCCTCGCCCAACCAGCGCTCGAGCCCGGCGGCGTTACTCAATGCCGCCGCCAGGAACGGCCATCGCGGTGCAGCAGGTCGTCGGCGCTCGGCGGCCCCCACGCGCCGGCCGCGTAGTTCGGGAAGCCGGGACGGTCGCGTTGCCACGCCGCGACGATCGAGTCGACGAGTAGCCACTGCTCCTGGACCTCGTCGGCGCGCGTGAAGAGCGTCCCGTCGCCGAGCAGCGTGTCGAGGATCAGGCGCTCGTAGGCTTCCGGCATCGCAGTACGGAACGCGCCGCCGTAGAGGAAGTCCATGTGCACGGTGCGGATCTGCATGCCCTGCCCGGGCACCTTCGCTCCGATCGCGAGCGAGACGCCTTCGTCCGGCTGCACATGCACGAGCAGCACGTTCGGGCGAAGCCCCTCGGCCGAGGTCTCTTCGAACGGCGGATGCGGAGCGCGCTTGAACTGAATCGCGATCGTCGTCTCACGGCGCGCGAGCCGCTTGCCCATGCGCACGTAGAACGGCGTGTCCGCCCAGCGCCAGTTGTCGACGAAGAGCTTCGCCGCTACGTACGTGTCGGTCATCGAGTCCGACGCGACGCCCTCTTCTTCGCGGTACGCCGGAACCTCGACGCCCTCGATGTAGCCGCGCCCGTACTGGCCGCGCACGACCGACTTGGGCCCCGGCGTGTGCAGTGCACGTAGCACCTTCACCTTCTCGTTCCGCACCGATTCCGCGGTGAAGTCGATCGGAGGCTCCATCGCCGTCAGCGCGAGCAGTTGGAGCAGGTGGTTCTGGAAGATGTCGCGGATCGCTCCCGCGGACTCGTAGTAGCCGGCGCGCCCCTCGATGCCGATCGACTCGGCGACGGTGATCTGCACGTGGTCGACGAACTGCCTGTTCCAGATCGGCTCGAAGATGCCGTTCGCGAACCGCAGCGCCAGCATGTTCTGGACCGTTTCCTTGCCGAGGTAGTGGTCGATGCGAAAGATCTGGTCCTCGGTGAAATGCTCCTCGAGCATCGCGTTCAGACCGCGTGCCGAGGCCAGGTCGTGGCCGAACGGCTTCTCGACGATCAGGCGTGTCCACCCTGTTGCGCTGCTCCGCCTCTTCCCGAGTGCGTCGACGATCGTCGAGAAGGCGACCGGCGGCACGGCGAGGTAGTAGACGCGGTTGCCTCCGAGGCTGTTCTCCTTGTCGAGCTCGGCGACGAGCTGCTCGAGCTTGTCCTCGCCGCCTTCGTCGGCGAAGTCGGTCGCGACGTAGCGCATGTTCGCAGCGAGCTCCTCCCAGATGTCGTCGCGAAACGCGTCGCGCGCGTGTTGCTTCACCGCATCCTTCATGTCGTTCCTGAAGGCGTTGTCGTCGGCCTCGGTGCGCGCGACGCCGACGATCGCGAAGCGCGGCGGCAGCAGCCGCCGCACCATCAGCGCATAGAGCGCAGGCATCAGCTTCTTGTGCGTGAGATCGCCCGACGCGCCGAAGATCACGAGCGCACACGGGTCCGGCGTGCGCCGCAGCGAGAGGCCCTCTTCGAGCGGGTTCTCGCTCAATGTGACCGTGGGTCCTCCGACCCTTCGGCCTCCGCCATCGCCTTGATCGCGTGACCGCCGAACTGGTTGCGAAGCGCGGCCGCGACCTTCGCGGCGAAGTTGATCTCGTCGCGCGACGCGAACCGCGCAAAGAGTGCGGCGGAGATCACGGGTGCGGGCACGTTCTCCGCGATCGCCTCGTGGATCGTCCAGCGGCCCTCGCCAGAGTCCTCGACGTACGGTGCGATGTCGTCGAGCTTGTTCCCGTGCTGCTCGAACGCGGTGTGCAGCAGCTCGAGGAGCCACGAGCGCACGACCGAGCCGTAGCGCCAGATCCCGGACAGCTCGTGCAGGTCGACGTCGAACTCGGAGTGCTCGATGATCTCGAAGCCTTCGGCGTACGCCTGCATGAGACCGTACTCGATCCCGTTGTGCACCATCTTCGTGAAGTGGCCGGCGCCGGATGCGCCGACGTGCGCGTATCCGTCTTCGGGTGCGAGCGACGTGAAGATCGGCTCGAGCCGTTTCACCGGCTCCTTGTCGCCGCCGACCATCAGGCAGAAGCCGACCTGCAGCCCCCAGATGCCGCCCGAGACGCCGGCGTCGACGAAATGGATGCCCTTCGCCTTCGCCTCGGCGCAGCGCCGCTGCGAGTCGCGGAAGTTCGAGTTGCCGCCGTCGACGATCGTGTCGCCCTTGTCGGCGAGCTTCAGGAGCTCCTGGAAGGTGTCCTCGGTGATCTTGCCGGCCGGGATCATCATCCAGAAAGCCCGCGGAGCGTCGAGCTGCGACTTCAACTCGTCGAGCGACGCGGCGGTGCGGGAATCGACCGCGGGGTCGTACGTCTTCACGTCGTGGTCGTGCTCGCGCAGGCGGTCGGTCATCCCGTTGCCCATGCGGCCGAGGCCGATCATTCCGAGTTGCATTTCGCCTAGGCCTCCTCGATGTGGATTCGTGCCGCGCGGCGGCCGCGCTCCTGCAAGGAGGCATAGTCTCCGGCAGCCTGGGCCCGAAGCAAGCGGCGGAAGCCGAACGGCTTGCCGGGAATCGGGATCTCCTCGCCGGGATCGTCGACGATCTGCAGGAAGAGGCCGGTGTTCGGGCCGCCCTTGTGCAGCTGCCCGGTCGAGTGGAGGTACCGCGGCCCGTAGCCGTGGGTGACTACGAGCCCGCTGCGGCGGCGCAGCTTGCGGACGAGGTCGTCGATCCGGCGGTCGTTCTCGGCACCCGGCTCGATGAATGCCTGCACGCAGACGTAGTCGCGCTCGTTCGCCTGGGCGAGCAGCTCGTCGACCGAGCCGTGGGGCTCGACGTCGGGCTCGCTGCCGGTCGCGAGCACCTCGTTCGTCTTGTCCTTCGCGGCCTGCACGTCGGGCTGGTCGAACGGGTTGATCTCGAGGGTGACGCCGGCGACCGCGACGGCGAACTCCCAGCGGAAGAACTCGCCGCCGAGCGCGTACGGGTCGGCGACCTGCGGCACCGCGGCCTGGCGGTCGAGGCCGTCCGGCGACTCACCGGGCGCCGGCACGAGGCCCTTCCCGTGCTTGCCCGTCGACTCGGCGATCAGCTGCTCCGCCCAGAGCCCGAAGCCGCCGTCCGTCTCCTCGATGCAGATCTTGTCGCGCCCGTCGAGCCACCCTTTGCCGAACTGGCGGCCGAGCTCGTAGCCGGGGTTGCCGTCGTCGCGGCGGCACGCGTCGGCCATGCGGTCCGCGCTCGCGAGGAGGCGTGCGACGTCGACGCCCATGAGCGCCGCCGGCACCATCCCGAACGGCGAGAGCGCGGAGTAGCGGCCGCCGATCGTCGGCTCACCGGTGAAGACATGCCGGAACCCGCGCTCCTTCGCCATGCGCTCGAGGTCGGATCCCGGATCGGTGATTGCGAAGAAGGCCGCGCCGCGTTTGCCGGTGCGCTCCCAGAAGTAGTCGGTGTGCGAGCGCGTCTCGAGCGTGCCGCCCGACTTCGACGCGGAGACGAAGAGCGTGCGCTCGAGGTCGATCGCGTTCTCGACTGCCCGGATCGCCGCGGGATGCGTCGTGTCGAGCACGTGGAAGCTCTCGACGCGGAACGTGCGCCGCAGCACCTCCGGCGCGAGGCTCGAGCCGCCCATGCCGAGCAGGACGACCGCGTCGAGACCCTCGTCGGCGACGGACTCG
>JANMQZ010000317.1:0-9769 GCA_031370755.1 Actinomycetes bacterium
GCCCGACGACGCCGAGCTCGCGCACCGCCTCGGCGTCGTCGCGCTCGTCGAGGCGTGCCGCGACGAGCACCTGGCGTCGCTCGACGCGGACGACGGTCTCGCCGTGCTCGCGATCGACTGGCACGAGGTCGTCGAGCGCGCCTGCGAACGGGCGCGGGTCGATCCCGCCACGCCGAGATGCCGCCGCTGCGGCGCGCGGCTTCCGCGGCGGCGGGAGCCGCGGTGCAAGCGGTGCGGGCTCCGGGGCGCACGTGATTCTTAGAAAGGTCACAGACCGTTCTTAACCGGCCCGTCGAAGCTACGACCATGAAAAAGACACAGCTGATGCTCGTCCTCGTCGGGATCGCCGCGCTTGCGCTCGGCGGCACCGCGCTCGCGGCGAAGGGCCACTCACAGTCGAAACGCGCCGATCTAGCGGCGCGTGCCGACGCCCACCACGGCCCCGGCGACGACCTCGACGCGGCCGCCTCGTATCTCGGCTCGACGACCGATGCGCTGCTCACGCAGCTCAGGGCGGGCAAGACGCTCGCCCAGGTTGCCGACGCGACGAGCGGCAAGTCGAAGGCGGGCCTGATCGCCGCGCTCGTGACGCACGAGAAGCAGGAGCTCGCGGATGCGGTCAAGGCCGGCCGGCTGACGCAGGCGCAGTCCGACACGATCGCGCCGACGCTCACCCAGCACTTCACCGACTTCGTGAACGGCGTCCGGCCTGCCATGAGGCCCGGCGGCCACGGCCCGGGGCATGAACACGGTGACGGCATCCAGGTCGCCGCGACGTATCTCGGGATCTCGCTCGACAGCCTCCGCACGCAGCTGCAGGGAGGCAAGACGCTCGCCCAGATCGCGGACGCGACGAGCGGCAAGTCTGCTTCCGGCCTGATCGACGCGCTCGTCGCCGACGCGACGACGCGGTTCGGCGCCAACGCGCCGTCGGATCTTCGGGCGCGGATCACCGACCTCGTGAACGGCGTCCGCCCGCCGATGGGCATGGGGCCGCGCGGCCACTGGGGCGGCGGCGCACCCGGCCCGCGGGAGCGGAGGAGCTAAGAACTGTCGCGCGCCCAGGCAGCGAGCAGGCCGCGGTAATGCGCCACGAACTGCTCGTGCTCGTGTGACGGGAACGTCGAGCGAACCGTGTCGACGAGGACACGGTCGAACTCGGCGCTCTGGAACCACGCGTGGGCCGCTTCGTCGAGATGGCGGAGCGGCCCCGCGCAGAACTCGGCGTAGGCGTCCGTCTGAAAGTGCTCGTCCGCCAGCACGCGATATGCGTGCAGCTTGTCCTCGTACGAGAGATCGGCGCGGTCGCCGATCTCGAACCACGGTCGCGTGTCGACGTCGATGCGCATGCGCCGGCCTTCCGCCACGCAGAACGCACACCAGCGGACGAGTGCGGTGATCGCCCACGGGAAGTAATAGTGCAGGCTCGTCAACGCGACGTCGGGCGACGCGTTCGCATAGTCGATCGGAAAGACCTCGCCGCCGCGGACGATCGACTCGCACGAGTTGAACTCCCAGCGGAAGAACGCGTTGACGACCTTCGAGATCGTCTCGACCTCGACCCCCTGCTCGGGCGAGAGGAAGTCGTGCTTCACCTGGTAGCGATCGTGCAGCGGCTTGTCCGGGTCGAACCACATCACCATCGTCTCGGCGCCGATCGAGAGGCTGCGCGCGAACACCTCGAAGTCGTCGACCGCGGACTGCACATGCATCAGCTCCTCGCCCGACTCGTCGTAGCGGCGACGCAGCTCGTCGGCGTTGCGCACGCGCGAGACGCCGCGCCACTGGCCGCCGTCGAACGGCTTCAGGTAGAGCGGGTAGCCGACCTCGTCGCCGATCTCGTGCAGGTCGAATGCGCGGTTGTAGCGCGCAGCCGTCGTGGGCAGCCGCTCGTTCCACGGCGGCTGCTTGTGCGGGATCAGCCACGTGTCGGGCACCTTCAGGCCGAGTCGCATCATCGCGCAGTACGCGGAGTGCTTCTCCATCGACTGAAACGTGAACGGGTTGTTGAGCAGGTACACGTCGTCCATCAGCGCGACCTTCTTCAGCCACTCGCGCGGCAGGAGATACCACCAGCCGACGCGATCGACCACGAGCGAGTAGCGCGGGGTGTAGCGCAGGTCGAACGGCTCGTTGAAGACGCGCTCGGTTGCGAGCTCGTGCGACGTGCCGCGCCACTCGAACGTGCCGACGCTCGCGGCGAGCTGCTCGAACGCCGGCGGCCAGTCCTCCTCCGTGCCGAGCACGAGACCGAGCAGGTGCCTCATCGCCACACTCTCCGCAGCAGCGCCGGCAGGTGCGCCTCGACCGCGCGCCGCCACGTCGCCCAGTCGTGGCCGCCGCGCGCAGCATGGAAGTCGACTGGGTAGCCCTGCGCCGCGAGCGCGTGTGCGAGCGCAGCGTTGTTGCCGTAGTTCTCCTCGTCGAGCGCGCAGGTGATCGTCGCCGGCACCGGACGGGCGCTGTCGCGCGCGTTCAGCACCGTGCCGACAAAGCGGTCGACGCGCGTGAAGCGCGGGAAACGGGACTCCTGCGGGTCGGTGCGCCGCCGGAAGAAGCTGCCGGACTGGAGGAAGAGCCCGGAGAAGGCGCGCGCCTCCAGCCGGTGGGCATGGAACAGCGCAAGCGCGCCGAGGCTCGAGCCGAGCCCGACGCGCCGCCCCCGTCCGCGGCCGGTTAGCTCGTCGAGCGCGTCGAGAAGCGCGCGGGTGTACGGCAGCGACGCCGAGTAGGACTCGAGCCGGTCGTCCGGCGCGACGAGCGCGAGGTGGTGCGGCGGGATCTGGCCCTTCGCGACGAGCGCACGCAGGACGCGGAGGAGCGACGCTCGGCGGACGTACTCGGGGCCGTCGAGGACGACGAGAAACGGGCCGCGCGCAGCCGGCGTGCCGATCGTCCGGTGGCGGATCGAGACGTCCACCCACGGATCTTGCCCATTCGCGCCGAGGCGTATCGTGTTGGAATGGCGATCCTCTCCACGGACAGCGCCAACCAGGTGCCGCCCCTCGCCGGTCACGACCTGTTCGGCGCGAACCGCCCGCTCGTCGAGGCGCTAGAGCGCGAGGGCGCGGGCTGGGCGGCAGCGCAGTGCTCGGCGTTCGGGCGGCTGCTCGGCGGTGCGCCGCTCGAGTGGGGGAGGCTCGCAAACGAGCAGCCGCCGCAGTTGCGGACGCACGACCGCTTCGGCGAGCGCATCGACGAGGTCGAGTTCCATCCGGCGTGGCACGACCTGATGCGCATGTCGGTCGGAGCGGGACTGCACTCGCTGTCGTGGACCGACAGCCGCGACGGCGCGCACGTCGCGCGGGCGGCGCTCTTCATGCTCGCCTCGCAGGTCGAGGCGGGACACGGGTGCCCGATCTCGATGACACACGCCGCGGTGCCCGCGCTGCGCGCGTCGGCGCCCGCCCTCGCGGCGGAGTGGGAGCCGCTGCTCACGTCGCGCGAGTACGACTTCGGCCTGCGTCCGGTGGCGGAGAAGCGCGGTGCGCTCGTCGGCATGTCGATGACCGAGCGCCAGGGAGGCTCCGACCTGCGCACGAACACGACCGTCGCGCGGCCGGCAGGCTGCGGCGAGTATGTGCTCGACGGGCAGAAGTGGTTCTGCTCGGCGCCGATGAGCGATGCCTTCCTCGTGCTCGCGCAGGCGCCCGCCGGCCTGTCCTGCTTCTTCCTGCCGCGCGTGCTGCCCGACGGCTCGCGCAACGGCTTCCACATCGACCGGCTCAAGGACAAGCTCGGCGACCGCTCGAACGCCTCGAGCGAGATCACGCTCGTCGGTGCGCTGGCGCAGCTCGTCGGCGAGGAGGGCCGCGGCGTCCCGACGATCGTCGAGATGGTCGTCCACACGCGGCTCGACTGCGTCCTCGGCTCGGCGGCCGGCATGCGGCAGGCGGTGGAGCAGGCGACGCACCACGCCGCGCACCGCGTCGCGTTCGGCGCGCCGCTCGCCGAGCAGCCGCTGATGCGCAACGTCCTCGCCGACCTCTGCGTCGAGTCGGAGGCGGCGACCGTGACCGCGCTCCGCCTCGCGCACGCCTACGACCGGCGCGCGCACGATCCGGCCGAGGCCGCCTTCGCGCGGCTCGCGACCGCGGTCGCGAAGTACTGGATCTGCAAGCGCGGCCCCGGGCACGCGGTCGAAGCGCTCGAGTGCCTCGGCGGGAACGGCTACGTCGAGGAGTCGGGCCTGCCGCGTCTCTACCGCCAGCAGCCGCTCCTCTCGATCTGGGAGGGAGCAGGCAACGTCGTCTGCCTCGACGCGCTCCGGACGCTGCGCCGGGAGCCCGAGTCGGCGGAGGTGTTCCTCGAGGAGATCCGCAGCGCCGGCGAGCCGTCGCTCACGGCGCTCGCCGAGGGGGCGCTCGTCGCGGTCGAGGATGGCCAGGCGAGGGCGGTCGTCGAGCGTCTCGCCCTGGCCCTCCAGGGCTCCCTGCTCGTGCGCCATGCACCTCGGGCCGTGGCGGACGCCTTCCTCGCGTCCCGCCTCGGGCGGGGCCCCTTGGGCTACGGCGCTCTGGGCTCGGAGGTCGATTCGGCCTCTATCGTCGACCGTCATACGCCGATAGGAGAACTGGACATCTAACCGAGGCCGACCCGGAACGTCTGATATTCAAAGAGACGATGCTGACTCCCGTCCCACCCACCGAGTGCATGCAGGCCCGAGAGGCCGCTTCGGCGCTGCTCGACGGCGAGCTCTCCGAGCTCGAGACCGCCCAGCTCCACGGGCATCTGCGGGGCTGCGACGACTGCGAGGACTATCTCCTGGAGATCGGCGTCTTCACGGCGAAACTCCGGGCCTCGGCGCTCGAGCAGCCTGCGCTGCCCGTCTTCACCGCCCACCGGCGCCGGCCGGCGTTCCGCCTGAACGTCGCGGTCGCGGCCGTGACGATCCTGGCAGCAACGGGCTCCTCGTTCGCCGTCGGGCACCTGCTCGGCTCGAGCAACGGCACGCCGGCCGCGACGGTCGGCACGAGCGGCTCCGGGGTCAGCCTGCCCCAGCAAAACGAGGTGCTCGGAATGCTCCGGCGCCTTCGCCCGGGCCGGCTCGAGAGCGGCCGGGTCATCCCGGTTTAGCCGGGTCCCTGGCATCTTCACGCAGCCCTAACTAAGCTACCGCGCCGTCGTCTTTACACACGCAACGGGACGCCCGACCAGGGCGTGGGAGCTAGCAGGCGCCGCCGGACGAACGGGGCTCCCGGCGCAAATAAAACGGAGGGAATCGATGCACAGACGCCTCTGGCTCATTGCAGCTGCGGCGCTGACCATCCTTGCGGTGGCCACGTCAGCAACTGCGACGACCAAGCTCGCCGGCAAGGCGCAGGGCGCCTCGTTGGCAGCGGCGCCCTTCGCCCAGTCGTGGGCCAACGTCCCCAGGACGTCGGCAGCACGGCAGGCGAAGGACATCCTCGTCTTCGGACAGGAGCAGGACATCGTCGGGTTCAACACGAACCTGACGTGCTGCAACCAGTTCTGGGCTGGCGTCCAGACCGTGCCGATCATTCGCGGCGCGTACAACATCAACAACAAGCTCCAGTACGTGGCGGATCTCGTCTCGAGCGCGAAGGCGACGAAGACGACGCTCTCGTTCAACATCCGCCCTGATGCGAACTGGAACTGGGGTGGCCAGAAGATCCCGGTCACGTACCAGGACTTCGTCTACACGTGGCAGCAGATCGTCAACCCGGCGAACGACGTTGTGGGTCGCGACGGGTACGACCAGATCACCGGCTTCACCCACAAGGGCCAGAAGCAAGTCACGTTCAAGTGGAAGAAGCCGTATGCAGCGTGGCAGCTTCTCTTCGGCGGTGTCTACCCGGCGAAGGCGCTGGCTGGCCAGGACTTCAACAAGATCTGGACCAACTGCATCTGCGGTAACGACGGCAAGCCCGTCTCGGATGGCCCGTTCATGCTGACCAACTACACCAAGGGTCAGGGCTCGACGCTGAAGAAGAACCCGCTCTTCTACGGCAAGAAGGCCAAGCTGAACGAGATCGACTTCAAGATCATCACCGACACGAACACCGAGGTTCAGGCGATGCGCGGCGGCGAAGTCGACGCGATCAACCCGACCTTCGGCATCAACCTTCTGCCCCTGAAGAGCACCAGCGGCGTGACGTTCACGACGGTGCCGGGCCTCTTCCAGGAGCACATCGACATCCAGTTCGGTCCCAAGTCGAGCAACAAGCTCCTCAGGGCGCCGTGGATGCGGCAGTCGATCATGATGGGCATCGATCGCCCGTCGATCATCAAGACGGTGTACGGCGACCTCGCGGGCAACACGACGCCGCTGGAAAACATCGTCTTCTACCAGTCCGACGCGGCGTACAAGCCCGACTTCGCGAAGTGGGACTACAACGCGGCCAAGGCGCTCGCGCTGCTGAAGAAGCACTGCACGGGCGGTCCGAGCGCTCCGTCCTCGGGTAACGACCAGTACTGGACGTGCGCCGGCCTGCCGGCCAAGTTCCGGTACACGTGGACGGCGTCGAACGCGACGCGCACCACGCAGGAGGCAATCATCAAGGCCCAGCTGAAGAGCATCGGCATCCAGATCGTGGACGCCTCGCTGCCGGCGAACGTCGTGTTCGGCCCGACGGGAATCCCGTCGTCGAACTACGACCTCGCCAACTTCGCATGGGTCACGTCGCCCGATCCCGCCGGCTTCGTGCCGACGTGGGGCTGCGGCGGCGAGTCGAACTACCTCAACTACTGCAACCGTGCAGCAACGAAGCTGATGGAGGCGTCCAACAGCGAGCTCGACCCGGCGAAGCGCTCAGCGCTCTTCGCGCAGGCCGACGCGCTGATGTCGAAGGACGTCCCGACCATCCCGATGTACTCACGGCCGAACCCGCTCATCTTCAAGTCGGCCATCGGCGGGATGAAGAACAACCCCGCCAGCGTCGGCTTCGGCTGGAACGCTGAGGAGTGGTTCTGGAAGTCGTAACTCCCTGACGAGAAGGGGCTACACTAGCCCCCGCCTCGACAGGACTCGGCCCGGGCCGCCGCCTTCGCGGTGGCCCGGGCCGCTCATCTAAAGGACGTCACGCGATGCTCACGTACATCACGCGCCGAATCCTCTACAGCATCCCGGTGCTGATCATCTCGACGTTCCTGAGCTTCACGTTCGTGTCGCTCGCAGGGAACCCCACCGACAACCTGCGCGCGAACCCGCAGTTCTCGGTGATCACATACAACAACCTGCAGCACAAGTACCACCTCGACCGCGCCATCCCGGTGCGCTACTGGTTCTGGGTGAAGGACGTCTTCGAGCACAAGCTCGGAACGTCGCTCGTGACCTCGCAGCCGATCTGGCCCGACATCAGCCGCACGATGGGCCACACGGCGCAGGTGATCATCCTCGCGGAGATTCTGGCGCTGATACTGGGGGTGGCAGTCGGAATCTTCTCTGCCATACGCCAGTATTCGCCGTTCGACTACTTCTTCACGTCGGCGAGCTTCCTCGGGTATGCAATGCCGACCTTCTGGCTGGCGCTGCTGCTCCAGATCCTGTTCGTCGACATCTATCTGAAATGGCACGTGCGGATCTTCTACACGGCGGGTCTCAACAATCCGGGGCAGGGCACGTGGTCGTTCGATCGCTTGCAGCACATCGGCTTGCCCGTGATCACGCTGACGATCATCTCGTTCGCGCTCTACAGCCGCTACATGCGCGCCTCGATGCTGGACGTGATCAACACGGACTACGTGCGAACGGCGCGCGCGAAGGGGTTACCAGAGAACAAGGTGATCATGCGACACGTCTTCCGCAACGCGCTGATTCCGATCGTCACGATCGCCGCGCTGAACTTCGGCGGCCTGCTCGGCGGCGCGATCGTCACCGAGTCGGTGTTCGGCCTCGACGGGATGGGGTACTACTTCATCCAGAAGCTCGGGCAGCTCGACATCTATGCGGTCATGGCGTACCTCGTCGTCACGTCGACGATCATCATCTTCTTCAACCTGGTCGCGGACATCCTGTACGGGTATCTCGATCCGAGGATCCGCTATGACTGAGCCCACCCCCGTTCAAGTCGACAAGCCCATCGTCTCGCAGGTGAGCGACATCACAGCGCCGGGGATGGGCAGCGGCATCGACGGCACCTACGAGGCGGGGCTCGAGCTCAAGGCCCGCAGCCAGTGGTCGTACGCGCGGAGCCGCTTCTTGCGCCACCGGCTGGCGATGTCGGGGCTGATCGTGCTCGTGATCGTTTTCGGCGCCGGGATCTTTGCGAACTTCGTCGCGCCGTACTCGTTCGAGGAGATCGACCTGACGAACGTTCTGGCCGGACCCACGACAGTCGCGCATCATTTCTTCGGCACGGACGAGATCGGTCGCGACTTCTTCAGTCGCGTGATCTACGGGATCCGGACGTCGATGGAGGTCGGTGTCTTCGTCGCGTTCGTGTCGTCGATCATCGGCGTCATCGTCGGGGCCGTCGCCGGCTACTACGGCGGCTGGATCGACAACATCCTGATGCGCATCACCGACCTCGTCCTCACGCTGCCGGCGCTCGCGATCCTGCTGACCGCCGCTGCGCTGCTCGGTCAGGGCTCGCAGTGGCGCGTGTCGGTGATCCTCGCGCTCTTCTTCTGGACGGGCCTCGCGCGCATCGTGCGCGGCGTGTTCCTGTCGCTCCGCGAGAAGGAGTACGTCGAAGCGGCGAAGGCGGCCGGTTCGGGCGACATCCGCATCATGTTCCGCCACATCCTTCCGAACACGCTCGGGCCGATCGTCGTCAACGGCACGCTGTCGGTCGGGGCGGCGATCATCGTCGAAGCGGCGCTCTCGTTCCTCGGCTTCGGGATCAAGCCGCCGACGCCGTCGCTCGGCTCGCTCATCGCCAGCGGGCAGCAGTTCCCGCAGAAGTGGTGGATCACGGTGTTTCCGGGTTTGACGCTACTCGTCATCGTCGTCGCGATCAACTTCGTCGGCGACGGCCTCCGGGACGCGCTCGACCCACAGCAGAGGCGAGTCCGTGCCTGAGCCGGTCCTGTCGATCAGGAACCTCGTCGTCGAGTTCCGCACGGAGGACGGCGTCGTCCATGCAGTCGACGACATCTCGTACGACGTGTTCCCGGGCGAGACGCTCGGCATCGTCGGCGAGTCGGGCTCGGGCAAGAGCGTCTCGACGATGTCGATCCTGGGGCTCATCCCGCAGCCGCCAGGCCGCATCGCGAGCGGGACGGCGATGTTCAAGGGCAAGGATCTCCTGAAGATGAAGAAGCGCGAGCTGCGGCGCGTGCGGGGCGACGAGGTCGCGATGGTCTTCCAGGATCCGATGACGTCGCTCAATCCGGTGCTGAAGGTCGGCTATCAGCTCGGCGAGGCGACTCCGGTGGCGAGCGCAACCGGCTCAACCTGGCGCTGACGCTCAAGCAGGGCGGCAACCTGCTGCTGCTCGACGAGCCGACCAACGACCTGGACGTCGAGACACTGGGCTCGCTCGAGAACGCGCTGCTGGAGTTCCCCGGCTGCGCCGTGGTCATCAGCCACGACCGGTGGTTCCTCGACCGGGTGGCCACGCACATCCTCTCGTACGAGGGCGACGAGTCGAACCCGGCCAAGTGGTACTGGTTCGAGGGCAACTACGACTCCTACGAGGCCAACAAGGTCGAGCGCCTCGGCGCCGACGCGGCTCGCCCGCACCGCGTCACCTACCGCAAGCTGACCCGCGACTGACACACGCGCACCGCTTTCGCACAAGTGGGGGCACTAGGGGTTCGGCGGGGCCGCTGGGGTTTCGCGCGGCGGGCGCAGCATGCCCTCTTG
>JANMQZ010000012.1:0-1502 GCA_031370755.1 Actinomycetes bacterium
GTGCCCGAAGCGGCCGAGCGGCTGGCGATCGAGGCAGCCGCCTTCGTGCGCGAGCTCCGTGGGCTCGATCTCGCCAAGCCGCCCGGCGTGGCCGAGACGATCGACTGGACGATGGCCCTTCACGCCCTCGGGCGGCAGGAGATCGACGCCGAGGTCGTCCAGCAGACGCTCGGCTCGATCCTGAAATACCGCGAGGACATCGAGGCCGTCCGCGACGAGACCCTGCAAGGCCTAGTCGACAAGGCCCGCGCGGCGGCGCCCCGGTAGTGGCGGGTGACGCGCTGCTGCGGCACGTCGTCACCTTCGGCCGCGTGCTGCGCGAGGTCGGGATCGAGGTCGGGCCGGGTCGTTTGACTGATGCGTTGCGCGCGCAGGACAGTGTCGATCTCTCTCGCCAGGAAGACGTCTACTTCTCGCTCCGCCAGACACTCGTGTCGCGTCAGGACGAGCTTGCGCTGTTCGATCGCGCGTTCATGGCGTGGTTCCTCCGCGCCCCGGTCTTGCCGCCTGCGCGCGTGGCGAACGACCCGCAGGCCGTGCAACGCGCCGCCGAGCTGCTCATCGACCGGGCCGACCCGGACGCTGAAGAGGACGCAGCGGGCGACCCGCTCGAGCTCGGCGCATCCGGCCAAGAGCTGCTGAAAGAGAAGGACTTCGCCGATATGACGCCCGACGAATTTCGGCGTGTCCGTCGTCTGATGGCCGCGCTTGCCGAGCGGCGCCCGCGACGCGCGTCACGTCGCCGCACACCGAATGCACGCGGCGACCGGCTCGACATCCGCCGGCTGATCAGGCATTCGCTGCGAACCGGTGGCGATCCGGTGGACCGGCCCCTTCGGACGCGGAAGCAGGTACCGCGCAAGCTCGTCGTGCTCTGCGACGTCTCCGGCTCGATGGACTCGTACGCGCGGGCTCTGATCCTGTTCCTGCACGCCACGGTCGGGTCAGGCCCGGGCGTGGAGGCGTTCGCGTTCGGAACGCGACTCTCGCGGCTCACGCCGGAGCTCGGCACCCGCGACCCGGCGGCGGCGCTGGAGCGCTGCACGGAAGCAGTGACCGACTGGGGCAGCGGCACGCGGATCGGCGCGTCGCTGAAGGAGTTCAACGACCTCTACGGCCGGCGGGCGATGTCACGAGGGGCAATCGTCGTCGTCGTCTCCGACGGCTGGGAGCGTCAGGACCCGGAGCTCGTCGGCCGCGAGATGGCCCGACTCGCACGCGCCGCTTATGCAGTCGTTTGGGTCAATCCGTTGAAGGGGAATCCCGAATACCAGCCGCTCGCCGGCGGCATGCGCGCCGCGCTGCCGTTCGTCGACCGGTTCCTGCCCGGCCACAATCTGAGGAGTCTCGAGGAGCTGGCGACGATGCTCGCCGGCATCGAAAGGAGGCATGCAGCATGAAAGAGATCGTCGACGAGGTCGAGCGCTGGCGCGAGGCCGGCGAGAAAGTGGTCGTCGCAACCGTCGTCGCCACGCGTCGTTCCGCGCCACGGCCGGTCGGGA
>JANMQZ010000035.1:0-17695 GCA_031370755.1 Actinomycetes bacterium
ACGCCTTCGGCGAGCCTGGCACCCGTCGCTGCGGAGGCATCGAGCCTCCGCACCGACGAGGAGGACGACCGGCTGCTTCGCCTCGCCGCCGACTTCGACAACTTCAAGAAGCGGGCCGTGCGCGAGCGCGAGGAGTACGTCGCATTTGCGAACGAGCGGCTCGTGAAGGACCTTCTGCCGATCCTCGACGACCTCGAGCGTGCACTCGCCGCAGTCGGTGAGCACGAGGAGGCGACGGTCGAGGAGGGTGTGCGACTCGTGCACCGCTCGCTCGCGTCGCTCCTCGAGCGCAACGGCGTCAAGGAGATCGCGACGAGCGGCAAGTTCGACCCGCACGTGCACGAGGCGCTCCTGTCGCAGCCGTCGGAGGCGGAGGAGGGCTCCGTGATCGACGTCGTGCAGAAGGGCTATGCCATCGGCGACCGCGTCGTGCGTCCCGCGCGCGTCGTGATCGCGGCGGCGCCCGCGAACGGGAGCGATGGCTAAGACGCTCTACGACACGCTCGGCGTTTCCAAGTCGGCGTCGCAGGACGAGATCAAGAAGGCGTACCGCAAGCTCGCCCGCCAGTACCACCCGGACAAGAACCCGGGCGACAAGGAAGCGGAAGAGCACTTCAAGGAAGTGCAGCACGCCTACGACGTCCTCTCCGACGACGCGAAGCGCAAGACCTACGACCGCTTCGGGTCGACCAACGGGCGCGTCGCGCCTGGCCCGGGCGGCTCGAACGTCAACTTCGACTTCTCCGGCTTCGACGTCGGCGATCTCGGCGACCTCTTCGGCGGCATCTTCGGCGGCGGTGCGCGCGGCGGCGCGTCGCGCGCGCGGCGTCAGCCGGTGCGCGGCTCCGACGTCGAGGTCGAGGTGCAGCTCTCGTTCGAGGACTCGCTCAAGGGCGCCGAGGTCAAGGTCCCCGTCGAGCTCACGACCGCGTGCCGCGAATGCGGCGGCACAGGTGCGCAGCCGGGCACCGCACCGGTCATCTGCCCCGAGTGCAACGGCCGCGGCGTGAAGTCGGAGTCCCAGGGGCTCTTCGCGCTCTCGCAGCCGTGCCCGCGCTGCCGCGGCAACGGCACCGTGATCGAGCAGCCGTGCCCGAAATGCCAAGGCTCCGGCCGCGAGCGGCGCATCAAGACGTACACGGTGAAGATCAAGCCGGGCGTGAAGAACGGCACGCGCATTCGCCTCAAGGGCAAGGGCGAGGCGGGGGAGAACGGCGGCCCGGCCGGCGACCTCGTCGTCGTCACGCGCGTCGCGCCGTCGGCGACGTACGAGCGCCGCGGCGACGACCTGATCGTGCAGGTGCCGGTGTCGTTCCCGACCGCGACGCTCGGCGGCAAGGTCGAGGTGTCGACGCCCGAGGGCACGGTCTCGCTGAAGGTTCCCGCCGGCTCCGAGGACGGCAAGCTACTGCGCATCAAGGGGCGCGGCGCGCCGAGGCTCAACGGCTCCGGTAAGGGCGACGTGCTTGCGCGACTTCGCATCGAGGTGCCGAAGCGCGTCAACAAGAAGGAGCGCGAGCTGCTCGAGGAGCTCCAGAAGGCGAGCGGCTGATCATGGGCAAGCACGACCAGCTCCTCGACGAGGGCCCGCGCGAGGCGCCGGAGCCGGAGACCGCCGAAGAGCGGAGCCACAAGCTTGGCCTGAAGACCGCGGGCGGCGTCGTCGCCGGCGGCGGCATTGCGGCCGCGAAGTTCGGCGGTCTCGCGAAGCTCTTCATCTGGCTCTTTGCCTGGAACGGCGTTCGCGACGCCTGGCGTCTCGGCGGCTGGATCGCGATCGCGGTCATCGCCGCCGCGGTCGCAGTGTTCTTCGTCGTCCGCTCGCGGAGGGCAGACGCGTGAGCCCCGATCGTCCGCTCTACATGATCAGCGTCGCCGCCGACCTCGTCGGCATGCACCCGCAGACGCTACGCATCTACGAGAACAAGGGTCTGGTGCGCCCGCAGCGCACGCCGGGAGGCACGCGCCTCTACAGCGAGTCCGACCTCGACCGGCTGCGCGTCATCCAGCGGCTGACGACCGAGGTCGGCTTGAACCTCGCCGGCGTCGAGCTCGTACTGCGGCTCGAGGACGAGCTGCGCAAGGCGCACACCCAGATGGAGCGGCTGCAGGCGCAGCTGCGCGAAGAGATTCAGAAAGTGCACAAGGAATATCGCCGCGACCTCGTGGTCTATCGCGAGCAGCGGCTCCCGGAAAGAAGGTGACATGGACTTCAACAAACTGACGATCAAGAGCCAGGAGGCGGTCGCCGCTGCGCAGGAGCTTGCGCGCCGCAACGGCAATCCCGAGCTCTATCCCGAGCATCTGCTCATCGCGCTCCTCGACCAGGAGCTGCCGCGCGAGCTCGTGCCCGACGCAGAGGCACTCCGCGCGCAGGCCGAGGCAACGCTTGCGACGAAGCCGCGCATCCAGGGCGCCCAGCAGCAGCCGAACGTCTCCGCGGCGTTCTCGAAGGTGCTCGACAAGGCGTTCGACGAGGCGAAGAAGATGCAGGACGACTACGTGTCGACCGAGCATCTGCTGCTCGCGCTCGATGTCGTGCCGCGCGAGCAGCTCGACGCGAAGATCAAGGCCGTGCGCGGCGGCCAGCGCGTCACCTCGCAGGACCCCGAGGGCACCTACCAGGCACTCGAGAAGTTCGGCCGCGACCTCACCGCCGCGGCGGAGGAAGGAAAGCTCGACCCGGTCATCGGCCGCGACGAGGAGATCCGCCGTGTCATCCAGGTGCTATCGCGCCGCACGAAGAACAACCCCGTCCTGATCGGCGAGCCGGGCACCGGCAAGACCGCCATCGTCGAAGGGCTTGCGCAGCGCATCGTCGACGGGGACGTGCCGGAAGGCTTGAAGGGCAAGCGAGTGTGGGCACTCGACATCGGCGGCCTGCTCGCGGGCGCGAAGTACCGAGGCGAGTTCGAGGAGCGGCTGAAGGCCGTGCTCGGCGAGATCAAGAACGCCGAGGGCCGGCTGATCCTCTTCATCGACGAGCTGCATACGATCGTGGGCGCCGGCGCAGCCGAGGGTGCGGTCGACGCCGCGAACATGCTGAAGCCGATGCTCGCGCGCGGCGAGCTGCGCTGTGTCGGCGCGACGACGCTCGACGAGTACCGCAAGTACATCGAGAAGGACGCTGCGCTCGAGCGGCGCTTCCAGCCGATCTTCGTCGGCGAGCCGTCGGTGAGCGACACGATCGCGATCCTGCGCGGCCTGAAGGACACATACGAGTCGCATCACGGCGTCCGCATCCGCGACGCTGCGCTCGTCGCGGCCGCGGTGCTGTCACACCGCTACATCGCCGACCGCTTCCTGCCCGACAAGGCGATCGACCTCGTGGATGAATCGGCGTCCAGACTCCGAATGGAGATCGACTCGTCGCCGGTCGAGCTCGACGAGGCCGAGCGGCGCGTGCGCCAGCTCGAGATCGAGCTCGCCGCGATGAAGAAGGAGTCGAAGCAGGTGCGCGAGCCCGTCGAGCGTGCGCTCGCCGATGCGCAGGAGATACGGAACGCACTCGCCGCCCGGTGGGCAGAGGAGAAGCAGGCGCTCGAACGCGTCAAGGACATCACGCGCAAGATCGACGAGCTGAAGCGCGAGGCGGAGAAGGCGGAGCGTGAGGGCAACCTCCAGCGAGTCGCCGAGATCCGCTACGGCGAGCTGCCGGCGCTCGAGAAGGAGCTCGAGGAGCGCGACGACGTCACGCGGACATCGATGGTGAAGGAAGAGGTCGACGAGGACGACATCGCCCAGGTCGTCGCGCGCTGGACGGGCATCCCCGTCGACAAGCTCCTCGAAGGAGAGACCGAGAAGCTCATCCACATGGAGGAGCGGCTGCACCAGCGGGTCATCGGGCAGGACGAGGCGGTCGAGGCGGTTGCGAACGCGCTCCGCCGCTCCCGCACGGGCCTCCAGGATCCGAATCGGCCGATCGGCTCGTTCATCTTCCTCGGCCCGACCGGCGTCGGCAAGACCGAGCTCGCCCGCGCGCTTGCCGAGTTCATGTTCGACGACGACCACGCGATGGTGCGCATCGACATGTCGGAGTACCAGGAGCGGCACACGGTGTCGCGGCTCGTCGGCGCGCCGCCCGGCTACGTCGGTTACGACGAGGGCGGCCACTTCACGGAAGCGGTGCGGCGGCGCCCGTACACCGTCGTCCTGCTCGACGAGATCGATAAGGCGCACACCGAGGTGTTCGACGTGCTTCTGCAAGTGCTCGACGACGGGCGTCTGACCGACGGCCAGGGCCGCACGGTCGACTTCCGCAACACGGTGCTGATCATGACCTCGAACGTCCGGAGTGCCGACCAGCTTCGCGACCGCTTCCGGCCGGAGTTCCTGAACCGCGTCGACGAGATCGTCGAGTTCAAGCCGCTCTCGCGCGACCAGATCGCCGAGATCGTCGAGTTGCAGCTCGAACGGCTGCGCGACCGTCTCGCCGAGCGCACCGTCACGCTCGAGCTCACGGATGCGGCGAAGGAGGCGCTCGCCGAGGCGGGCTGGGATCCTGCCTACGGCGCGCGGCCCCTGAAGCGTGCGATCCAGCGGCTCGTCGAGAACCCGCTCGCGCTGCGCCTCCTCGAGGGCGATTTCGCGGACGGCGACACGATCCGCGTCGACGCAGAGAACGACGAGCTCGTTTTCGAGAAGGTGGCGGCAGGGACTCCCGTCGCTGCCTGATCAAACCGATCCCCCTCGCGGGGCGAAGAACCGGGTGCAAACCCCGCTCGCGAGGAGGATCACTGTGAGGAAGCTCGTTTCGCTCTTGACGGTCGGTGCGTGTGCCGCGCTCGTTTTCGCCGCGTTCTCGTCGGCCCGTCCTGCGGCCGCCCACTACCGGTTCACCGCCACGCTGAATGCAGGCCAGGAGATTCCGAAGCAGGTCGTGAAGGACCAGGCCGCGCACGGAACGTTCACCGGCATTCTCACCGGCACGTCGCTGAAGTGGAAGCTGACGTTCGCCAAGCTGACCGGGCCGGCGACCGCCGCGCACATCCATCTCGGCGGCATGGGCAAGGCCGGCAACGTCGCGGTCGCGATCTGCGGCCCGTGCAGGTCCGGCATGAGCGGCACCGCGACGATCCCCGCGTCGCTCCTGAGCACGATCAAGAAGCACGGCACGTATGTGAACGTGCACACCGCGAAGAACCCGAACGGCGAGATCCGCGGGCAGGTCGTCGCCAAAGCCGGGATGTAGCTGACGGCAAGCAAGAGCTCTCGCTCGGTTACGGTCACGACTGATGCTTGTCGTGGCCGCCACCGAGCGGGAGCTCGCGCACCTGCGCGGCGTCGAGACCTTCGTCTGCGGCGTCGGCCCTGTCGATGCCGCCGCGAACATTGCCCGCCTCCTGGCCGGGCGCTCCGATCCAAGTAACAGTCTGTTACTTGTGCACGTCGGTCTCGCCGGAGCACGCGGCATCGAGCCGCCGGCGCTCGTTCTCGGCTCCGAGGCGGTCTACTCGGACGCGATCGACCCGGGCTCGTCCTTTCCGCGCGTCGAACGGGTCGAGCCGGATGCGCGACTGCTCGCAGCTGCGCGCCGTGCGCTTCCCGACGCGCTCGTCCTCCCGATCGCCACGTCCGGCCGCGTGTCCGGTGGCACCGGCTGCCAGGTCGAGGCGATGGAGGGCTTCGGCGTCCTGCGCGCATGCGCGCTCGCCGGTGTGCCTGCGGTGGAGCTGCGCGCGGTCTCGAACGACGTCGACGAAGCCGACCGGGCCAAGTGGCGGTTCGAGGACGCGCTCGTGGCGCTCGCCGGCGCGGTCGACCGGCTGGCCCGCGCTCTCTAGATCTCGGCGACGTCGTCGAGGAACTCGGCGCCGCCGCTCACCGGCGGTGCGCCGTACGCGAAGAAGAGGATCTCCTCGTCCGTCTCGTTTCGAGCCTGCATCGGCGTCCCGGAGTGGACGGCGACGATCCCGCCCGGCTCGACGTCGACGCGCTGCGGCGGGTCCTCGACGAGGAGCGTGAGCGTGCCGCGGAGCGGCACGAAGATCTCCTCCTGGTTCGGATCGATGTGCCGGCGTCCACGCGTGTGCGCCGGATAGCGCCACATGCGGGCACGCGACTGCGTCAGCTGCGCGGGGTCGGTGACCGACGCCTGGCTGCGCGGCGCCTGGCCGTGCATCGGCTCGCGCTCCTCCCACTGCAGGTCGGCGGCTTGGACGACGTCGAAGGCCATTGCCGCGACGATACCCTCCGCGCGCATGGCGAGGCCGACGTATCCCCGGGCGGGCGACCCGCGACCCGCGGCACTCCCGCCCGAGACGCGCACGGTCGGGCAGGTGGTGGCCGAGTCGATCCGCATCTACGGCGAGAAGTTCTTCCGCTGTCTCGCCATCGGCGTCGTGCCGGCGGCGCTGACCCTGGCGAGCACCCACATCTCGCGGCGACTCGCGCTTGTCCTCACACCGACGCTCGACGGGGCGCTGCTCAGCGCGACGTTCGTCTACGCCTCGACGGTCGTGCTCGAGCAACGGCCGTCGTTCGCGCGGCTCGTGCGCGCGTGGCTCGTCGGCTGGCTCGTCTTCATCCCGGCGCCGTTCCTGCTGCTGGGCTTCATCCTGCCCGCGCTCGCGTGGTTGGCCGCCGTCGGGCTCGTCGTGCCGGTGCTCGTCGTCGAGGACCTCGGCGTGCGGGCGGCGCTCGCGCGGGCGTGGCGGCTGGCCCGGGCCGACTACATCCACGTGCTCGGCTCGCTCGCGACGCTCGCGCTTCTCGTGCTCATCACGCAGGGCGTGCTCGCCTTCATCATTCGCGGCGCGGCGGCGGAGGCCCTCGAGACGGCCGTCGGGCTCGCGAGCGTCGTGATCTCCCCGCTCGTCTTCATCGGCGCGGCGCTCCTCTACGTGGATCAGACCGCCCGGGTCGAGTAGGTTCCCGGCATGGCGATCTACATCCTGCTCTCGAGGTTGTCGCAACAGGGCGTGGCGACGCTGAAGTCGAATCCCGACCGCCTGCGCGAAGTGAACCGTGATGTCGAGGAGCTCGGTGCGAAGGTGCTGCACCAGTGGGCGACGCTCGGCGAGTTCGACTTCGTGAACGTCGTCGAAGCACCGGACACCGCAACGATCGCGCGTGTCTCGGTCGCCCTCGGCGCGCGCGGCTCGACAAAGATCCAGACGCTGCCCGCACTGACGATCGACGACTTCGTCGCAACGCTCAGCTAGGCCCGGTCCCGCGGAGCCACGTCTGGGGCCTGGCCCCTGGCGTCAGGCGTCGGTCACGGCGGCGACGCGTCGCACGGTGACGCCCCATGCCTTCCCGGACGCGAAGAGCTTGTCCGGGTCGACGTCGACCCGCCAGCCGATGAAGTGCGGCTCCGGGTTGTCCTCCGTGCAGCCGAAGACCGCCGGGTACTTCTTCGCCGGCGTCTTCTCGCGGACGCCGCGGGCGTGCTCCTCGGCGCGGCGCTCCGCCTCTTCGGAGGCAGGCCCTTCCATGTATCCGCGCGGCATGAGAGTCAGAGTACTGTGAGCGCGTGCCGCCTGCCCTCGCCGTCCGCGGGCTCCGCAAGCGCTACGGCTCGGTCGAGGCGCTGAAGGGCGTCGACCTCGAGGTGGGGGAGGGCGAGCTCGTCGGGTTGCTCGGCCCGAACGGTGCCGGCAAGTCGACGCTCGTGAAGATCGCCGTCGGCCTCGTGCGTCCGACAGCGGGCGGTGCCGAGATCGCGGGAGCGCGTGCGGGATCACGTACGGCACGCGCCGCGCTCGGCTATCTCGCAGAGCTTTTCCGTTTCCCCGGCTGGTACACGGCCGACGAAGTCCTCGAGCTCCACCAGCGCCTCGCCGGCTCGCGCGGCGGCGCCGCTGAGCGAAAGCGGCTGCTCGAGCTCGTCGCGCTCGACGACGCGTCCGCGCGCCGCGTCGACGGCATGTCCAAGGGGATGGCGCAGCGACTCGGCATCGCACAGGCGCTCGTCGGCGAGCCGCGCATCCTGCTCCTCGACGAGCCGACGTCCGCGCTCGACCCCGTCGGCCGCCGCACCGTGCGCCTGCTGCTCGAGGACTTGCGCGGCCGCGGCGTCTCCGTGCTCCTCAACTCGCACCTGCTCTCGGAGATCGAGCTCGTCTGCGACCGCGTCGCGATCCTGCTCGGCGGCGAGCTCGTCGCTGCAGGCACGCCCGCGGAGCTCGCGCGTCCGCGCGGCGTCGAGCTCGAGACCGACGGCGGCACACAGCTGATCGCCGGAGCAACGCGCGAGGACGTGCCGCGGCTCGTAGCGGACGCCGTCCGCGACGGCAGCAGCGTCTACGGCGTGCGCGTGCTGACCTCGACGCTCGAGGACACGTACCTCGAAGCGGTCGGAGGTGAGACGGACTGAGCTCGGTCGCGGTCATCGTCGAGTACGGCTTTCGCGAAGCGGTGCGACGCAAGGTCTTCGCCGTCGTCGTCCTGCTGACCCTGGCGTTCCTCTTTCTCTTCTGGCTCGCGAACCACTACGTCTTCACGCAGCTCGACCAGATCTCCCCGCCCGCCGACGTGCACGTCGACACGCGCACCTTCGCGGGCGCGTTCATGTTCGGGCTCGCGCTCTTTGCAACGCTCTTCCTCGGCGTCGTGCTCGCGGTCTTCCTGACGATCGGCGTCGTCTCCGGCGACGCGGAACGTGGGCTCCTGCAGCCGCTCGTCGTCAGGCCCGTCGGCCGCTCGACGCTCCTGCTCGCACGCTTCCTGGGCGCGGCCGGCGTGTGCGTGACGTACGTGCTCGGCGTCTACTTCGCCGCGATGCTGATCACCGGGCTGACGGGACACTGGTGGCCGGACCGGATCGTCTCGCCCGGTCTCGAGCTCGCGGGCGGCGTCGTGATCGTGATCGCGCTCTCCTTGCTGGGCTCCGTCGTCATCTCGTCGACCGCGAACGGCATCGCCGTCTTCATGCTCTTCGGCGCGGGGCTCGTCGCCGGGCTCCTCGGCACGATCGGCCACGCGCTGAACTCGCACGCCGTGAAGCACGCCTCGACGATCGCCGCCTGGGCGCTGCCGTTCGAGGCGCTCTACCAGGACGCGCTGCGGATGATCACCGAGAAGGCGTCGGGGCTCACCGGGTTCCTGCTCCAGCTCGGGCCCTTCGGCGGGGCGTACGTCCACGGTTGGGGCATCCGCGTCTGGTCGGCCGGCTATCTCGTCGTCGTGCTCGCGCTCGCGCTCTTCGCGTTCTCGCGGCGGAACCTCTAGGGCGCGGCAGGTGTAGGAGAGACATGCGCAGGCTCCTCGCCCCGCTCGTCGCCGCACTGCTCTTCGCTCCCGCCGCCGCGGCGAAGGGTGACGACGCGGCGATCGTCATCGGCCCGAGCGGCACGGCGCTCGTCGAGCCGTACGAGGTCGTCGCACCGGTGCTGGCGCGGCTCGCGCCCATGCAGGCACCCGCAGGTCCGTACGCGCTCGTCTACGTGCAGCGGAAGCTGCTTCCGGCCGCCGCGCCGGGACGCTGGTTCCCGGGCGCCGCAGTCTACTGCGACGCGCGCAGCCGCTGCGTCCACGCGACCCAGCTGCTCGGCTCGTTCGGCAGCGGCCGCATCACAGGGCTCTTCCGCGGTGCGGCGCCACGGCTCGCCACGCTCACGCGCGACGGTGCGGCGCTTCCGACGGCAGGCAGCCTCGGCCTCGCGGTCGAGCTCGCCTTCGGCCAGGCCGGCTCGTCGGCGAAGGCGTCGAAGCCCGTCGGCTGCGTCGAGTTGCGCGCGACCTGGCGCGGCTCGAGCGCGAAGACGCGGCCGACCGCCTTCTGCATCGGCATGAACGGCGGCGTCTACGCGCACGGGCGGCAGTACCCGCTCTATTCAGGAATCGCGGCGCGGCTCATCCACTGACGCGATCTCGCCCGCGAGCCGTGCGTTCTGCGCGATCAGATCCTTGTTGGCGCGCTGCGTCCGGCCGCCGCTCTCGCGGTGCAGATAGGAGAGGACGAACGGGGTCACCGCCTGCCCCACGACGCCGCCGTCGTGCGCCGCGCGCAACGCCTGCTCGATCAGCGGCTCGACGTCGTCGAGCGGCTCGTCGGGCGGCCGGCCGAGCAGGAGGCCGGCGCCGCCGAGCTCCCAGTGCGCCCGCGCGATGCGAGCCGCTTCGCCCGCGGACTCGACCCGTGCCGACACGAGCGGCCCCCCGGCGGCGGCGTAGAAGAGCGGCAGCGTGTCGACGCGAAAGCCGAGCACCGGCACGCCGAGCGACTCGAGCAGCTCGGACGTCGCGGGCACGTCGAGCAGCGACTTCACGCCCGCGGAGACGACAAGCGCCGGCGTCCGCGCGAGCTGCGCGAGATCGGCCGACACGTCGGGCGGATCGGGAAAACCGCGGTGCACGCCGCCGAGCCCGCCGGTCGCCATCCAACTGATCCCCGCCCTGCGTGCAACCGCGAGCGTGCCGCCCACCGTCGTCGCGCCGACAGCCTCCTGCGACACGGCGGCTGCGAGATCGCGCGGCCCGACCTTGCGCGCGTCGGCGCCAAAACGCTCGAGCTCGTTCTCCGTCAGTCCGACGACGATCTCGCCGTCGAGCACGCCGATCGTCGCCGGTACCGCGCCTGCGGCGCGCACCTGCCGTTCGGACTCGAGCCCGACCTCGACGCCCTCGCCGGGCGGGAAGCCGTGCGCGACGAGCGTCGTCTCGAGCGCGACAACGGCGTGCGACTCGCGCACTTCATCGCTGATGCGGATCACGTGCCCGAGCTTACGCGTGCGGGATCTTGGTGATCTTCTTGCCCGCTGGCGAGAGCACCCACCAGATCCCGATGTAGCCCTGCCCGTGGAGGTCGCCCGGCTTGCGGTCGGCCGGCGTGCCGGAGTACCCGTGGAATGTGTACAGCGGGTGACCCGCGTAGGTCACCTGTGTCCTGCCGTCGTCGCGCGTCAAGGTTGCGAGCAGCGATGCCTTCACACCTGGTCCGGCCTGTGGGCCGTCCGTCGTCACGAGCGGCGGCCAGACCTTGCTGCAGTGATAGGTGGGATCGTCGATGCAGGTCGAGTGCGTCGGCGTGTCCGAAGTCCAGAAGTAGAGCGTCAGCCCCTTTGCGTTGACGAGGATCGACTGCTTCAGCTTCTTGTTGAAGGCGACCTTGACGACGGTGCCGCCCTGCAGGGTCGCGGCAGCCGGAACCGCGCCGAGGAGAAGAAACGCTGCCAGCACCAGCAACAGCCGACGCATGCCCGCGAGTATCCGCCTTTGTGCGGATCAATGCAAGATCAGGCGGGCCGCTCCATCTCGACGAACCGGCTCTGGCCTTCTTCCTCGGGAACCTCGCGGAAGCCGGCGCGGCGGTACGCCCGCAGCGCGCGCTCGTTCCACGCGGCGACCCAGAGCCGGAAGACCCGCGGCTCCCATTCCTCGTTCGCGTAGCGGAGCCCCGCGTCGATGAACGGCTGCGCGAGGCCCTGGCCCGTGAGGTCAGGGCGGATGCCGAGCCCGATCCGCACCTCATCGCGCTCGCGCACGAAGTTGAAGAAGCCGATCAGCTCGCCGTGGTCGTCGACGACCGCGCGGAGACCGTCACGCCGTGCGGGGTTCGCGAAGAGCTCGATCCGTGTCGGGTCGGAAGCGGTGTCGTACCACTCGTACGGAAAGTCGTAGCGCCACTCGGCGATCTCCGCCGCGTGCTTCTCGCTCAGGTTCTCGATCCTCATGGCAGCGAGCCTACGCGCGCGACGCACCGCCCCGCTGCCTCGAGCCCTCGCCGCGCCGCCTCTTCGAGCGAGCCGCCGAGCAGGAAGCCCGCCGCGAGCGCATCGCCGGCGCCCGTGGTGTCGACGACCTCGGCGGCGACCGGCGCGAGGTCGAGCCGCGCGTCCTCGGTGACGACGATCGCCCCGCGCGCCCCGCGCTTGATCACGCCCGTCGGCGCAGTGAGATACGCACCGCCGAGCATCTCCCACTCGGCCTCGGTCGCGAAGAGCACGTCCGGTGCGATCGCGTCGAGCAGCTCGCGGAACCGCACCGGCCCGAACGCGCGGATCTCGGTCCACGCGGCGACGTCGACCGAGACGCGCGCACCGCGTTCGCGCGCGAGCCGCACGGCAAGGAGCGCCGCATGCGAGATCGGCTCGCGGAGCAGGGCGTAGCCGCTCAGGTGCAGGACGTCGCACTCGAGCCAGGCCGCATCGAGCTCCTCCGGCTCGAGTGACGGCGCGACGCCGCGGTCGGATGCCATCGAGCGGTCGCCGTCGGCGCCGACGATGGAGACGACGACGCCGGTCGCGCCTGTCGCGACCGGCCCGACCAGTTCGACGCCGTGGCCGCCGAGCTCGCGGGCGACGAGCTCGCCGGCCGCGTCGTCGCCGCGCTTCGCGATGCAGCGGGCCGCCGCCCCGAGTGACGCCGCCCAGGCTGCGACATTCGCGGCCTGGCCGCCCGCACCGGTGCGCGTTTGCGAGCGCACGTCGTCGCCGCGGGCGAGCGGCTCCTCGAGCCGCACGATCACATCGAGCATCAGATCCCCGAGCGTCGCGATCTTCATCGGCGCAATCGTCCCACGTAGCGCGCCGATCGAGCTAATGCGCGTGGGGCTCGATCATCTCGCCGGGGTCGGCGGTGGAGACCGTCCTCCACGACTGCCAGGTGATGCGAAGGATGACGAGCGTGATCAAGAGGCCGATGATCGGGTCGCCGATCTGCGCTCCGAGCGCAACGACGATCGCACTGCCGACGACGCCGAGTGAGACGTAGCCGTCCACGCGAGCGTGGTTCCCGTCCGCGATCAAGGCCGGGCTCGAGAGCCGCCTGCCGGCACGCAGCCGAACCTGCGCGGCGATCTCGTTGCCGACGAAGCCGATGACTCCGGCGGCCGCCAACGCCCACAGATGCGAGAGCTGCTGCGGGTGGATGAACCGCTGGATCGTCTCGTAGAGCGCCACCGCCGCCGACACGAAGATCGCGAGGACGACGGCGAGGCCTGCCAGCTTTTCGCCTCGGAAGGAGCGGAGAAAGAACGCGATGCCGAGCGGCACCGCCGTCAGCGCGTCGCCGAAGTTGTGGATCAGGTCTGCGAGGAGCGCGACCGAGCCCGAGAGGACGAAGATCGCCACCTGCGCCCCGGCGGCGACGCCGAGCACGGCGAGGCTGATCGAGACAGCCTTGACGCCTTCGCGCGACCGAACGATCGAGCGGTCGACGAGCCCGTGAGAGTGCCCGTGCGCGCCGTGCGAGTGGTCGTGGCTGTGCCCGCCGTGCGCATCTGTCTCGATCGGCAGCGAGCGGCGCGGCAGGCGGAGATGTCGATGGGCGCGCGTGTGGGGGTGGCCGTGGACGCGATCTCCATGCCGATGGAGCAAACTCCCGTGCGCGTTGCCCATGAGACCGCAACCGTAGCGGCGCAGAGCTGGCTACCGTCTGCGCTATGAGCATCACGACCGCGACGATCACCTGCCCGGCGTGCGGCGTGCCACGCATGGAAGTGATGCCCGAGAACGCCTGCCAGCACTTCTACGCCTGCACGAGCTGCGGAGCATTGCTGCGCCCGCTCGAAGGTGACTGTTGCGCGTATTGCTCGTACTCGGATCAGGTGTGCCCGCCGAAGCAGGCGGGTCAGCCCTCGTGCTGACGCGAGAAATACACTCGCCCCAATGGACGGCGACGACAAGCTCGGACGTGCGCGCTCCTTCCTGATCGGCGGAGTCGTCGGCGCGTCCGCAGCTCTCGCCACGGCACGCCGCCGCCGCGTCGCCGCGCGCCGTCGGCGGGAGCGGCTGCTGCACCCCGCGGGCCTCGCCGCGTTCGAGGAGGCGCCGTGCTTCCGCGAGCTCGTCGAGCACGAGGAGCGCGCGGAAGACTGAGCCGGGGCCGTTGCTAGCCTCTCACCTTCGTGCCGATCTACGAATACCGCTGTCCCGAGGGTCACACGTTCGAGCGGTTCCAGTCGATGACCGCGCCCGCGCCTGAGGTGTGCGATGTCTGCGGCAAGGCGCCGCTCGAGCTCGTGCTCTATCCGATCGCGATTCACTACAAGGGCTCCGGGTTCTACTCGACCGACTACGGCAAGGGCGGCAAGGCCGCGAAGAAGGACGACGGCGGCGGCGCCTCGACCTCGGGCGACTCGTCCTCCGGCGATTCGAAGAAGAGCGACGCGAAGCCCGCCGGCGACTCGAAGCCCTCGGGGGACTCGAAGCCCGCGAAGAAGAGCGACACCTAGCCGGGCAGGCAGCCGGCGCCGTACAGGCCGGAGCCGGGCGGCGGCGGCTGTGCGGCGGACTTGCCGAGCACCATCTGGACGACGGCGATGTTCTCCTGGTCGCCCGTGATGTAGCCGTCGCCGTAGTCCTTGCCGCCGAGCCGGCAGCGCAGCGTCGAGCCGGCCCGGAACTTGACCCAGCCGAGCTGCATGAACTGCCAGGTCGACATGTCGGTCGCGAGCGGCTTCAACAGGCTGCCGCCGCTGAACGGCAAACGGAAGAACATGCTCGGACTCGCGAGCTTCCGCAGCGTCGCCTGCATCACGTCCTGCTGGCGCTGGCCCCGGCTGATGTCCGTGTCCGCGGGATTGAGCCGGTTCTCGCGAATGCGCGAGTAGATCAGCGCGCGGTGCCCGTCCATGTGCTGGGTGCCCTTGTGGAAGCGCCAGCCTTCCCACTGCGAGCAGCGCGTGTTCGACGCGTACGGGCAGTCGAAGCGGTTCGAGAGGATGTTCTGCGGCACGTTGATGTCGATGCCGCCGACCGCGTCGATCAACTGCTGGAACGCGGCCATGTCGACGACGACGACGTGGTTCACCTGCAGCTCGGGCCCGAAGAGCGCGTCGGCCGTCTTGATCGCGAGCTTCGGCCCGCCGATCTGCATGGCGGCGTTGATCTTCTGCTCGCCGTAGCCGGGGATCGACGCGCGCAGGTCGCGCGGGATCGAGAGGTAGACGAGGCGATGGCGGCCCGGGTCGGTGTGCATCAGCATCATCGAGTCGGAGTGCTGGTCGGCGCTCCGCCCCTCCTGGCCGTTCGTCGAGTGGTCGGTGCCGAGGAGCAGGATGTTCGTCCCGGTCGAGAGGAGGAGCGCGTCCTGCGGTGCGAGCGCAGTGTCGGTGCCGACGGGTAGCCGCTCGTTCGCGGCCTTGACGCCGCTCCGCACGGAGAAGTAGCCGGCGACGCCCCAGATGACGAAGAACACGACGAGGAAGACGAGCGTCACCCAGGTCCAGCGCTTCCAGGTCCAGCCCTTGCGCGGGCGGCGGACGACCTGCTTGCCGGAGCCGTCGCGGCCTCCTCCGCCACCGCTGCGGTACGTCGAGCGCTCCGGCTTCGAGCGGTCGCGGTCGCGCGACGACACCGGGACCTTGCCCTTCGTGCGGCCCCCTCGATAGACGCGATACGGCTTCTCTCCAGAGGCAGCCATCAGGCGGGCTACGGTACCCACTGAGGGTGGACGGCAGTCACGCGATCGGGGTGGACCTCGGTGGGACGAAGATCCTGGCCGGAGTCGTAGCGCGGGACGGCACGGTCGTCCGGCGACACGAGCGTGCGACACCGCAGGATTCGCAGGCCTCGGTCGTCCGAGCGCTCGAAGCGGCGGTGTCGGAGCTGCTCGACGGCGAGATCGCAGCGCTCGGCTTCGGCGCGCCTTCGCCGATCGACCAGGTCACGGGCGTCGTCGTCGAGTGCGTGAACCTGCCGCTTAGCGACTTCGCGCTCCGCGACCACATGGCGCAGCGCTTCGGCATCGCAACGGGCCTCGACAACGACGCGAACGCCGCCGCGATCGGCGAGTGGCGCGCCGGCGCAGGCCGCGGCGTCGACGACCTCGTGATGCTGACGCTCGGCACGGGCCTCGGCGGCGGCGTCATCTCCGGCGGCCGGCCGTTCCGCGGCTCCCGCGGCACCGGCGTCGAGCTCGGCCACGTAGTCATCGTCCACGACGGCCGCCCCTGCCAGGGCGCCTGCCGCGGTCGCGGGCACCTCGAGCCGTACGTGACGGGCCTCGCGGCGACGGCTGCCGCACAGGAGGCCTTCGGGCCGTCGGCGGACGCGCACCGTCTCGTCCGGCTCGCCGACGAGGGCGATGCGACGGCGCGGGCGATCCTCGCGGAGATCGGCGGCTATCTCGGCTCAGGCATGGGCTCGTTCGCGAACATCTTCGCGCCCGAGCTGATCGTGATCGGCGGCGGCTTCGGCGTCGCCGGCTGGGATTACCTGATCCCCGCCGCGGAGCACGTTCTTCGCCGCGAGGCGTTGCGGCCGATGCGCGACCAGGTGCGCGTCGTCGCCGCCGAGCTCGGCACCGCCGCCGGCCTGATCGGCGCCGCGTTCGTCGCCTTCGAGGCGCTCGACGCGGTGCAGTAGTCATGCCGCTCGTCGTGTGCGCCACGCCGATCGGGAATCTGAACGACGTGACGTTGCGCGTGCTCGCCGAGCTGCGCGCCGCAGACGTCGTGCTGTGCGAGGACACGCGGCACACGCGCACGCTGCTCGCGCGGCACGAGATCGACGCGCGCCTTCTCTCGTACCACGAGCACAACGAGGCCGCGCGCACCGCGGAGCTGCTGCCGCGTCTCGAGGCGGGGGAGCGCATCGCGCTCGTCTCGGACGCAGGGCTCCCGGGCGTGAGCGACCCCGGTGCGCGGATCGTTCGCGCCGCACTCGACGCAGGCATCGGGGTGACCGTGCTGCCCGGCGCATCCGCCGTCGAGACGGCGCTCGTGGCGTCGGGGCTCGTCGCGGAGCGCTACCAGTTCGTCGGCTTCCTGCCGCGCGCCGCGAAGGCGCTCACGGATCTGTGGACGGAGCTCGGCGCGTGGCCGTGGCCGGTCGTCGCGTTCGAGTCGGCGCAGCGGCTGCCCGGCACGCTGCGCTCGCTCGCGGCCGTCGATCCCGAGCGGGAGGTGGCGGTGTGCCGCGAGCTGACGAAGCGCTTCGAGGAGGTCGCTCGCGGCAGTGCCGCCGAGCTCGCCGCGCGCTACGTCGAGCCGCCGAAGGGCGAGATCACGCTCGTGCTCGGGCCGGGCCGGCGCGCGGTCGACGAGGACGCGGCACTCGTCGCAGTGTCAGAGCTGGTCGCGGCAGGCGTGTCCCGAAAGCAGGCCGCGGAGCTCGTCGCCCGGCTGAGCGGCGTCGCCCGCAACCGGCTCTACCGCGGTTCGCTGTAAGCGGAATTGACAACAGCCGACGCCATTGCTAGCGTGCCCTCGCGCTGTTCGCAAATCTGACAACAAAGGTGGTGGTGTCGCATGCGCCGGCTCGCTCCGGTCGTCCTGCTCCTGCTCTTCGTGCTCGCGTCGGCCGGTTGGACATGGCCCGTGCGCGGGCCGGTGCTCCAGACGTTCTCGTTCGACCCGGCGCACCCGTACGGCGCGGGGCAGCACCGCGGCATCGCGATCGGCGCCGCTGCGGGCGCACCCGTGCTCGCGCCCGCAGCCGGCGTCGTGCGCTTCGCGGGCACCGTGCCCACGAATGGGAAGACGCTGACGATCGAGACGGCGGGCGGGCTCGCCGTCAGCCTGACGCATCTCGGCTCGATCGCCGTCGCGCGCAACGCGAGCGTGGAGGAGGGCTCGGTCGTCGGCACGGTCGGGCCGAGCGGCACGGCCGAGTTCGACGTGCCGTACGTCCATCTCGGCATCCGCACGGCGGCGGACGAGCAGGGCTACCTCGATCCGCTCGGCTTCCTGCCTGTGCTCGCGCCGCCCGCTCCGGCGGCGCCGGTGGCCGCGCCGGCTGCGCCCGTGGTCGTTGCGGTGCCGCCACCGGCCGCTCCGGTCGCGCCCACGCCGCCCGCGGCCGTCGCGTCG
>JANMQZ010000048.1:0-10496 GCA_031370755.1 Actinomycetes bacterium
CGCACGTTACGCGCGCGCCCCGGCGATCTCGCCGCGGAGGGCTTTCAGCGCGTCGACGTAGATCTCCGAGAACGTGGGGAAGGGCTGGATCGTGTCGCGCAGTATCTCGAGCGGGACCTTGGCGCGCACGGCCAGCGTGGCCTGCTGCAGCCACTCGCCCGCCTCGGCACCGAGTGCGTAGGCGCCCGTGAGCCGCTCGCCGTCGCTCAGCAGCGTGAGGAAGCCGTTGTCCTCGGCGTAGTCGCGTGAGTACGTGGCCGTTTTCGCCACCGCTGCAATCGGCGCGGTCGCGCTGAACCGGGCTTCTGTCGCACCGACCGCTGCCGCCTGCGGGTCCGTGTAGACCACGCGCGGCACCGCGTCGTAGTGCGCCTCGCGCGGCTCGCCGAGGATGTTGGCCGCGACGACGTCGCCCTGGTACTTGCCGACGTGGGTCAGCGGCCAGATGCCGGTGACGTCGCCGACGGCCCAGAGGTTCTTGCCGGCGCGCAGGTGCGCGTCGACCTTGATGCCGTGGTCGTCGAACTCGATCGCAACCGTTTCCAGGCCGACGTCGGCGACGCGGGGCCGCCGGCCGGTCGCGACGAGGATGCGGTCGCCGCGCAGCTCGCGGCCGTCGGCGAACGTCAGGACGTAGTCGTCGCCTTCGCGCCGTGCGCCGGTCGCGTGCACGCCGAGGACGAGCTCGATGCCGTCGCGGCGTAGGATCTCGGCGAGTGCCTCGCCGAGCGATGCGGGCTCGCGCGCGAGTAGGTGGTCGGCGCCTTCGACGAGTGCGACCTCGCCGCCGAGGCGCCGGACGGCCTGCGCCATCTCGACGCCGACCGGCCCGCCGCCGAGGATCAGCAGGCGGCGCGGAACGGTCTTCATCCCGGTCACTTCGCGGTTCGTCCAGATGCCCTCGAGCTCGGGCAGTCCGGGGATCGGCGGCACGATCGGATCCGCGCCGTTCGCCAGCACGACGTGCTCGGCGGTGTGGCGCACACCGTCGACTTCGACCGCGCCCGGCCCGGCGAGCCGGCCGCTGCCGCGGAGCAGGGTGATGCCCGCGTCGGCGAGCCAGCGCTCCTGGCCGGCGTCTGAGTAGTCCGAGACCATGAAGTCGCGCCAGGCGAGCGCCGCCTCGACGTCGACCTCCGCGGTCGCCGCGGCGGCACGCGCCGCATGCACCGCCTCGCCGGGGCGCAGCAGCGTCTTCGACGGGATGCACGCCCAGTAGGAGCACTCGCCGCCGACGAGCTCGCGTTCGACGAGCGCGACGCGCAGTCCGCCCTCGGCGATCGCGCCGGCGCAGTGCTCGCCGGGTGAGCCGCCGCCGATGACGATGGCGTCGTAGTCGCTGCTCATCCGCGCAGGTCTTCCATGTGGTGTCCGGCAGCTTCGACCGCCTCCTCCGGGGTGCTGCCGCCCTCGCGCGCGACGATGTAGGCGGCGTACCAGTCCGACCAGTGGTGTTTCGGCGCGGTTGGCTCGTAGGCGCCGTGGTGCTCCTCCGCTTCGCGCAGCAGCTCCGTCAACGTCTCGAGGTTCATGCGTCAGCCTCCTTCGTTGTCAGCGGCCGGGCAATCGGGTCTTCACCTCTTGCACGATCCAACTGTTGCCGTCCGGATCGTCGAACGAGAGGAACGAGCCGTAATCGGCATGGTCCGGAGCCGGGCCGGAGACTCGTCCCTCGGTTCCACCGTGATGGAACACGCCGCCGGCGTCGTGGAACACCTCGCTCACGTCGGCGCCGTGGGCGGCGAGCCCGGTGCGCGCCGCGTCGATGTCGTAGACGACGAGCTGCAGCCCTTCGACCGAGCCCGGCGCAGCCGTCGTGACACCGGTGCCGAAGATGATCGAGCACTCTGAGCCCGGCGGTGTCAGCTGCACGACGCGGAAGTCCGGGCCTGTCGTGAAGTCGGCGTCAAGCCGCCATTCGAGCGACTGGTAGAAGGCCTTGGCCCGGTCGACGTCGGAGACGGGAAGGACCACCACCTCGAGCTTCATGTCCACGATCGCACCTCACTCCTTTCCTGTGACCGCATCGCGCGATGCCGAAAAGCCCGTGACGAGCGGGTAGTAGCAATGCCTAGGCTACGAGACCGCCGGTGGCCTAGGCAACCGAGCCGGCGCCCCAACCCGGCCACGGCTCGATTCGACCTGGGGCGGCGTGCCAGTAGTCATGCTCCTCGATCACGAGTCCCTGCTCGTCGAACCGGATCCACGCGGTGCCTGCGAAAGTGTGCGGCTCGCCGTTCATCGCGATGACACCCCACCATTCGACACTGGCGCGATCACCGCTGACGAGTGGATCGCCCACCCAGACCTCCGGCGCGCCTTCGCCCAACGCGAACGCTCTACGCATGTGCTCGGCTGCCGACTCGGGCGCTTCAAAGGGGCCGCGAAAAGGAGCATCCGCGGAATACACGGCCGTGAAGCGGTCGATGTCGCGAGCCGCCCAGGCATCCCGCAAGACATCCGCGTAGCGGCGGGCAGCCGTCTCGGCGTCCACGATGCAAGCCTAACGTCGCCGCGTCGCCGGTTCGACGCCCAACTAGCCGGCCGGCTCCGCACGCCAGGCTGGCATCCGCCCAAACCAGCGGCGTTTGTGCGATGGAGCGTACCGGGATCGAACCGGTGACCTCCGGCTTGCAAAGCCGGCGCTCTCCCAGCTGAGCTAACGCCCCGTGCGCGGCTCAGTGTAGAGGCGGCGCGCGCTACGCGGCTTCGAGCGGCTTGCCGAGCTGCTTCGCCCACCACTCGTCGATCGAGATCGGCGCAGCGGGAACGGGCGGTGCCGGCGGCTCCTGCAACGCGTCGGTCGTCGCCGGGATCGGATCGATCGGCTTCGCCCTCGCTGCGGCGACGGCGGCGGCGACCGCCGCCTCGGCCTGGCTCGTCTGGAGCTCGAGGCTCGCGCTCACGAGTCGCGCCTGCTGCTCGCGCAGCCGGTCGCGTTCGGCTTCGACCTCTTTGGCGCGCGCTGCGAGCGCGTCGCGGCGCGCCTCGTAGTCGGCGCGGACGTCCTCGAGCCGCTGCCGCTGCGCTTCGACCGCCTCGACCGTCCGGAGCAGCTCCTTCTCGCGGCGCTCGAGCATGGCGATGCGCTCGGTCAGCTCCGCCTCGAGCTCGTCGCGGCGGCCCGGGATGAGCGGCGGCCCGTCGTCCTCGACCTCGGCACGCCGGAGCGCCGCCTCACGGCGGTTCAGCTCGGCCTCGCGCATGGCGAGCTCGAGCTCACGCTCTTCGAGCGCCGGCTCTGAGGTCTGGGGCTGGGTCACGCGGCGTGCTCCCTCGGTCGAGGATCGGCGCCGCAGAGACGACCTCTAAAGGATCGAACTGGAGGTCCGGCCTGTCGACCCCCTTGTGCGGGATCGGCAGGCCGGCGGAGGGAAGGCGTCAGGCGGCGCGTTCGAGGCGCTCTTCGACCCGCGCGCGGGCGACGATCGCCGCGCGGTCGCCGAAGCGCACCCGGGCCCGAAGGGCTCGATGGTCGTCCCAGAGGTGGTCGAGCTCCGCGTCGCGCCGGCGGATCTCCTCCTTGATCTGGGGGTCATACTCGGCGGAGAGGCGATGCCAGAGCTCGGCACGCTCCTCACTCAGGCGCTCGATCTCCGCATGGATTTCGGAGAGATTCGTATTCATGCCCCTTGTAACGCGGGACACGCGCCCGACATTCCTAGAACGTTCCTCAGGGAATCACGAGTATCCGAGCTCGTCCAGCCGGTCCTCGTCGAGGCCGAAATAGTGGGCCAGCTCGTGGAGCACCGTGATCCGGATCTCCTCCTCGAGCTCCGCCGGATCCGGGAACGACTCGACGAGCGGGAGCCGGAAGATGCGGATCCGGTCGGGGAGCGTCCCCGCCCAGTCGCCGCGCTCCGGGAGTGGCACGCCCTCGTAGAGGCCGAAGAGGTCAGGATCCTCGGGGTGCTCGTCCTCGACCGAGAGCTCGAGATTCCGGACCGCCTCCTGGAGCTCGGCCGGCAGCGAGGCGACAGCACGGCTGACGTGCTCCTCGAACCTCAAAAGACGGGATAGCGCGACGTCGGGGCCGTCGGGCGCCGTTTGACGAAGAGCAGGATCGTCGCGATGCCGAAGACGAAGCCGCCGATGTGCGCGAAGAAGGCGGTGCCGCCGCCCGACTGCGGCGAGAGGATCGAGAGGCCGCCCGACCAGATCTGGAGCGCGATCCAGATGCCCAGGAACCAGTACGCCTGGATCTCGCGGATGAGAATGATCCCGATGAAGATCACCGTCAGGACGCGGGCGCGGGGGAGAAGCACGAAGTACGCGCCGAGCACGCCCGCGATCGCGCCGCTCGCGCCGATGTTCGGGATGCTCGCGTCGGTCACGCTGCCGGCCGTGAGCGTGATCACGGTCTGGAGTGCGGTCGCAGCGAGCCCCGCGCCGATGTACCAGACGAAGAAGCGCACCTTGCCGAGGGAGTCCTCGATGTTGTTGCCGAAGATCCAGAGGAAGAGCATGTTGCCGAGGATGTGCTCCCAGCTCGCGTGCATGAACATCGAGCTGAAGACGCCCTCGTACCAGGGCAGCGGATGGATCGGTATCGACACCGGGATGTGGCACGGCCCGTGGACCGTGCATGGGTAGTAGCCGTCCCTGAAGACGTGCGCGTCGACGCCGGGAGTGCTGAGCTCCCAGAACCAGACGATGAGGTTCGCGACGATCAGGCCGATCGTCACGACGGGCGTCGACCGCGTCGGGACGTTGTCCTTCAGGGGCAGCATCGAGCTACGCCGCTGCGAGCGCCTCGCGCACACGGTCGGCCGCGGCCTCGAGCGTGAGCGTCGCGCCGGTCACTTCCCGGAGGATCTCGTCGGCGGTCGGCTTCTGCCCTTCCGACCACAGGTCGCGGATGAGCGAACCTGCGTCCTTGCGGGTGAACCAGGCGTTGCCGAACTTCTCGCGCAGGAATGCGCGCAGCTGCGCCTCGAACGCCCACGCGCGTAGGTAGTTCGACGCGTAGAAGCCGTCGTCGATGTCCGCGAGATAGTCGGTATCGCTCGGATTCACCTTCAGCGCATCGCCGAGCAGCTCGACGTAGCGCGGGCGCATCGTCGCGACATCCGCCGCCGCGTGGAACTCGATCTCGTACAGGAGCTTCGCGCAGTAGCGACGCAGCAGCCACAGCAGTTGCGTCGCGCCCTCCGCCGCGAACTCGTGCGGGCGCGGGAAGTCAAGTCGCTTGTCGAGCCACACCGGGTCGATCGTCAGGTGCTCGAGCAGCATCGCCCAGCCCTCGGTGACCGCGTTGTCGCCGAGCCGGCGCTCCTCGACGGTCAGCGACGGCGACGTGTGCGCGAAGTGCTCGGTGTGCCCTGCTTCGTGGAAGAGCGCGCGCCAGTCGTCGGGGCCGCCCTGCGGCTTGATCACGAGAATGACGCGCTCGGGCACCTCGATCGGCACGCAGAACGCGCGCGGCGACTTGTTCGGGCGGTCCTCCAGATCGAGCTCGACGTTGCGCTGCGCGTGCAGGTCGACGCCGAGGTCGGCGAGCGTCGCCTCGAGTGCGGGCAGCATCCGCTCCTTCGGGAACGCCGAGTCCCATGTCACGCCGCGCCACACACGGGTCACGTCCCAGCGCTCGATCTCGCCGAGCCCGACGCCGATGCGGCTGCGGAAGAAGCGGTCGCCCGCGTCCTCCCAGAGCGTCTCGGTCGACCTGAGGAAGTCCCGGCACTGGCCGGCGAGGTCGTCGAGCGGATAGTCGAAGCGGCGGTAGAGCTCGGTGTAGCTCGCCGACCCGAGCCGCTCGGTCTCGCGGTGCACGACCTGGTGCTTGCGGCCGTAGAGCCTGTTGTGCTCCTCGGTCGCCTCGTTGCGGGCGAGCTCCAGGCGCTTGCGCACGTCGCGGTCGTCGGCGTTCGCGATGCGCGGGCGGAGGTCGCGGTACGGGATCGCCTCGTCGCCGACCTGCACCGTCTTCGTCTCGGCCTCGGCGATCTTCTCCTCCTCCTCGCTCACGAAGTTGCCGAGGTAGCCCTCGCAGGCGAACCGCCAGAGCTCGCGCACGTTGCGGCCGCCGTTCACCGAGGCGCCGATGCCGAGAGCGGTGTCGAGCTTCGTCAGCTCGGCGTGGCGCTCGTAGATCGGCACCAGGTCGTAGGTCTCCTTCAAGCCGGCGAAGTGGAGGTAGGCCTCCTCGTCGAGCTCCGCGATGAAGCGGTCGGCCTCCGCCCGAAGGGCGTCGAGCTTCCGTTGGTCGAGCGGCGTCGGCACGGCGTGCCTAGGATAACCCCGTGCAGGAGATCAGTCTCAAGACCGATCGGAAGACCCAGCTCGTCAACATCACCGAGCAGGTTCAGGCCGCGCTCGGCGAGACGAACGGGGCCGCGGCGGCGCTCGTCTACGTCCCCCACACGACGGCGGGCGTGACGATCAACGAGCACGCCGACCCGCTCGTCGCCGAAGACCTCGAGAACGCGATGCAGCGGATCGTCGACGACGGCTGGGACTGGAAGCACGTCGAAGATCCCGACGGCCCGAACGCGCCGTCACACGTTCGCTCGTCACTGACGAGCACGCAGATCCTGGTCCCGTTGCGCGACGGCAAGCTCGCGCTCGGCCAGTGGCAGGGCATCTTCTTCTGCGAGTTCGACGGACCGCGCGAGCGCAAGGTCTTCGTCACTTCGCTTCACTAAGTTTGCGTAGGTGAGTCGGGTCGTTCTCGCTGCGGCGGCGGTTGCCACGCTCGTGCTTGTTGTACCTGCGCATGCGGGCGCTGCGCGGTTCACCGGCATTCACAAGATCCGGCACATCGTCGTGATCATGCAGGAGAACCGCTCGTTCGACTCCTACTTCGGCACGTACCCCGGCGCCGACGGCCTGCCGAAGCACGTGTGCGTGCCGGATGCCCTGCGTGGCGGCTGTGACCGTCCGTACCACAACCGGCGCAACAAGAACTTCGGCGGCCCGCACGATCACGTCGACGCCATGCGCGACATCGCGGGCGGGCGCATGAACGGCTTCGTCGCGAGCGCCGAGTCCGGCCGACGCCTCTTCTGCCGCCGGCACATCAACTCGCCCATGTGCTCGTTGTCGCCGAAGAAGCCGGACGTGATGGGGTACCACAACGCGCGCGAGATCCCGAACTACTGGAGCTACGCGCGTCACTTCGTCCTCCAGGACCACATGTTCGAGCCGACGACGTCGTGGAGCCTGCCGGCGCATCTCGACCTCGTCTCCGGCTGGTCGGCGAAGTGCGCACGCCCCGGCGACCCGACGAGCTGCGTGAACGCGATCCAGGCGCCCGGATCGCCGCCCGGCGAGCCGCAGAACACGACCGGTGCGATGCCCGACTATGCGTGGACCGATCTGACCTATCTGCTGCACCGCGCCCACGTGTCGTGGCGCTACTACGTCTTCAAGGGCGCGCAGCCCGACTGCTCCGACGGCGCGATGTTCTGCAAGCAGATCAAGCAGAACGCGAAGACGCCCGGCATCTGGAACCCGCTGCCGTGGTTCGACACGGTCAAGCAGGACGGCCAGCGCGAGGACGTCGCGCCGTTCGAGGACTTCCTCACCGCAGCGCGGGGCGGGACGCTTCCGGCGGTTTCCTGGGTCACGCCGGCCGATGCCGTCAGCGAGCATCCGCCCGCGCTCGTCTCGCGCGGCCAGACGTTCGTGACGAGCGTGATCGACGAAGTGATGCGCAGTCCCGACTGGAAGTCGACGGCGATCTTCCTCGCCTGGGACGACTGGGGCGGCTTCTACGACCACGTGAAGCCGCCGGTCGTCGACAAGAACGGCTACGGCATGCGCGTGCCGGCGCTCGTGATCAGCCCCTACGCGAAGCGCGGATATATCGACCACCAGGTGCTGAGCTTCGACGCGTACCTGAAGTTCATCGAGGACGACTTCCTCCACGGGCAGCGGCTCGACCCGAAAACCGACGGCCGCCCCGATCCGAGGCCCGACGTGCGGGAGCGGGCGAGGATCCTCGGCAACCTGCAGAAGGACTTCAATTTCTCGCAGTCGCTGCGAGCGCCGCTCCTGCTGCCGCTGCATCCGAAGTTCCGGTAGTTACTGTGGCCCGGTGGCTGCGCCGGTACACAAGGATGAGGAGCTCGAGCTCGACGTCGAGTCGCTCGCGTACGGCGGCAACGGCGTCGCGCGGCTGAACGGCTTCGTCGTCTTCGTCCGCCACGGCCTGCCGGGCGACCGCGTCCGCGCGCGCGTAACGAAGGTCAAGCGATCGCACGCGGAGGCGCTCGCGACCGAGGTCGTGCGGCCCGGCCCGGCGCGCGTCGAGGCGCCGTGCGCGCACTTCCCGGAGTGCGGCGGTTGCCGCTTCCAGGATCTCGAGTACACGGCCCAGCTCGCACAGAAGCACTCGCAGGTGCGCGACGCGTTCCAGCGTCTCGCAAAGATCGCGGAGCCGCCGCTCGAGGAGATCGTCCCGTGCGAGCCGGAGATCTTCCACTACCGCAACAAGATGGAGTACTCGTTCGCGCGCACCGAGTCGGGGCTCGCGCTCGGCCTGCACCGCGCCGGGCGCTGGGACGAGGTGCTCGACATCGAGAAGTGCTGGCTCACGACCGACCTCGGCAACGGGATTCGCGACGCGGTTCGGGACTGGGCGCGCGAGGAGGGCCTCGAGGCGTACTCGCAGGAGGACGCCACCGGCTACCTCCGCCACCTGATTATCCGCGAGGCGCGGAACACCGGCCAGGCGCTCGTCCAGCTCGTGACCGCGAAGGGCGACAAGTTCGAGCACGGCTATCTCGTCGACGTCCTCCGCCGCTTCCCCGAGGTTCGCTCGGTGCACTGGGCCGTGAACGACTCCCTCGCGGAGGTGACGAACCTGCCGACGCAGCTTCTCTGGGGCGACGAGTGGATCGAAGAGGAGCTCGGCGGCCTGCGCTTCCGTGTGCGGCCGAATGCGTTCCTCCAGACGAACACCGCCATGGCCGAGAAGCTCTACGCGCTCGCGCGCGAGGCCGCGCAGCTGACGGGCGGCGAGACGGTCTGGGATCTCTACTGCGGCATCGGCACGATCGGGCTCTCGATGGCGTCGCAGGCGCTCACGGTGTGGGGGATCGAGGTCTCGGAGGAGTCCGTCGCCTGCGCGCTCGAGAACGCCGAGCTGAACAACATCTCGAACGCCGCCTTCTTCGCGGGCAACGTCGGCCAGGTGACGCTGGAGCTGCTCGACCGCTCGGGCCAGCCGGACGTCGTCGTCGTCGACCCGCCGCGTGCGGGCCTCGCCGGCAAGGCGCTGCGGCGGCTCGGCGAGATCGGCGCGCCGCGCCTCGTCTACGTCTCGTGCAACCCGACGACCCTCGCCTCGGACGTGAAGCTGCTCCAGGACGAGTACGGGTACGAGCTCAAGTGGGCCCGGCCGGTCGACATGTTCCCGCATACGCCGCACGTCGAGTGCGTGGCGCTGCTTGAGGGTTCCTGACGACCCGAACCTGGTTTAAACCAGGTTCGGGTCTTGGTAGGCTCCGCACGTCAATTCGGGAGACACGGAGGGCGCGATGCGTAACGACAGCGCTCCGGTTGCGGCCCGGACGAAGGTCGATCCGGCGGAGATCGACGACAGCGCCAACCTGCACGTGCAGGTGACGGGTGCGACGAAGCGGTTTCACATGTGGCAGCAGATGCCGGCCTGGACTCTCGGCTTCGCCGCGATCGGGCTCGGCTTCCTCATGGTCCTCCGCGGCTACGACTCTGCGGCGGGCTGGTTCGCTGTGTCGACGGCGATCGTGCTCTCGGTGATCGCGTCGTTCCGGTCGCCGTTCTCGATCGGCGAGACGTCGGTCAGCTCGACGCCGGGTCGTCACCCGAGGAAGAAGGTGACGCCGACCCCGACGAACCCGCCGACCGGCGCATAGCCCAGAGGAGATCCGCGTTCGCGACGAGGAAGCCGAAGGAGAGGAACGGCAGCGCGGGCAGGCCGCCGACGTCGAGCGCGTTCGCGAACACGACGGTGAAGCTGTACATGAACGTCATCGCGAACCACGTCCAGAAGACGCGGAGGTTCCAGCGTGCAGCGGCGGCGAGGAAGAGCGCGTAGAAGAGCACGTCGGGCGGCCCGAGGTACGCCGCGCCGCCGCCCGGGACGAGAAACGCGATCGCGACCGCCGTGTACACCTCGAAGTGGTTGGCAGTGATCGCCTTCGTCGGGCCGCGCCAGACGGAGATCGCGTCGACCGCGGGGATGACGAGCGCGACGATCACGACCCACGAAAGCTGCTCGAAGAGCAGGAGGAACGACCAGCCCGCGAACACCGCGGCCCACAGCTTCGCGAAGTTCGCCGGCAGCCCCCAGTCGAGGAGGCTGAACACGAGCGCGAGCAGCGCGAACGTGATCGTCGCGGGGATGAGCAGCCACCGCTGCGACCAGAGCGGCAGCGCCAGCAGGACGAGCAGCAGCGTCAACGGCATCACCGCGACTGAGACGATCACGATCGCCGGCCACAGCCCGACGGGCGACAGGTGCGGCGCCACGATGAACCACGTGAGCACGCACGCGGCCAGCGTGACGAAGA
>JANMQZ010000042.1:0-9260 GCA_031370755.1 Actinomycetes bacterium
GCCTCGAGCAGCTTGCGAAACGCCCGAGCGATCTCGTCAGTGGACGATGTCCCGTCCCCTTCAATGAGCCCCGCGAGTGCGGCTTGGGCGTCGGCATCAAGTGCGAGCCTCGCCCGCCGCGAGCCGAGCTGTTTTACCACCTCGACAACCGGCCAGTACGTGATCCCCTCGCCGTAGGAGAGGCAGCGGCCGCGAACCACGTCCGCGCCGGCTTGGTCCACGAACTCAGCGACGAGACGGGACTTGCCGACCCCCGCTGAGCCAACGACCGTGACCAGCTCGCATCTCGGGACGCCTTGGACGTGCCTCCACGCCTCCCGCAACGCCTCGAGCTCCTGTGCTCGCCCGACGAGCGGCCGATCTCGGGGCCGATCCGAGGGCGTCAAGACTGAGAGAAGCCGCCAGGCGGAAACGCGCTCCCGCTTCCCCTTCAGCACGAACGGCTCGAGCGGCGTCACCTCGACAGCGTCGGCTGCCAGACGCAGCGTCGTCTCCCCGAGCAGGATCTCCCCGGGCCGAGCGGACTGCTGGAGTCGCGCGGCGACGTTGACAGGGTCGCCCGTCACCAATCGATCGGTCGTGCCCGTCACCACTTCACCGCTGTTCACGCCGATCCGTCCCTCGAGGCCGAGCATCGAGAGATCTGCGCGCATTTCCACGGCCGCGCGCAGCGCGCGTAACGCGTCATCCTCATGCAGAACCGGAAGCCCGAAGACGGCCATCACCGCGTCGCCGATGAACTTGTCGACCGTGCCCCCGTGCCGCTCGACGGCCGACCTCATGCGATCGAAGTAACGCCCCTGTAACTCGCCCAGCGCCTCCGGATCGAGCTCCTCGCCGAGCGCCGTGTAGCCGACAACGTCGCAGAACACGAGCGTCACAATTTTGCGCCGCTCACGAACAACGGGACCTGCCCGCGCGCCACACTCGGGACAGAACCGGAACTCGCCGCCGGCCGCATACCCGCACACGGCGCACGTGACCACGCGTACAGTCTAGGAGCCTTCACGCAGCGCCACAACGCACGCGCAACGCACAAGCGTCGCCCGATTGGACGACGCTCGATGCTGCAACCCTCAAGTACCCTCGAAACCGTTTAGTGGAGGCGGCGGGAATTGAACCCGCGTCCGCAGCCGCACCGGCTGAGCGTCTACAAGCATAGGCGGCACTTACATCTCGCTCGCCGGCCGGAGTGCCACCGCCCTACCGACGAGCCAGCCATCCTTAAGTGTCGCGCCTCCGACGATTGGCTCTTCTTCGGCGCCGAGCCCGTTAGTTAGCAGCGGGTCGAGTCACGGGCCCAACTCGACGGGCTGTCGCTGGTCTAAGTGAACTTAGGCAGCGAGTGCGAGATCACGAGGATTCGCATTTGATTGGTGCCGGTGGATTTACGAGGCCAACCGGCGACCTCGGCTTGCAACTCATCCGGATGAATCGACCACGTCGAAACCAGGTCGCCCCCGTATGTTCGTTCGTCTCAGATTCTAGCCGCGATCTCCGGCGACGGCGAGCGCGTTAGAGACAGAGGTTCGTGCCGCGACGCTCGACTGTCCCGCGATCCTCGTTCCCCGCCCGGTCGCGCGTCCGCACGACGAAGTAATACGCCCGATCGTCCGGTAGAGGCGGCGTCGAAAACGCCGTCGCGCCCGCATCGGCCGTGTACGTCGGCGCGGAGAAGTCCTCGCCGCCCGGGTTGTTAGCCATGTAGATGTCGTACGCGAGGGCGGCCGCGGGAGTTGCGTTGTCGCTCCCCGCAGACCACGTGAGCCGGTAACTGCTCAACCGCGTGGGACCGCCGGAAGGGCCTGGGATACAGGTGACCGCAGACACAAGACCGGCAAAGACCGGAGGCGTTCGATCGACCACGTCGATCGTGCCCGCCGTCGCCAGGCAGTTGTTCCGCTCGTTCGCTTCGACGACCCGATGCGACGCGTCGGCGCATGCACGTAGCCGGTACGAGCCCGGCGTGACCGACGCCGGAACGGTCAGCTTCACCAAGCCGCGAGAGGCCGCGCCGGGCCGGAGCGGCGCGACGGTGCGCGCGCCGAGCCGGACGCCATTGACCGTGAACACGATGCTCGACCGAAGCGCGGTCGCTGCGCCGCGGTTCCGGACGACATCGGTGACGGACACCGTTGCACCGTGCTGCGAGACCGCGATCGCCGTCTCGACGAGGTCCGGGCGCGCGGGCACAGCGAGTGCGCTGCCCTCGCACACGACGACGAGCACGGCACAGAACAAGAGCGACCTAGCGCGCGTTCGCCTCCTCCACCGCCCGCCGCACGAGGACTTGCACGAGATGGCTCCGGTACTCGGCGCTGCCGTTCGTGTCGCTCGGCGGCTCCGTCCCTTCGCCGGCAACCGCCCCGGGGTCGGAACCGGCCGCCCAGGCCGCCTCCGCGGCTCCTGCGCGCAGCGGCGTCGCGCCCATGCTGACGAGCGAGATCGCCGGCTCGGCGACGCCGCCGTTCGAGCGCCGCGCGACCGCCGCGACGCCGACCGTCGCCCAGTCCTGCGCCCGCCGCCGGAACTTCAGGTAGCTCCAGACATGATCGCCTGTCAGCTTCGGCACGCGCACTTCCGTCACGAGCTCCTGCGCCCCGACGGCCGTCTCGAACACGCCCTGGAAGAAGTCACGCGCCCCGACCGTCCGCAGGCCATCACGGCCTGCGATATCGATCTCCGCATCGAGCGCGAGCACGACGGCGGGCATGTCCGACGCGGGATCGCCGTGCGCGAGCGAGCCGCCGATCGTGCCGCGATGCCGCACCTGCGGATCGCCGATCAGTGCGGCTGCATACGCGACAAGCGGGTTGTGCTCTTGCAGGAGCGCCGCGGTCGCGACGTCGTGGTGTCGCGTCAGCGCGCCGATCGCGATCGACGAGCCGGCGTCACGCACGTACGACAGCTCGCCGATCCGGCCGATGTCGACGAGCAGCGACGGCCGCGCGAACCGCAGCCGCAACAGCGGCAGCAGCGAGTGCCCGCCCGCGAGCAGCTTCGAGTCCTCGCGGCTCTCGAGCAGCGACACCGCCTCGTCCACCGATCCGGCGACCTCGTAGTCGAACGGAGCGGGAATCATCGCCGCACCTCCTTCAGCGCACGCCATACTCGCTCCGGCGTCGCGGGCATCGCGATGTCGGTGACGCCGTCCGCCGCGAGAGCGTCGACGACCGCGTTCATCACGGCCGCGGGCGACGCGATCGCACCGGTCTCCCCCACGCCCTTGACGCCGAGCGGGTTCGTCGGGCTCGGCGTCTCCGTGCGATGGAGCTCCCAGCGCGGGAACTCCGCCGCCGACGGGACGAGATACGTGACCATGTTCCCCGTCAGGAGATTGCCGTCGTCGTCGTAGATCGCCTCCTCGTACAACGCCTGCGCGACGCCTTGAGCGAGACCGCCGTGGATCTGCCCCTCGACGATCATCGGGTTGACGACGGTGCCCACGTCGTCGACGGCGATGTAGCGCAGAAGCTCGACCGCGCCGGTCTCGACATCGACCTCGACGATCGCGACGTGCGCGCCCGACGGCCACGAGAAGTTCGGCGGGTCGTAGACGTAGGTCGCCTCCATGCCCGGCTCCATTCCCTCAGGCAGGTTGTGCGCTGTCCACGCCGCGAACGCGACCTCCTTCAGTGTGAGCGACGACTCCGGCCCGCTGAAGGTGCCGCGCACGTGCTCGACCTGCGCCTCGTCCACGCCCATCAGGTGCGCGGCGATCGTCTTCGCCTTCGCGGCGATCTTCTCGGCGGCGTAGTACAGAGCGACACCGCCGACTGCGAGGCTGCGGCTGCCGTACGTGTCCATCCCGAGCGGGACGACGGCGGTGTCGCCGTGCAGCACCTCGACCTCGTCGATGCCGTAACCGAGCGTGTCGGCCACGATCTGCGACCACGACGTCTCGTGACCCTGGCCGTGCGGCGTCGATCCGGTCAGCACCTGCACCGTGCCGGTCGGCAGGCAGCGGATCGTCGCCGCCTCCCAGCCGCCCGCCGAGTAGCGGATCGCACCGAGAATCGCCGACGGCGCGAGCCCGCACATCTCGACGTACGTCGAGAGGCCGATCCCGAGCCGTTTCGCATCGCCCGACGCACGACGCGCACGCTGCTCCGCCCGGATGTCGTCGTAGCCGGACTGCTCGAGCGCGACGTCGAGACACGCGTCGAAGTCGCCGGAGTCGATTGTCAATCCCGACGCGATCGCGGCCGGGAAGCCGCGGATGAAGTTCGTGCGGCGCACCTCGACCGGGTCCTTGCCCAGCTTGCGCGCGAGCGCGTCGACAGCGCGCTCGATCGCGTATGTCGCCTCCGGGCGCCCCGCGCCGCGGTACGCATCGGTCGGCACCGTGTTCGTGAACACGCCGGTGCACTCGAAGCTGTAGCCCTCGACGCCGTAGCAGCCGGCGTAGAGCCACGCGCCGAGCAGCGGCACACCCGGCGTGACGAGCTGGAGGTACGCGCCCATCGCCGCGATCAGCTTCACGCGGACGGCCGTGATCTTCCCCTCGGCCGTCGCCGCGAGCTCGATCTCCTGCACCTGATCGCGGCCGTGGATCGTCGAGACGTAGCCCTCACTCCGCGTCTCCGTCCACTTGACCGCCCGGTCGAGCCGCCGCGCGATCGCGAGGCCGAGCGCCTCCTCGGCGTACACGTTCAGCTTCGAGCCGAAGCCGCCGCCGACGTCGGGGGCGATCACGCGCAGCTTCGCCTCCGGGATGCCGGTGACGCCGCTCAGCGTGATGCGCGCGATGTGCGGAACCTGCGTCGTCGACCAGAGCGTGAATTCGCCCGTCGCGGGAACCGGCGTGACGAACACCGCGCGCGGCTCGATCGCGTTCGGGATCAGCCGGTTCTGGATGTAGCGCTCGCTGACCGTGACCGCGGCCTCGGCGAAGAGCCGGTCGACCTCGCCGGCATCGAGATTCCAGGTGTAGCAGCGGTTCGTGCCGAACTCCTCGTGCACGATCGGCGCACCGTCGGCGAGCGCCGCCTCGACGTCGACGACCGCGGGCAGCACGTCGTACTCGACCTCGACGAGCTCGGCCGCATCCTCAGCCGCGCCGCGGCTCGTCGCCGCGATCACCGCGACCGCATCGCCGACGTAGCGCACCTTGTCGGTCGCAACCGGCTTGTGCCCCGGCGCGTTCGTGTCCTCGGTCGGGATCCACGCGCACGGCAGCGACCCCTGCCATTCGTCCGCGAGATCGTCCCCCGACCACGCCGCAACAACGCCTGCGTGCGCGAGCGCCGGCGACACGTTCACCTTCGTGATCCGGGCGTGCGCGTAGGGGCTCCGCACGATGCCGAGAAACACCATTCCCGGCACGTGCATGTTGTCGACCCACTGCGCCTGGCCCTGGAGAAGCTTGCCGTCCTCTTTGCGCTCGACGCGGGCGCCGATCGCACGACCTACCTCGACCGCGCTCATCGTGCCACCGCGCCGATCGCGTCGACGATGTTCTGGTAGCCGGTGCAACGGCAGATGTTTCCCTCGAGCGCGTGGCGGATCTCTGCCTCGGTCGGCGACGGGTTCTCCGCGAGCAGGCTCGTCGCGGCGAGCACCATGCCGCTCGTGCAGTAGCCGCACTGGAGCGCGTGGTGTTCGTGGAAGCTCTCCTGGAGCGCGTTGAGCTCGCCGCTCTCGGCGAGCCCTTCGATTGTCGTGATCGCGTGCCCGTCGGCTTGAACGCCGAGCACCGTGCACGACTTGACCGACTCACCGTCGAGCAGCACGGTGCACGCACCGCAGGACGACGTGTCGCAGCCGACGACGGTCCCGGTCAGGTCGAGCCGTTCGCGCAGGACGTGGACGAGCAGCTCCCGTGGGTCGAGCTCGAGCTCGAACAGGACATCGTTCACCGTGAGCGAGACGTTCCTCACAGCGTCGCCTCCTTTCGCACCGTGGCGGCGCGGCAGGCCGCCCTCGGCGCGAGCATAACCTGTCTAGCGCCGCAACTTGAGCTCGCGGTCGAGCTGGCGCTTCGCGTCGCGGTCGGCGATCGAGCGGCGCTTGTCGCGCAGCTCCTTACCGCGCCCGACCGCGATCTCCGCCTTGACGCGGCCGTCCTTGAAGTAGAGCCGGGTCGGGATGAGCGTGAAGCCCTTCTTCCGCACCTGGGCGTAGAGCCGGTCGATCTCGCGCCGGTGCAGCAGCAGCTTCCGCGGCCGGTCGGGCTCGTGGTTCGCGCGGTTGCCGGCCCCGTATTCCGGGATGTGGAGGCCGACGAGCCACATTTCGCCGTCGCGCACCTCGGCGTACGCCTGCTGGAGCGTCGACTTGCCGTCGCGGAGCGCCTTCACTTCGGTCCCGGCCAGTACGACGCCGGCCTCGACCCGGTCGAGGAGGTGGAAGTCGTGCCGCGCGCGGCGGTTCTCGACGATCAGCTTTTCTCCCTGCGGCTTGGCCATTGGGGCGAAGTGTAGGGTCGAGCGCGTGGAGCTCACGCTCGCACAGCTGAACGAGGCGGGCGCGAGCCTCTTCCCGGGAATGCTCGGGATCGAGGTGCTGGAGATCGCGGACGGCGTCGTCCAGGCACGCCTCGCGGTGCAGGAGAAGCACCTCGCGCCGAACGGCTTCCTCCACGCGGGCGCCGTCGTCGGTCTCGCCGACACGGCCTGCGGCTACGGCTCCATCCTCAGCCTGCCGGAGGGCGGCATCGGGTTCACGACGATCGAGCTGAAGACGAACTTCCTGCGCACCGCGCTCAAGGGCACGATCACGTGCGAGGCGAGGCTCGCGCACAGTGGCCGCACGACGCAGCTCTGGGACGCGACGGTCAGCGACGAGGACGGGCGCGCGATGGCGCTCTTCCGCTGCACGCAGCTCGTGCTGCGTTAGCTCTTCGGGAAGACCGGCGCGTGGTTCTTGAGCACGGCCCGCGTCCGCGCGGAACGTAGATCGGCGCGGAAGCTCTCGTTGCGCTTCGGGTTCCCGAAGAGCGCGACGTAGGTGCCGAACTCGAGCGTGCCGGCGACGATCCTGCAGTTGCAGCCGATGTGCGCGCGGTTGCCGTTCGCCGCCTTCGCGCTCGGGAAGAGCGAGCTCGCATCGTGCTTGAGGCACGACTTGCACGTGTGGCCGTTCCGCACGAGCTTGTAGACCGGCTGCGTCTTCGCCGCGGCGAGCCCGCCGCGAGCGACAGCCGGGACTGCGGCAGCACCGAGTGCAGCCGCGCCTGCCGTCACGAAGCGTTTCCGGGTGAGAACGTCGTCTGCCATTGCCCTAAGAGCCCGGTCAGGGGAGTCGCACGCATCCACCAAGAGCAAGATCTCCCAGCACGTCGCGAGTGACATCTGTAGCCACGGTGATGAGCCGCACTTTCAGCCCGCGCCCGACACGTCTACGCCCGCCTTCCACAACGGAGCCTCGACACGCGATCCATGCGACTTCCTTGACCGGACCCTTGCTGGCCTCCTTCTCCCCCCGGTCGTCCCGGCGATTATCCCGCTTCCGCCGCTTGTGTCAAGTGCCGCGAGCGAGTTAGCGGCGCGCCTTGTAGCCGCGCGCCATGAAGCAGCGGTCGCAGAGCGTCGCCCACGGTGCCGTGCGGGAGCCGCAGGCGCGACAGCGGCCAATCGTCGGGTCGTCGATCTCGACACGCAGCTCATGCACGACGCGCGCGGCGGCGGCCTCTTCGAGCGCGGCCGCCTTCTCGATCGTGACGCCGGCAACGCCCGGGTACTGAAGCGCAAACCAGCGGAGGATCGACGCCTCGCGCGCTGCCTGTTCGGCTTCGAGCAGGCTGGCACGCTGGAGCCGCCCCGGATCGAGCAGCCACGAGATGACCGTGCGCTGCGGCGTGTCGCCCGCAACCGCGCACGCGAGCGTGCCGAGGAGCTCGAGGCCGTCGTCGTCGATCGGGGACTGCATCAGCTTCCAGACGTCGGGAAGCTCGAGCCGGCGACGTGCGTGGTGCAGCGCCTCCCGCACGGCATCGAGACGCGCGAGGAGCGGCGCGATCGACTCGACCGTGAGCCAGCCCTCGTCGCTCCAGAAGCGCAGCGCCGCGTGCCGCCACGCGTGGAGCGCCGGCTCGAGCTCGTCGACGCTCGTTACGTTCAGATCCGCGAGCTGCGGACGCAGGCGCCCGGTGTCGACGACGCGGTAGCCCCAGTGCCCGCCGGGCAGCTCGACGTGCGGCGTCAGCGCCGCTTGCACCAGCTCCGGGCTCGGATGCGCCCACGGAACGCCGGTGAGCACCCCGACGTGGCCGCGCTCGTGGAAGCCGAAGCGCCCGGCGCGGCCGGCGATCTGCGCAATCTCCCACGGCTCGAGGTCGCGCCGCTCGCGCCCGTCGAACTTCTCGGTCTCCGCGAAGAGCAGCGTCTCGCACGGCAGGTTGACGCCGTGCCCGAGCACGTCCGTCGAGGCGCACACTTCGGCGGCGCCCGACAGGAAGCGGTCGATCTCCTCGCGGCGCGACGCGAGCGGCATCGCGCCGTAGAGCACGGCGACGCGGCCGGGATGGAGCGCGTTCAGCTCGCCCGCGAGCCCGATCACCGCGCGCCGGCTGAACGCGACGACGACCGTGCCGGGGGAAAGCCCGGCGATACCGCGCTTGCCGAACCACTCGAGCGGCGCCTTGCGCTCGAAGAAGCGCACGTCGACCTGCGGGAACGCGTGCTCGACGAGCGGCAATGCCTCGACCGCGCCGAGCAGCAGGATGTTGCGGTACTCGCCGCCGAGCATGAGCCGCGTCCACGCCGACCCGCGCTCCTCGTCCTCGGCCCACTGCACCTCGTCGAGCACGAGCGTCTCGCCGCGCATCGGCGCCATCTCCGCGGTGCAGCAGATGATCGGCGCGTCGGGGTTCACGCGCTCCTCGCCGGTGACGAGGCCGACGCCGTCGCCGAGCTCCTCCGCGAGGCGCCGGTGCGCCTCCTGCGCGAGCATGCGGAGCGGGGCCGCGTAGACGCCGCGCCCGTTCTCGACGAGGAACCGCAGCGCGTCGTGGGTCTTGCCTGAGTTCGTCGGCCCGAGGTGCGCGATCACCGTCTCCGGCTCGACCGTGCGCTCGGGCAGCCGGACGGTCAGGTCGGAGATCGCCTTCCGCTTCGGCTGCGGCCGATGAGAGTGCCGCACGGAGCGGCTGGGTCGCTTTTGGCGCCGGTGCTGGGCCACCGGGCCACGGTAGCTAGGTGTCCCTGGCGGGGGGTCGCTCGTCGCCGGGGTGCGCTGGGCGTCGCGGTGCAAGGACGCAGGGAGCGTCGCTAGTGGTACTAGCGGCGCGACTGAGGACGCGGCAACGCGGCGCCCAGCGC
>JANMQZ010000129.1:0-4463 GCA_031370755.1 Actinomycetes bacterium
AGACCGGCGCCGCGGCCGCGTCGCACCATCACGTAGACGACGAGCCCCGCGACGAGCCAGGCGGGGCCGCCGTAGCGCGCGCCCGGATGCGTGACGATCGCGATCACGAAGATCGCAGCCGTGCACAAGGCGCCGAAGACGGACGGGAGCGGAATCGTGGTGCCGCGCACGCGAATGCCGAGCGGGACACGGAACGGCCGGCGCAGCTCCGGCTTTGTCATGCGCAGGCGGATCACCGCGAGCTGCGCGGCCGTGAACGCCAGCAGCACGCCGAAGCTGAAGAGGCTCGCGAGGAACGTGACCGAGCGCGTGAAGGACGTGCCGACGATGAGCGCGATCGCGATCGTCCCGGCAGCGACGACGGACGCCGGCGAGACGAGCGTCCGCCGGTTGAGGCGCCCGAACACCGCGGGGAGCTGCCCGTGCTCGCCGAGCGAGTACGCGAGACGACCGAAGCCGGAGATCGACGTCGTCATAGCCACGAGCAGCACGAGCGCGCCGGTGAGGCCGACGTACACGCGTAACGCCTGACCGAGCGCGTGCGGAAGATGCGACTGCAGCGCGAAGACGATGCCCATCAGTGGTGCGCGCAGCCAGTCGGTGCCGAGTGCGGTCGTACCGCCCTCCGACGGAAACGCAGAGAGGCCGACGAGCGCGAGCAGGATGTAGATGACGACAACGAGCGAGATCGCGCTGAAGAGGCTTCGCGGCAGGTCGCGCCCCGGGCGCCGCGCCTCTTCCGCGTAGTTCGCAACTGTCTCGAGACCGGTGTATGCAAGCATCGCGAGCGGGATTGCAAACGCGATGTCGTGCCAGGACGGATGCGTACCGAACGAGAGACCGCGCGTCAGGGCGCTCGGCGAGAAGAGGAGCGCCATCCCGCCGCCGACGAGCAGAAGCTGTGTTCCCAGATCGAGGATCGACACGCCGATGCCGAACGTGTAGAGCCGCGTCCGGCGGAAGAGCCGGACGCCGGCGACGCCCGCGATCACGACGCAGGCGGCGATCACGTCACCGGGACGACGGGCGATCGAGTCGATGCCAAGCGCGAGCCCGAGGTAGTGCGGCACGAAGAGAGCCGACAGCGCGATCACGATCAGGTAGTCGAGGAAAAGCACCCAGCCCGTGAGGAAGCCGGCGAGATCGTTGAAGGCGAAGCGGACGAACGTCGCAGCGCCGCCCGTCTCGCGGATCGACGCAGTGCCCTCCGCATACGACAGCGCGACGATCAGGAAGAGCATCCCGACGACCCCGAGCACAAGCGGCGTGAACCCGAGCGCGTAGAGCGCGATCACGCCGAGTGCAAAGTAGAGCGACGACGCGATCTCGCCGTACGCGACCGAGGCGAGCGCCGGCGCGTCGAGGACCCGTTGGAGCTGCGGCAGCTTCCGCGCCACTACTTCCGCCTCAGGAGATAGATGCGCGCCGTTCCGAGCGCGATGAAGAGAGCACCGACCACGAAGCCGACCGTGCCGCCGCCGTGACGCGCGGTCTGGACGAGCAGCGCGAAGCCGACAAAGACCACGACGGCCATCACAATCGTCACCGAGCGCCGGTAGAGCGGATTCACCGCGACACCGAGATCAGCTCGTTGCGCTCGTTGCCGCCCTTGACGGTCTGCTCCAGCACGGTGCCGATGCCGCGGACGTAGAACTTGTGGTCGACAACCCCGGGCTCGAGCGGCGTCCACTCTTTCGTCAGGAGCGCCGCCGACGAGTGCCCCCAGGGAACGCGGACGGTCGCATGCAGCGAGACGACGGAGAAGTGATCCTCCGCCTGGCCCTTGTAAAACTCCTGCCGCGCGCTCTGGCCGACGCGCGGCCGCGCGAACATGAAGATCCCCGGTTTCGCGCCGTCGCGGCCGGCGCGCCACGTCCCGCTCGTGCTCAGCACGCGCCCATGGCGGTCGAGCTCGGCGGTGTTCTCGCCGAAGTACCACACGTTGCCCTTCGCGTCCTGGCTGTACCAATCGGTCGTTCGTTCTTCGAGATAGCCGCTCACGTAGACCTTGTCGTCGATCACGACACATGGTGCGCCGTCGATCACCGCCGTTCGCCTCGTGACCGTAAGCGTCTCGCGCGACGGCTTCCCGTCCTTCACGCCCCGGTAGCGGTACACGGTGCCGGGACGGAGCGGGAACCAGGCGTTGTCGACGTGCGCGCTGAAGCCCGGCCGCCCCGCTGTTCCGCTGCCGGCGGATGCGAGCGCTGCGAGCACGACTCCGAGCAGAGCGAGGCGCTTCACTCGGCGGCCCTCCCGGCCGCCACCATCACGCGAATCGGCGCGTGCTTCAACACGAAGTCGACCGTGTCGCCGAAGATCGCCCGCCGGCCGGTGGCGAGGCGAACCCGGCGCGGGCCGCCCATGACGATGATCTCTGCGCTGCGGCGCGTCGCCTCGTCGACGATCGCGCGACCCGAGTTGCGTGCGCGCACGATGCGCGCGATCACGTTGACGCCGTACGACTCGCCGATAGCCCGCGCCTCGTCGAGCTGCTCGTTCGCCTCCTGCACCTCGTCGGGCAGGTAGGCGTCGAGCGGCAGCTCGAGCGGCACGTGGATCACCGTCATCGCGACGATCCGGGCGCCGCGCTCGCGGGCAAGGCGGCAGGCGACGTCCATCGCCTCGTCGGACGGATACCCGGGCGCGACCGGCACGAGGATGTTCCGATACTCGAGCTGCGCCGCCATGATCACGACGGGGGCGCGAACCGTCTTGCGGAGCGGCTCGCCGAGCTTGCGGCGGTAGAGCGGATAGAACACGAACCCACCGATCAGCCAGGCGAGGCCGGCGTAGCGCGTCGGCGCGTCCTGCACGACGACGACGAGCCAGGCGGCGCCGGTGCCGAGGCCGCCGACGATCGCGAAGATCGGCCAGTTGATGCCGCGGATCGTCAGATTCGGCCGGGCGCGCCACGGCAGCTCCTCGTCGCGCCTGCGCACGCGGAGCGCCACAACCGCGACGTGCGCGATCGTGAACGAGAGCATCGCGCCGAAGGCGTACATGCGGCCGAGGAAGTCGACCTGGCCCGAGAGCAGGAAGAGCGTCGGCGCGATGCCCGCGAAGACGAGCAGCGAGAGCCACGGTGTCTTCAGCTTCGGGTGCAGCCGGCGAAACACCTGCGGCAGCTGCCGGTACGTCGCCATCGAATAGGTGATGCGCGAGGCGCCGATGATCCCCGCGTTCGTCGCGATGAAGAGGATCGTCGCGGCGAGCACGCCGACGTAGACCTTCGCTCCCGAGAGCAGGGCGCCGTGGATGCCGAGGTTCTCGACGAGACCGAGCACCGGATCGTTCTTGAACCCGTGAGGCGGGCCTTGGCCGAGCTGCGTGACGTACTTGCCGCCCTCCTTCACGACGGGCATCGCGGAGAGCGCGATCCAGGGCAGCGTGAAGTAGATGGCGAACACGGCCACCGCGACCCACGAGATCGCCTTCGGGATCGAGCGCAACGGGTCGCGTGCCTCCTCCGCGAGGTTCGACACGGTCTCGATGCCGGTGTACGCGATCATCGCGACCGGAATCGCGAGCGCGAAGTTCGACCAGGTCGGCGCGGTTCCGAAGTGGATGTTCGTCGAGAGGACGTGCGGCGAGAAGATGAGGAAGAAGCCGATCGCCACGAGCAGCAGCTGCGTCGCGAAGTCGAGCACGGCGAGCAGGATGTTGAGCTTCGCAGCCTCCTGGATGCCGACGATGTTCAGGCCGACGAGCAGCCACGTGAAGGCGATGCCGACGATCACGTCCCACGGCGTCGTTCGCAGCGGTTCCCAGAAGATCGAGAGATAGTGCGGCACGAAGATCACCGAGATGGCGACGGTGATCACGTAGTTGAGCATCTGCGCCCACGCCGCTCCGAACGAGACGAGCTCGTTGAACGCATGCCGCGCGAACGATGCGGAGCCGCCCGCCTCGGGATAGCGCACCGTTCCCTCGGCGTACGTCGCTGCGGTCGCGGCGAAGATGAGGCCGCTGATGATGAAGACGAGCGGCGTGAGGCCGAGCGCGATGCCCGCAGTCAGGCCGAGGGCGTAATAGATCGACGAGCCGACGTTGCCGTAGGCGGTCGCAAAGAGAGCGTTCGCCCCGAGAACGCGTTCGAGCTCGTGGGCCTGCCGGCGCCGCCTGGCCACGCGCGGACTCTAGTTGCCGCTGCGGACCGCTACCGGAGGAGCTGGTACGGCACCGCAGCGAGGACGACGTTCGGCTCGAACAGCAGCAGACGCTTCACGTAGAGCGCGCGCTGGTTGTGGAGCAGGCGCCGCCAGCCGCGCGTGACGAGCTCGGGCATGAGGACGAGGACCTGTGTCCCTTCCTCTGCGGTCAGCTCGCGCAGGCAGTCGAGCAGCGGGCGGCCGATGTCGCGGTACGGAGCCTCGTCGACCTCGAGCGGGACGCGGGGGCCCTGGCGGGCGGGACGCAGCTGGGCGCTCATCTGCGCCATCGGCTGCTCGGTCAGGGCGCGC
>JANMQZ010000182.1:0-2206 GCA_031370755.1 Actinomycetes bacterium
CGACGCCGCGATCGAGCAGCAGGAGGCGCGCGGCGTACTGCCCGGCGAGGGTCAGGTCGTGCATCGTCGAGACGACGGTGAGGCCGTCGGTGCGCAGCGAGTCGATCAGCTCGAGCGCCTGCTGCTGGCGGCCGAGATCGAGAGCCGTCGTCGGCTCGTCGAGCAGGAGGATCGGCGCCTCCTGCGCGAGCGCGCGCGCGAGGACGACGCGCTGCAGCTCGCCGCCGCTGAGTGAGCCGAGCGGCCGCTCCGCGAACGGGCTCAGCTCGAGCCGGTCGAGCGCGCTCGCCGCGGCACGGCGGTCGGCGCTGCCCTCGGCGGCGAAGTAGCCGATGTGCGGCGTCCGGCCGAGCAGCACGTACTCCGCGACGGTGAGCTCGTGCGGCGTTTCCGGCGACTGCGGCACGAACGCGACGATGCGCGCGAGCTCGCGGCGGGAGAGACTGCGCACGTCGCGGCCGTCGACGAGGATCTCCCCCTCGAACGGCAGGAGCCCACACATGGCGCGGAGCACGCTCGTCTTGCCGGCGCCGTTCGGGCCGATCAGCACGACCCACTCGCCTGACTCGGCGGCGAACGACGCGTGGCGCACCGCCTCGTGGCCGTCGAACCGGACGGTGAGATCGCGCAGCTCGATCATCGGATCGACTTCGACGTGCGCAGCACGACGGCGAAGAATGGCGCGCCGAGGAACGCGGTGACGACGCCGATCGGGAGCTCCGCCGGCGAGACGATCGTGCGCGCGAGCACGTCCGTCAGCACGAGGAAGCCGCCGCCGACGACGAACGAGAGCACGACGACCGCCCGGTAGCTCGTCGAGACGAGCAGGCGGATCGTGTGCGGGACGATGATCCCGACGAAGCCGATCAGCCCGCTCACCGAGACCGCCGCAGCCGTGCCCATCGTCGCAGCCGCAACGACGAGCAGCCGCGTGCGGCGCACGTTGATCCCGAGGCTCGCCGCCTCGTCGTCGCCGAGGCTCAACACGTCGAGGACGCGCCGGTGGAGGATCAGCACGAGCGCGCTCACTGCGATGTACGGCGCCACCACCGCCACGTCGTTCCAGGTCGACGTCGAGAAGCCGCCGAGCAGCCACGCGTAGACGTCGCGCAGCGTGTCCGTGCGCTGCTGCTGCACGAAGGTCTGCAGCGCGGTCATGAACGCCGCCACCGTGACGCCGGCGAGGACGAGGGCCCCGGTCGCGCGCGCGGAGCCGACCGAGCGGCCGAGCACGTACGCGAACGCGACCGCGACGAGGCCACCGGCGAACGCCGCCACCGGCACGAGCTGCCCGGTGCCGATGCTGACACGGAACGCGATCGCAATCGTCGCGCCGAGGCCGGCGCCGGCCGCGACGCCGAGCAGATACGGGTCGGCGAGCGGATTCCGGAACACGCCCTGGTAGGCGGAGCCGGCGAGTGCGAGCATGCCGCCGACGAGCGCGGCGAGCACGACGCGCGGCGCCCGCAGCTGCCAGAGGATCGCCTCCTGCACGCTCGAGAGCGGCGAGTGCACATGCACGAACGGGACGTGCGACAGCGCCGACTCGACGATCGCGATCCCGCCGATCCCGATCGGCCCGACGCCGAGCCCGACGAGGAGCGAGCCGACGAGGAACGCGCCCGCACAGAGCTGCCACGTGCGCGAGATGCCGCGCGCGCGGACTCTGGCGCCTGTGCGGGCGCGAACCGAGTCGACGGCCATCTACGAGCGCTTCGCGACCGTGGCCACCGCACGGGCGAACTGGACGATGCGCGGCCCCCAGCGCGACGCCACGCTGTCGTCGATCGCGACGACGCCGCGCTTCCGTACGGCGGCGATCCCGCTCCAGCCCGGCCGCTCCGACAACGTTGCGAGCGACTGGCCGCAGCAGATCGAGTCCGCGAGCACCACGATGTCGGGGTTCGAGGCGAGGATGTACTCGGCGGAGAGCTGCGGGTAGCCGGAGTGCGTCGAGTCGGCGGCGTCCGCGATGTTGCGGAAGCCGAAGAGCCGGTAGATGCGGCCGATGAACGTCGCCGACGTCGCGGAGTAATACGTCGGATCGAGCTCGTGGTAGACCTTGAGGTGACGCGACTTCTTCGGGACGCTGCGGATGAGCGAGGTCAGCGAGCGCTGCATCGAGCGCACGAGCTTTGTCGTCACCGGCTCATGTCCGGTCGCGCGACCGATCTGCCGGATCTGGTCGTACGCCTGCGCGACGTTG
>JANMQZ010000229.1:0-3028 GCA_031370755.1 Actinomycetes bacterium
CGGCCGTGTTTGCGCTCTATCCCTTCGCGATCGTCGCCGCCGCCAGCCCGCTCCGCGGGCCGGACCCGCAGGCATACAAGGCCGTCGGCCTGCTGCGCAGCATCGATCCGGCGCTTCGCCTCTCCGCAACAGTCGAGGGCAAGCGCGTGCACCTGACGTGGAAGAACGCACAGCCTGCCGGGACCGCGGTCTTCTATCGCATCTGGCGGAGCAACGCGCAGGACGGCGGCGCGACCTGCACTCCTGTGACACACGCTCCTGACGACTGCGAGCTCGCGATGCAGGATCTCGGCGCGCACCGCAACGGGCAGTTCACCGACACACCTGGGCGCGGCAGGTGGACATACCGGCTCGGCCTCGCCGCGAACTGGCTCAACAGCCCCCTCTACGGCGACGTCTACTCGCTCGGGCCGCCGATGGTCGTCAGGACGCACTGACGTGGAGCCCAACCCCACCTACTCGGTGGTCGTGCCGATCCACAACGAGCAGGAGACGCTGCATGAGCTCCAGCGCCGGCTCGCAGAAGTCTTCTCGCTGCTCGACGGCGAAGCCGAGGTGTTGTTCGTCGATGACGGCAGCACCGACATGAGCTTCCCGCTCATGCTCGAGCTGCACCGCAGCGACCCGCGCTTCAAGATCGTCCAACTTGCGCGGAACTTCGGCCATCAGCTCGCGATCACGGCGGGCATCGATCTCGCGAGCGGTGACGCCGTCATCGTCATGGACGGCGACCTCCAGCATCCGCCTGAGCTCCTGCCCGAGCTCGCCGCCCGGTGGCGCGAGGGCTACGACGTCGTCTACGGCGTCATGACCGAGCGCCCCGAGGGGTGGCTCAAGCGGCACACGGCTCGCGTCTACTACCGCCTGCTGCGCAAGCTCTCGAGCGTCGACATCCCCGCGGCAGCCGGCGACTTCCGACTTGCCGACCGGCGTGTCATCGAGGCGTTTCGCGCGATGCCAGAGCGCAACCGCTTCGTCCGCGGGATGTTCGCATGGCTCGGGTTCCGCCAGATCGCCGTTCCGTACGCCGTCCCGGAGCGATTCGCAGGGAGGTCGAAGTACACGCTCGCGAAGATGATCCGCCTCGCAACCGATGGCCTCGTCAGTTTCTCGACGCGACCGCTTCGCCTCGCCCTCGATCTCGGCTTCGTAGTCGCGGCGCTCTCCTTCGTCTTCGGGATCGCGTCGCTGATCTCGAAGTTCTTCGGGGCGTTCCTCGTGCCCGGCTGGCTGACGATAGTCCTCGTCACGTCCTTCATCGGCGGGATCCAGCTGATGGTCGTCGGCGTCGTCGGCGAGTACGTCGGCCGCATCTACGACGAGGTGAAGGCGCGGCCGCTCTACCTCGTGCGCGAAATGCACGGCCTCGGCGACGAGCCGCCACTCCGTCAACGGCCGGTTCGCGCGTCCGAGTTGCGCGAGCCGTGAGTGCGCTGGCAGGGCGGCTGCCGCGGATCTCGCATGCCGTGCGAGTGCCGCTCGTCCTCGAGACGGGAGCTTTGGCGCTCGTCGTCGCAGCGGCTGTGTACGTCTACACACGCGACCTCCACACCTATCCGAACTTCGACGAGGGCAACTACCTCGGCAGCATGGACGCTCTCCGGCACGGACAGGCGCTCGGGCGCGACGTGTTCCTCGACCAGCCGCCGGGCTGGTACCTGCTGCTCGTCGCGGTCTCCTATCCGTTCGGCAACTCGGTCACGGGAGTCCGTACCGGGCTCATGGTGGTCGCCCTGCTCGCGATCCTCGCGGCATACGCGTGCGGCCGGCTCGCAGGCGGAGCGACCGCCGGCGTCGTCGCGGCAGCGGTGATGGCCGTCGCCCGGCCGTTCGCGGGCTTCGCGGCGCTCGTCGAGTCCGAGCCGGCGTCAGCCGCCCTCGCGGTCGTCGCGGTTGCGCTTGCCGTCGTCGCATACAAGCGCCGGTTCCGTCCATGGGTCGCGTGCGCCTCCGGAGCCGTGTTGGCCGCGTCGACCCTCGTCAAGCTTCCCGGCGCGACGGCCACGCTGCCGGTCGCCGGGCTCGCGCTCCTGTGCGGAACCGGGCCGCTTCTGCGGCGTGTGCTCGCGCCGGTACTCGGTGCGGCAGCGGTTTGCGTGGCAATCGTCATCGCGTACCACGGCTCGCTGCCGGAGATCTGGCACGGCGTGTTCGTCACGCACGCGCGAATCCTCGGCACGAGCACGGCGACGTCGAACCTGCACCGGGCTGCCACCTTCGTCGATCCACGAACGCCGTTCGGCTGGCTCGTCATCTTCGGCGCGATCGCGTCGGCGCTCCTCGCCGCTGCGGGACGGCACCGCCGTCTGCTCGCCGCACTCTGGCTCTGGATCGTCGGCGGCTACGGGTTCATCCTCGCGATGCATCCGTTGAGCGACCATCACCTCGTCTTCCTCGCAGTCTCCCTGGCACTGCCCGCCGGCGTCGGTCTCGGCCTCTTCGCACAAGAGGCGGTGTCTCGCGGCCCGCTCGGCATTGCAGCGCCTGCGCTCGCCGCCGCGCTCGTCGTCGTAGCAATGGTCGACAACCGGCGCGAGATCGCGGGCAGCGTCGTGCAGCAGCCGGTCGAGATCGGTTGGGCCGTGACCCAGCTCCGCACGCACACGCGGCCGGGCGACGTCGTCGTCTCCGACCTGCCGATCGTTCCGTACCTCGCGCGCCGGCAGATGCCGGGACAGTTGATCGACACCTCGATCGCGCGGATCGCCTTCGAGGATCTGCCACCACCCGCAGTGCTCAGGCTCATCGACGAGTCGCACGCCAAGGCAGTGATCATCGGGCGGATGTTCCAGACGAAGCCCGCGATCGTCGCCGGCATCAGAAGCCGGTACGCGCGGCGGCTGCACCAGCCGATCTCGATCGGCGGCTACGTCGACGTCTTCCTCGACCGGCGCTAGCGTCCGGCCAGGCGACCGTTCACAATCCTCCTGCACTGAGCGTCGTCTCCCTCACTTCGCGGCTCGAGGCTGCCTCGAGCGACAAGGGCCGCACAATTGCGGCCGCCACCACGGGCGCGGGCCTCGTCGTC
>JANMQZ010000237.1:0-5857 GCA_031370755.1 Actinomycetes bacterium
TTCCACGGCATGGGCGAGTGGGCGTGGGCGGCCGGCATCGCACCCCTCCTCGCACCCTGGCGGCTCGGCGCCGTGCAATGCGTGTCCATGCGAGAGGCCGGCTTCGACCCGGCGAAGCAGCTCGACTTCCTCAGCAGACACCAGGTAACGAACGTGTTCACGACGCCGACGGCGATGCGCTCGATGATGTCGATCGAGGACGCGGGGACGCGCTACCCGCAGCGGTTCCGCCGCGTCTGCTCGGCCGGGGAGCCGCTGAATCCCGAAGCGATCCGCTGGTTCCGCACCCAGTACGGGGTCACGGTCCTCGACTACTACGGGCTCACCGAGTCGTACCCGCTCGTCGGGAACTATCCCTTCCTCGAGGTGCGTGAAGGCTCGATGGGCAAGCCGATGCCGGGCTGGGACGTTCAGATCCTCGACGAGGACGAGCGGCCCGTCGCGCAGGGCGAGCGAGGCGAGATCTGCCTACGCGCGCGCTCGAACCCGCACTATCCGCTCGGCTACTGGGAGAACGAGGAGGCAGGCGTCGAAGTGTTCGGCGGCGAGTGGTTCCACACAAAGGACGCGGCCGTCCAGGATGAGGACGGTTACTACTGGTACGTCGGACGCGCCGACGACGTGATCATCGCCGCCGGGTACCGCATCGGCCCGTTCGAGGTCGAGAGCGCCTGCCTCGAGCACCCCGCCGTCCGCGAGGCCGCGGCCGTCGCCTCGCCCGACGAGCTGCGCGGCAACGTCGTCAAGGCGTTCGTCGTGCTCGCGGAGGGCTTCGAGCCTACGGATGTCCTCGCCGACGAGATCAAGGCGTTCGTCCGCGACCGCCTCTCCGCCTACGCATACCCGCGCCGCATCGAGTTCGTCGCCGACCTGCCGAAGACGCTCACCGGCAAGATCCGCCGCATCGAGCTGCGGCAGCGCGAACTCGACCGAGCCGCGCCGACCTGAAACGTCGGATCGTGCTCGCTCTCCCTTAGCACGCAGCCTTTCCGCCGCTTTCCAGCGCACGTTCGCGGCTTGTGTTAACAGCGAGGCTTGCGGCCGCGTGAGCCAGTTGGCCCAGGTCGTCGACGGTCGAGACAAGGCCGCCGCCGCCGTAGAGGTCGAAGGAGGGGTCGAAGTCGGCCGCGTCGATCGTGCCAAGGTACTGGTGTGCGCGCTGTTTCGCGCGTGCTGGCTTGGGCTCAAGCGTCTCCAGGTACGTGTCGGCGAGCCCGAGCTTGTTGAAGTGGAGCAGGGTTCGGTAGGCGGTGGCGAGGCTGTTCCCGGTGCGGCGTTCGAGGATCTCGCCGAGGAGGATGTAGCCGGTGTCGGCGTAGTGGAACTCGGCGCCGGGCTTGGCGAGCGGCTTGCCGTGCTTCATCGCGAAACGCGAGAGGCCACTGGGGCAAGCGAGCATGCTCAGATGTCGCAGAGCGCGTAGGTCGGAACGCTCGGGTCCGCCGCGCTGCCGACAGTGGACAGGCGAAGGTCGACATGCGGAGCATCGTACGCATCTGCCGCCTCATGGAATGATGCGGCGGCTCTCAACCGACACGGCACCGATGCGCGCGTCGACGGCGGCGTGGCCTGCGCTCTCTGCTGCCGGGTGTCCGGTGACTGCGGCAAGGAAGTCGTTCCGGTGGAGCGCATACAACCATGAGCCGGTAGATGCGGTCACCGTTGCGGTTCGAGGAATGTCGCGGAGCAATGCGATCTCGCCGAAGTAGTCGTCGGCGTAGACCTTCTTGTAGCGACCGTCGACTTCTACATTCAGCTCACCGCTGTCGACGACGTAGAAGCGATCTCCAGCATCGCCTGCGCGGATGACTCGTTCGCCTGCAGCGACCGAGACGTGGATTAGCTTTGCCGCGAGACGTTCCTTCGTTGCGAGAGAGAGCGGTGCGAACATCGGCACCCGGTCGATGAGAGCGAGCTCCTCACGCGGTGCGATCAGCAGGTCGAGCGCGGCGAGGCGTCGGTACGCGGCAACGGTAATGAGGGGCAGAAACAAACCGACCACGAGAAAGGCGGGGCGCGCCCCAACCGCGCGGACGAGGCTCGGCGCTGCGAATGACCCGACCGCGACCGCTCCCATCGCCAGCCCCCAGAAGATCCCGAGTACGCGGTTGAGCGCCTCGTGCGGGATCGTTCGCTGCACCAGCGTGAACCCGGCGACATCCTCGACGCTGTTGGCGGCGCCGACGACTCCCAGCAGCACGAGCGCGACCGCCAGCTGCGAACCCACGGGGACCAGCGCGATCGGCAGTCCCCAGAACACGAGTGAGAGTGCAAAGGGCCCTGCGAGTCGTCGACCTTGGAGCGTCATCGCCGTCAGGGCTCCGACGAAGCCGCCGACGCCGATCGCCGCCGTCATGTAGCCGACCGCTGCCGCGCCCGCATGGAGAACCCGGAAGGCCGCGACGACGATTAGCACGTTCAGGCACCCCCGAACAAACGTCTGCGCCACCATCAATCCAAGAACGCGCCGCGTACCCGGAAGCCGCGCTATCGCCTCGAACCCAGACCGCAGTTCGCGATACACACCGGTTCGGTAATCGCCTGGGACTTCGCGCATCTGACCTTCGCTTCGCACCCTAGTCAGGAGCACCGCGCCGGTCAGAGCAGTCGCTGCCGCTGCCGCGAAGACCACTCCAACCGGAGCGAGCGCGATGAGCGCGCCGGCCACCAGCGGTCCGGCGAGTGCGCCCACGCTCTCGATCGTGGAGCTTGCACCGTTCGACGCGATCAGTTCCTCCGGCGTCCGGGCAAGTGACGGCAGCAGCGCCTGCAATGTTGGCCTGATCAACGTCGACGAGACGCCGACCACGGCGGCAAAGGCATAGACAAGGTCGGGTACATCCGCGAACGCCGCCGCCGCCGAACCCGCCAAAGCGGCGGTCCCGACCAGAGTCAGCGCGAGCAGGAAGCGCTCTCGCCGAAACCGATCAGCGAAAGAAGCGGCGACCGGCGCCACGATCGCCGCTGGCAGCAGACGCACCAGGCCGGCAAGCCCAACGGCCGGCGTTCCCCCGACCCTGTACGCGAAGACGCCGAGTCCGACGAAATGCGCCCACTCCGCCGCAATCGCCGCACCCCAGGCGAGCTCAACTCGCCGAACGTTCTCGTTGCGCACCGCGAGAACGACCGCCGAGAAGGTTCCACGGACGCGCGACACGCAAACGATTGAACGCCCTCACCGTCCCCATGACAAGGCCGAGTCGAAGCCGCTGAGTCCCGGGATCTTGGGTACTACGTCTCGTCGTCGTCGCCGGCGGCAGCCAGTTCCCACGTCCACTGCGCGCTATGAGCCGGAGGTTCGTTCGCTGACCGTCCTCGCGGCCAATCTGGAAACATGAGGGGGGAAGCGAGAGCCGGGAGGCGCGAACCCAGTGGCCACAGTTGAGGAAGCGCACGTAGCGCCGAAGCCTTCTATCCGTGCGGATGGCAAGGAGAAGGTCACGGGGGCTGGCCGGTACACGGCCGATCTCCGGCTCACGGGCGAGCTGCATGCGGCATTTCGGTATGCCGACTACACACATGCGCGGATCCTGCGGATCGACGCGACCGCGGCGCGGGCCCTGCCGGGCGTGCTCGCGGTGGTCACGCACGCCGACGTCCCCGACGTGCTCTACGGGGGCATGGTGCAGGACCGGCGGCTCTTCGCGCGCGACACGGTACGGTTCGAGGGCGAGATCGTCGCCGGCGTCGCGGCGCTGACGCCCGCGATCGCACGCGAGGCGGCAGCTCTTGTTGAGATCGACTACGAGCCGCTTCCCGTCGTCACCGACTTCGACGCCGCAATGGACGAGGGCGCCACGCTCGTTCATCCCGACTGGGAGTCGTACGAGGGTGAGGAGTCGCTCGGCCGCGACGGCAACACGCTGGGCCACTCGACGATCGTCAAGGGGGACGCAGCAGCGGCGATGGCCGGGGCTGACGTGGTCGTCAGCGGACGCTACGTGACCGACCCCGTGCAGGGCGTCCCGATCGAGCCGCGCGCCGTGATCGCCGAATGGCGCGGCGACCGCGTGACCGTGTGGACGTCGACGCAGGTGCCGTACGCCGCTCGCGCAGGCGTTGCGCGGACGCTACAGGTGCCGGAGTCGCACGTGCGTGTGATCGTGCCGCTGCTCGGCGGCGGGTTCGGCGCGAAATGCGACTTCCACTTCGAGGGCCACGTCGCCGCGCTCGCACGCGCTGCCGGGCGGCCGGTGAAGCTCGTCTTCACCCGGCACGAGGAGTTCTTCGCCATCGGCCACCGGCGTGAGGGCATGGTGATCGAGCTCGAGACCGGTGCCCGCAGCGACGGGACGCTCGTCGCGCGACGCGCTCGGCTCGTGCTCGATAAGGGCGCGTACTGCGGCGAGGGCGGGTTTTTCGCGCAGATGGCCGCCATGCACGCGTGCGGCCCGTACGAGATCGAGAACATCGACGTCTCCTCGTATCTGAACTACTCGAACAATCAGCCGTCCTCGTCGATCCGCGCCCCGACGGCGCCGCAAGTGGTGTGGGCGCTCGAACAGCACATGGACGAGCTGGCGGAGGCACTCGGGCTCGACCCGGTCGAGCTCCGGATGCGCACGCTGATCGAGGACGGATCTGAGGGTCCCACACGGCAGAAGCTCGAGCGGATCGCGATGAAGGAGACGCTCGAGCGCGCGGCCGAGCTGATCGGCTACGGGCGGGAGCTGCCCGACGACGAGGGGATCGGTTTCGCGTGCGGCTGGTGGCCGTGCTTCCCGGCGAACGCCGGCGCGTACGTGCAGCTCAACTCCGATGGGACGGGCACGATAGTGACGGGCGCACAGGAGAACGGCACCGGCGCGGTGATGGCGATGTCCGGGTACGTGGCGGAGGAGCTCGGGATGGAGGCCGAGGACTTCACGCTTCTCTACCAGGACACGGCTGCGGCGCCCTGGGACATGGGCTCCTGCGGCTCGCAGACGACGTTCAACAGCGCGCGCGCCGTGCTCGCCGCGGCAGTTGAGGTGCGCGAGCAACTGCTCGACGCGGCGGCCGAGCAGCTCGAGGTCGACCGGAACGACCTGGAGCTCGGCGGAGGTTTGATCCGACTCAAGGGCTCACCCGCGACAGCGGTGACGATTGCGGAGATCGCCGCCGGGGGCACCTTCCACGGCAAAGGCTCCGGGCCGTTGCCCGAGATGCCGTCGACCGACACCGAGGGGTGTGTCGGACGACTCGGCGTCGACTCGTTCCTGGCCCCGCAGCTGATGACGCATGCCGTGCGCGTGAAGGTCGACCGCGCGACGGGAGTCGTCCGCGTGCTGCAGGTCGCGGCCGCGCACGATTCGGGCAGGATCCTCAACCGCATGGGCGCCGACGGGCAGGTCTACGGCGGCGTCGTGATGGGGATCGGTCAGGCGCTCTCGGAGGGCACGGTGCTCGATGACGACGGGCGGCAGCGCAATCCGCACCTGCTCGACTACAAGCTCGTAACGTGCGCCGATGCACCGCAGATCGACATCGCATGGATCGAGACGGAGACGCCGGGCGCCGGGCCGCGCGGCTCGAAGGGCGTCGGCGAGCCGCCGTGCGTGCCGACCGCCGGAGCGGTTGCGAATGCGATCGCGAGTGTGATCGGGAAGCATCTCGACCGGTTGCCGATGACGCCCGAGCGCGTGTGGGAGGCGAGCGCGTGAGTGTGCAGTCGTTTGCGATCGCGGCGAGCGTCGACGGGGCGATTGCCGCGCTAGTGGCCGGCGCCCGCCCGGTCGCGGGAGGTACCGACCTCGTGGTCGGGGCGCGTCAGGGAAAGGCGCCGCTGCCGGTGCGCATTGTCGCGATCGACCGGGTCGCGGAGCTGCGGGACGTTCGCGAGCCGGGCGGCGGGCTCGAGCTCGGCGCGCTCACGACG
>JANMQZ010000265.1:0-1847 GCA_031370755.1 Actinomycetes bacterium
TTCGACGATCCGGCGCGTGCACTCGGTGAGATCCGCCGCGTCGTGCCTCCGGGCGGACGGCTCGTGCTCCGAACCGTCAACTCCGGCAACTTCTACACGGCGCGAACGGGCAGAAAGCTCGACCCCAGCTCGCACACGCTCCTGTCGCTTGACGAGCTGGCGACGCTCGTCGAGCGCAGCGGGTTCCGGGTGGACCACCGTTTTGCGCACGGCTTCTGGCCGCCCGTCGCCGCGAACGCCTGGTGGTATGCCCAAAACGTCCTGCTCCCGTTCTCCGCGCAGCGTGTGCTCGGTCGGGCGACTCCCGAGGCCCGACGCGTGAACAACGTCGTTCTCGCAATCGCCGCGTGATCGTCCCCTCGCTCGAGATCGTTCGCCACCATCTGCGCATCGTCGGTGCGTCCGACGAACGCGTGCACCGCGGAAGCCCGCCGCACTCGCTCGCGGGGATACACGCGATTCTCGATCCCACGGACGCACTCCTCGAAGAGCTCGCTGTCAGTCGCGAGGGGATCGCGACTGCGCCGTACGGCTTCGACTCGGGGCTTCGAACGCTGCACCCCCACTCGGTGCTCCGTCATCCCGCTGGACGAGCCGTCGTCGCAGGCCCGGACGGGCCTGCGTGGCTTCGCGTCCCCGTCCGCCAGGGCGAGCTCGTGCTCGTCGGCACGGCTCTCGGCGAGGACCTTGCCCGTTTCCGGCAAGGCGACCCTGCCGCTGCGCACAACCGGCCCGACGAGCCGATGTGGGGCTTTCCGTGGGAGCGGCCGAACTATCTGTATGCGGCGCAGCTCGAAGGTGAAGATCCGCAGGCGCGGCCGGCGGACGCCTGGCTGCTCACGCTCGCCGACGAGCTCGGAGGGCAGCGCGAGCCGCTCCTGCCGGGAGACGCACCCGGTGCCATCGTCGTCACCGGCGACGACGATGCGGCCTACCTCGAAAGCTATGCCAAGCAACTGACGCTGCTCGACGGGGTGCCGATCACGTATTTCCTTCATCCCGATACGCGCCATACCCGGGAGACGCTCGCGGGCCTTCCCGCCGGGACCGAGCTCGCGCTCCATCCGGATGCGCTCGCGGACACCGACCGATATCGCGAGCTCCTCGCGGAGCAGGCCGCGTGGTTCGAGTCGTTCACCGGTGCTCGCCCACGGCTCGTTCGCAACCACGGCTACCTGAACGACGGCTGGTGGGGCCACATGCCCGCATGGATCGCCGAGGGAATCGAGGCGAGTGCGAACATCCCCGGAGTCGACGGCACCGTCGTCAACGGCTCGCTCCTGCCTGCGCGCATCGCATTCGACGGCACGCTGACCGAGCACTGGTCGATCCTCACCGCGTTCGGTGATGGGCTCGTGCTGGCCATGGGCGAAAGCGACGCCGGCGCGGCAGACCGGCTGCGAGCAGCGGCAGACCGAATGCGATCCGATCGCATGCCCGGCGTGATCGTGCTGAACCTGCACCCGGAGAACACCGCCCAGACGACGGCGTTACACGGCGCAGCTGTCGAGCTCGTCCGCGAAGGCTTCCACCCGTGGACGCTCGGCGCCTGCATCGACTGGTTCCACAACCGCGACAGCCGCGGCACGGACCCTACGATGACCGACTGACGATGGGCGTTTTCCGACCATGAAATACGAGCCGGGCGTGCCTCCCCGGGCGCGCCGGTCTGCGGTGGGAGCCGCAATCGGCTCGACGCTGTATGCCTTCGGCGGAGTCGGCGCCGCCACCGGCGGCGAGTCGTTCCTCGACGTCTCCGACGACCTCTGGGCGCTCGACACGCGCACACTCGAATGGCGTCTGATCGACCCGGTCGGGCCGCGGCCCTCCGCACGACGGTGTCCCGG
>JANMQZ010000266.1:0-38400 GCA_031370755.1 Actinomycetes bacterium
TCGTCGACTTCTGGGCGGAGTGGTGCGGCCCGTGTCACGCCGTGGCGCCCGTCCTCGAGCGGATCGCCGAGGAGAAGAACCTGAAGCTCGTCAAGGTCAACATCGACGAGAACCAGGACCTCGCGCTGCGCTACGGGATCCAGTCGATCCCGAACATGATCCTCTTCGAAGGCGGCCAGCCGAAGGCGAACGCCGTCGGCGCCATGCCGAAGGGGATGCTCGAGCGCTCGCTCGGTCTCGGAGAGTGAGGATTCCGGGCAGGGGGCCACGCGGCCCTCTGCCAGATCCTTCAGCCCTGGAAGGTTTAGCTCTCCTGTGTCTCGATGAAGCGCAGGAAGGCCGCGTGCTTGGCGAGGAAGTCCTCGATCTCGGCCACGCCCGCACCCGCCCAGTCTTCGAGCCAGGTCTCGGCGAGGTCGTCCTCGATGCGATGAAGGCCGCGTTCGCTCATGCGGCCATGATCGACACGAAGCAGGGTGGCCGCCATGGGCCGTTCGGCTCATCGTTGCGGCCATGAGGACCCACGCCTTTCTGGTGATCAACCCGAGCTCGGGCGACGACTCGCCGAGCGCCGACGAGCTCGCCGAGGCCGCCCGCGGCCGCGGGATCGAGGCGCACCTGCTCCGCAAGGGTGAGGAACCGGGCGAGGTCGCACGTGCGGCCGACGCCGAGATTCTCGGGATGGCGGGCGGTGACGGCTCGCTCGCGGCGGTCGCAACGGCGGCGCTCGACACGGACGCCGCGTTCGTGTGCGTGCCCTTCGGGACGCGGAACCACTTCGCGCGCGACATCGGCCTCGACCGCAACGACCCGCTCGCGGCGCTCGCCGCGTTCGACGAGGGCGTCGAGCGGCGCGTCGACGCCGGTCGCGTGAACGGCCGCGTCTTCCTGAACAACGTCTCGCTCGGCGTCTACGCCGGGCTCGTGCACCGGCGCGAGCATCACCGCCGCCGCGGCGAGGCGCTCGCCCGCGCGCGCGGTCTGCTGAGTGTCGCGCAGCACCGGCACCGGCTGCAGGTGCGCGTGAACGGCGAGGAGCTCGTCGCGCGCGTCCTGCTGATCGGCAACACCCGCTACGAGGTGTCGCTCTTCACGCTCGGCGAGCGCGAGCGGCTCGACGGGGGCGAGCTCCAGCTCTGGGCGGCGGCCGGAGTGCTCCCCACCGCCTGGGAGGAGCGGATCGATGCGCGGTTCACGATCGAGCTGGCCGGCGGCAAGGTCCGGGCTGCGATCGACGGCGAGCCGGCCGTCCTCGACTCGCCGCTCGAGGTCGAGTCGCTCCCCGGCGCTCTGCGGGTGCTCGTGCCGGTTGCGCAAGGATAGGAGCGATGCCTCGCTCGTCGGCCACGAATCACGAGCTCGCTCGGATCGAGCTGCTCGCCGGGTTACCCGGTGAGACGCTCGCGGATCTCGGCAAGCGGATGGATCGCCAGGAGGTCGCGCCCGGCACGGCCATCGTGCGCGAGGGCGATACGGGCGACCGCTTCTACGTCGTGTTCGCCGGCATGCTCTCCGTCTCGAACAGCGCGATGGGCAAGCGCGAAGTGCTGCGCCCGGGCGACTACTTCGGCGAGGTGTCGCTGACGATGGACATGCCGCGCACCGCGACGGTGACGGCGATCACGCCCGCCGTCGTCGCGAGCTGCGACCGCGCGACGTTCGACGAGATCCTACGACCGCTGTTCGCGGACGACTGAGTCGTTGAAGCGCGGCCAGGCTTCGAGCGCCCACGCGCCGAACTCCTTGTCCGTCAGCACGCCGCACGCGCAGCCGAGCTCGGGATCGACCCAGAGGAACGTGCCCGCGGCGCCGAAGTGGCCGAACGTGCGCGGCGAGTTGTGCGCGCTCGTCCAGTGCGGCGACTTGTGATCGCGGAGCTCGAAGGCGAGCCCCCAGTCGTTCGGATCCATGCGGCCGAAGCTCGGCAGCACGCCCGCGAGCCCGGGGAACTGCACCGAGGTCGCCTCGTCGAGCGTCTCCGCCGCGACGAGCGTCGGCTCGAGCAGCTCACGCCCCAGTGCGAGCAGGTCGTCGAGCGGGCCCCGGTATCCCCACGCCGGTGAGCCGTGCAGCGCGCCGGTGAGGCCGAGCGGCTCGACAACCGACGCACGGAAGTACTCGGCGAACGGGATTGCGGCGCGCTCGGCGACGAGCGACGCCGCGAGCTCCATGCCCACGTTCGAGTAGATGCGACGCCGTGCGGGCGGCATCAGCGGCGGCCCATTGTCCGGCGGCAGGCCCGACGCGTGCGAGAGCAGGTGGCGCAAGGTCGAGCCTTCCGGGCCGGCCGCCTCGTCCAGGTCGACCGTTCCCTCCTCCACCGCCACGAGCACGGCGAGGCCGGTCAGGAGCTTCGTGATCGACGCCCAGCGAAGCTCGACGTCGCGCGGGCCGTGCACGCCGAGCTCCGCGTCGGCGCGAACGACGCCCGCGGCGGCGGTGCGCGCGCCCCACGTGTCGATCTCGCGCAGCGCTTCCACGGCCGCGATACTAGGGCGATGAGCCGCAGCGTCGTTCCCGCGGTCTCGCCGCAAGCCGCGACGGTCGGGTACTCGCGCGCGGTGCGCGAGGGACAGCACGTCCACGTCGCCGGCACGGCGCCGATCTACCCGGAGGGGACGGAGGTGCCTGCGGACGCCTACCTTCAGGCGAAGCGCTGTCTCGAGATCATCGTCGACGCGCTCGCGCAGCTCGGCGCGGCGCCCGAGCACGTCGTCAGGACGCGCGTCTACCTCGTGAACGCCGCGGACTGGGAGGAGGTCGGGCGCGCGCACGGTGAGGTGTTCGGCGAGATCCGCCCGGCGAGCGCGTTCCTCGTCCTTGCCGGCCTGCTCGACGAGCGCTGGCTCGTGGAGATCGAGGCGGAGGCGCTCGTCCGGTGAAGCAGATCTATCCCGCCTCGATCACAGGCAAGGGGAGCCGCTTCGCCGAGGGGGGCAGCGTGCTCGACCACGCCTTCGGGCAGAGCGACCCGTTCACGCTCGGCGTCGAGGAGGAGTACATGCTGCTCGACGCCGAGACGTTCGACCTCGTGCAACACATCGACACGGTGCTCGCCGCCGTCTCCGGGCACGAGCTCGAGCCGCGGATCAATCCCGAGCTGATGCAGTCCGTGCTCGAGGTCGCGACGCCGGTGTGCCATACGCCGGCCGACGTCGCCGAGCAGCTGCAGACTCTGCGCGGCTTCGTCTGCGGGGTCGCGCGCGAGCGCGGCATGCGCGTCGGCTCCGCCGGGACGCATCCGTTTTCGCTCTTCGAGCGGCAGCGCATCACCGCGAAGGACCGCTACCGGGCGATGGTCGACCGGATGCAGTACATCGCCCGGCGCGAGCTCATCTTCGGCATGCACGTGCACGTCGCCGTCGACGACGCGGAGAAGGCGATCCAGATCGTGAACGCGCTGATCGCCCATCTGGCGGAGCTCGTCGCACTGTCCGCGAGCTCGCCGTTCTGGCGCGGCGAGCCGACCGGGCTCGCGTCGTCACGGCACATGGTCTACGCGGCTCTGCCGCGCTCAGGCCCGCCGCCGCGCTTCCGCAGCTACGCGGACTACGCCGAGGTCGTCGGCCAGCTCGAGCGCACCGGGTGCATCGCCGACTACACGCACATCTGGTGGGACATCCGTCTGCACCCGCGGCTCGGCACTATCGAGATCAGGATCTGCGACGGCGTCACCCAGCTCGAGGACGTGATCGCGCTGACGGCGTTCTGCCAGGCGCTCGTCAAGCACTACGCCGAGCGGTACGACGCCGGCGAGGAGATGCCGTCGTACCACCGCATCCTCACAACCGAGAACAAGTGGCTGGCGGCGCGGTACGGCATCGAGGCGCCCGTGATGGATCTCGCGACCGGGCGCCGCAATCGCGTGCCCGTCGCGCAGCTGATCCGGCGCAGCCTCAAGCTGGCGGAGCCGCACGCACGGGAGCTCGGCTCGGAGGCGGAGCTCGCCGGGATCGAGGAGATCCTTCGCCGCGGCAACGGCGCCGACCGGCAGCTGCGCGTCTTCAACGCGAATCGTGACATCGTCGAGGTCGTGCGGGAGATCGCGGAGCTGACCGAGGCCTCAGCGGAGGTGCGTGCATGATCCGCGTCGGCGACACGATTCCCGAGGCGCGCGTCTGGACGACCCCGCAGGAGAGCGCGACCCTCACCGAGATCGCGCGCGAAGGCCCGATCCTGCTGCTCTTCTATCTCTTCGACTGGTCGTCGACCTGAACGAACGAGATGGAGCTCCTGCGTGACAGGAGCGAGGAGTTCCGGGCGGCGGGCGTGCAGCCGTACGCGATCTCGCGCGACTCCCCGTGGACGCACGTCGCGTGGATGCAGGCGCTCGACCTCGACTTCCCGCTCCTCTCCGACTGGAACGCGGAGGCGACTCGTGGCTTCGGCATCGCCTTCGACTTCCGCGGGTTGAAGGACGTTTCCGAACGGTCGGCGTTTCTCGTCGGCACCGACGGCGTCGTGCGCGCGGCGTGGGCGTACGACACCTCGGAAGTGCCGGACTTCGACGAGATCCTCGAGACAGCGCGCACGAACTTGTAGCCGTCCGGCCGGTCGCCTTTACTGCGGGGCATGGAAACGACATCCCCTGCGGCGGCAACGGCGAAGGGCCGTTCCTCAACGCCGCTCACAATCGCGCTCGGCGTCGGCGTCCTGGCCGTCGGAACGATTTTCGCCCTCACGTCGGGCTGGTACAGCGACTGGTACTCGGTCTTCAAGGTCGTGCACGTCGTCGTCGCGGTGTTCTGGGTCGGCGGCGGGCTGACGATCACGCTGCTCGGCCTCCGCGCCGAACGCATGGACGATCCGCGTGAGATCGCAACGCTCGCGCGCCAGGCGGCCTTCGTCGGCGAGAAGTTCTTCGCGCCGGCCGGCCTCGTGGTGCTCCTGATGGGGATCGCGATGGTGATCAACGGCCATCTCGGCTGGGGTCACTTCTGGGTGATCGCGGCGCTGATCGGCTACGCGGCAACGTTCGTAACCGGCATCGGCGTCCTCTCGCCACTCGCGAAGAAGATCGACGTGCTGATCGAGAGCAAGGGCGTCGAAGCACCCGAGACGCAGGCGGCGATCAAGCGGATCCTCACGATCGCGCGGATCGACGTGTCGGTGCTCGTCCTCGTCGTCGCCGACATGACGACAAAACCATTTAGCTAGGAGCGGTGCCGAAATGCTGCAACCAGGTTGCTTTGCAACCTGGTTGCAAAATCAACGGCGAAGCGGAAACTGCAACCTGGTTGCAGATCTAGGCGCCGGCCGCGACGAGCGCCGCGACGCTCGCCGTGCGGCCGTTCTCGGTCGCAGCCTGCAACGCCGTCGATCCCCAGGCGTCGACGGCGTTCACGGGCGTCCCCGCCGCGAGGAGCCTCTCGATCACCGCCAGGCGGTCGTGGCCCGCAGCCATCGTCAGCGCGCGCACCCGCTCGTCGAGCGGCGTCTCGGCAGTGAGGAAGCCCGTCACGTCGCCGGCCGCTGCGGCTTCGACGATGCTCTGCACACGAGCGCCGGCCGCCACGAGGACGTCGACGACGTCGGTCATCCCGAAAACTCCCGCGTGGAGGAGCGCCGTTCCGCCGGGCACGCCACCGGAGTCCTCGGCCGCGACTGCGTCGATGTCCGCTCCTCTCTCGATCAATGCCCGCGCCACGTCTGCGTCGCCGTAGCTCGCGGCGGTGATGAGCGGCGTCTCACGGTCGTCCGGATCGCCGTTCACGGGTGCGCCCGCGTCGAGAAGCATGCGGGCGACATCGCCCGTGCCCTCGATGTCCTGAGGCAGCCCGAGCCGCTCTGCGTCGAAGCGAAGCATCGCGACGTACCCGAGCGGCGTCGCTCCACGCGGGTGATCGCACCAGTGCTCGAGCTTCGCCACTGCGAGCTCCGGCCGCTCCTCGAGCAGCGCGCGGATCCGCGCGACCTCGCAGCTGCTCAGTGCCTCGCGCCATTCGACCTCGACCTCGAGCGCGTGCCAGTTCGCAAACCCGAAGCTCTGCGCGATCGTGTCGCGGTCGCCGGGCAGGTCAGTCGCGAGGCTGTCGAGGTCCGAGGCGGCGAGCTGGGCCGGAAGGCAGGACACGATCACATTCCCATGGCGTGATACCCCGCGTCGACGTAGAGCGTCGTCCCGGTCACGTTCTTCGCGGCGTCGCTCAGCAGGTATCCCGCCGCTGCGCCGACGTCCTCGGCGTCGATGTGCCGATGCAGCGGCGCGCGCTCCTCGAACATCGTCTCCATCGTCGTGAAGCCGGCAATCGAGCGCGCGGCGAGCGTGCGCACGGGCCCGGCGGAGACTGCGTTGACGCGGATGTTCTTCTGGCCGAGATCCCACGCGAGGTATTTCACGGATGCGTCGAGCGTCGCCTTCGCAACGCCCATGACGTTGTAGTGGGGCACGGCCCGCTCGCCGCCGAGATACGTCATCGTCACGATCGAGCCGCCGCCGGCTTTCTCCAGCAGCGGCTCCGCGGCGCGCGTGCACGCGACGAGCGAGTAGGCGCTGACGTCGACCGCGAGCCAGAAGCGATCGCGCGGCGTGTCCGTGAACCGCCCTTCGAGATCCTCGGCCGCTGCGAACGCAACGGAGTGAACGAGGATGTCGAGCTCGCCGCCGAACGCCGTGCCGACCTCCGTGAAGACACGCGCGATGTCGTCGTCCGAGCGGACGTCGCATGACGTCACGAGCGCCGTGTCGACGGTGGCCGCGAGATCGCGCACGCTTTTCTCGATGCGCTCGCCCTGGTAGGTGAACGCGAGCTTGGCGCCGCCGTCCGCGAGCACCTGCGCGATCGCCCAAGCGATCGACCGCTTGTTCGCGACGCCGAGCACGAGCGCCCGCTTTCCCTCGAATGCTCCGGCCATTCGCGCGATCCTACGGTACGCTCCGCCCCCTTGCGCCGCGCCATCCCGCTTCTCGCCACCTGCGCCGCGCTCGTCTGCGCCGTCCCCGCCGCGGCGCAGCTCCGGCCGGTGCACCACTCTGGCTCGCGCGTCCGCACTGACACGCATCCCACGCCGACGGGCAGCGCGCGGCGCGTGCGGGTGATCGTCGACCTCGCCGCGCCGCCCCTCGCCCTCCGCGGCGACCGCGGCCTCTTTGCGGCGGCCTCGCGGCGGAAGATCGACGTGCGAACCGCGTCCGCACGTGCCTATCTGCACCTGCTCGAGCGCAGGCAGGCGCGCGTCGCCGCACAGATCCGTGCGACAATCCCGCAGGCGCGCATCGGTCGCCGCTTCACGATCCTGCTGAACGCGCTGACCGTGTCGCTCCCGGCCGCGAAGCTCCCGGCGCTCCTGGCGACGCCGACCGTCACGAAGGTCTATCCGAGCGTCGCGTACACGCTCGCGCTCGACCGCTCACCGTCGATCATCGGTGCGGACGTCCTCCGACGCACGACCTCGGCGGACGGCACAGGGATCAAGATTGCCGTCGTCGACGACGGCATCGACCAGTCGAATCCGTTCTTCAACCCGGCCGGCTTCTCCTATCCCGCGGGATTTCCGAAGGGCGCAACGAAATGGACGACGCCGAAGGTGATCGTCGCGAAGGTGTTCCCGGGCCCGAACGCCGGCGAGCCAGGGCGCCTCGCGGTCGATCCCGATTCGTCGTTTCACGGCACGCACGTGGCGGGCATCGCGGCAGGCGTGTCCGGCACGACGGCACCGGCAGGCGCCGACCATCCGACGGTCACCGGCCTGAGCGGCGTGGCGCCGCGGGCCTGGCTCGGCAACTACCGCGTCTTCACGGTGCCGACGCCGATCGGCCACGTCGCGAACACGCCGGAGATCATCGCCGCGTTCGAGGAGGCGGTGAAGGACGGCATGGACGTCGTCAACTTCTCCGGCGGCGGCCCGCAGATCGACCCGGCGAACGACGCCCTCGTCGAAGCGGTGCACGACCTCGCAGCCGCGGGCGTCGTGCCGGTGATCTCAGCGGGGAACGATCGCGACGACTTCGGCACCGGCTCCGCAGGCTCGCCCGGAACGGCGCCGGACGCGATCTCCGTCGCCGCCGTGTCGAACACGCACGTCTTCGCAGATCCGCTCGACGTCACCGCCGCCGGCGCGCCGGGCTTCCTGCACGGCATCCCGTTCCAGGGCGCGAACAACGAGCCGCCGCCGAGCTCATGGGCGAGCGCCGACCAGACACTCGTCGATGTCGGCTCGATCACCGGCACCGACGGGAAGCTCGTCGAGCGCCACCTCTGCGGCCCGCCCGGCAATCTCGACCGGCCGGTCGGCACACTGCCGCCGGGCTCGCTCACCGGCGCGATCGCGCTCGTCGACCGTGGGCTCTGCCCGCTTCAGGAGAAGGCACAGCAGGCGAGGGCCGCGGGCGCGCTCGGGATCGTGTTCGCCGACAACCGCGAGGGCGAGGCGAACGTGCTGCCGATCAACCCGGCCGTTCCCGGCGGCTCGATCGCGAATCTCGACGCCGTGCGGCTGCGGGACTACCTCGCCGCGCACGGCGGCCGCACCCAGATCCGCGTCGGTCGCGATCACCTCGAGCTCGAGACCGGACGGAGCGGCGTGATCACGAGCTTCTCCTCCGCGGGGCCTACCGCGTTCGGCCACGACCTCTCCCCCGACGTGTCTGCACCGGGCGGGCAGATCCTCTCGTCGACCCTGCCGCGCGTCGACGCGTCGCGCTTCGCCGTCTTCGACGGCACGTCGATGGCGGCCCCGCACGTGACGGGCTCGGTCGCGCTCCTGCTCCAGCTCCATCGCGGCTGGACCGTCGGGCAGATCAAGTCGGCGATCGTCTCCACGGCCGCGCCCGCGTACGCCGACACCGCGCGCACGCGCGAGGCGCCCGTGACGCTCGAGGGCGGCGGTCTCGTCGCGTTGCCGAGCGCCGCCGACCCGCAGATCTTCACGAGCCCTTCCTCGCTCTCGTTCGAGGATCTGAACGTCCTGCGGAGCGACGCCGCACGTGGCCTGCTCATCCGCGTCACCGATGCAGGCGGCGGCGCGGGCACGTGGACTGTGCGGCTCGCCGCGCAGTCCGCGACGCCGGGCACCTCGCTCGACCTGCCTGGGATCGTGACCGTCCCGCCGGGCGGTGAAGCGGTCGTGCCGGTCGTCGCACATGCCGCCGCCGCCTCGCCGGCGGGCGAGGATTACGGCTTCGTCGTGCTCCAGAAGGGCACGGTGACGCGTCGCGTCCCCTACCTCTTCCTCGTCGACCGCCCTGCGCTCGCGGCCGCGACGGCGATTCAGCTTCGGCGCACACAGACCGGCACGACGAGCGGCGACTCCAACGCCGTCACGGCGTATCGCTATCCCGTCGCGCCGTTCGGCAACCAACCCGACCAGCCGCCGATGCGCGAGGACGGCTCGGAGAAGCTGTACGTCACCTCGCTCGACCGGCCGGCCGTGAACATCGGCGTCTCGATCGTCGACCAGGCGAACGGCGCGCGCATCGATCCGTTTTATCTCGGCACGAAGGACGAGAGCACGATGCAGGGCTTCGCCGGCACGCCGGTCGACGTCAACGCGCTGACGTACAACTATCTTGCGCCGGTCGGTGCTGCCGGCGCATCGTTCCCGCGCCAGGGCCGGTACTACATTGCCGTCGACTCCCCTCGCGACCAGTTCACGGGCGCAAGCCTCGCCGGCCGCTACGTCCTTCGCTCGTGGGTGGACGACGTCGCGCCGCCGTCGTTGCGGCTGCTGACGACGCGGGTCTCCACCGGACGCCCGACGCTCGTCTTCCGCTCGCTGGACACGCAGTCGGGCGTCGATCCGGCGTCGCTCACGATCGGCTACAAGGGCGTCCTCATTGCCGTCGGCTCCTACGACTGGCAGACCGGGCTCGCCGTCTTCCCGCTTCCCGCGAGCGTTCCGACGCTCGCGGCCGGCACGACCGTGCGCACGAAGATGATCGCGTCGGACTACCAGGAGGCGAAGAACATCGACACGATCGGGCCGTCGATCATGCCGAACACGCGGACGTCGGTGGTCGGGATGCGCGTGGTGCCCGGCGTCGCCGCCGACTGGCTCGCGCCGGCTGCCGGCACGTGTGTGCGAACGGGCGCGCGCGCGATCGTCGCGGCGAGCGCGCCGGGACGAGTCTCGTCCGTGCGCTTTGCTCTCGACGGCCGGCAGTTCGCGGTCGACCACACGGACGATCAGGGAGTCTGGTCCGCTGGCCTCCCCGCCGTGAAGCACGGGGCGCACACGCTCACCGCAACCGCCGTGGCCGCGAACGGCAGCCGCGCGGCAGTACGACGTAAGGTGCGAGTGTGCAGCGGGTAGCAGTCGTCACGGGGGCGTCGTCGGGGATCGGCGAGTCGCTTGCGCGGCTCCTCGCCGAACGCGGTTGGCATTGCGTGCTGCTCGCGCGCCGCGAGGAGCGCCTGCGGCCGCTCGCCGAGTCGGTCGGCGGCGAGTACGAGCTCTGCGACGTCGCCGACCGAGCATCGGTCGAGCAGGCGGCTGCGCGCGTGCTCGCGCGGCACCCTCAGGTCAAGCTGCTCGTCAACAACGCGGGCATCGCGGCACGAACGTCGTTCCTCGACGGCGACCCCGAGCTGCTCGAGAGCGCGATCCGCACGAACTATCTCGGCGGCATCTGGTGCCTGCGTGCGTTCCTGCCTGCGCTCGAAGCCGCCGCGCCCGCCGACGTCGTGAACGTCGTCTCGGTCGCAGGCGTCGTCGCGTTTTCGCCGTCCGGCCCGTACTCCGCCTCGAAGCACGCGCAGCTCGCGTTCTCGCGCGCGACAGCGGCACAGCTCCGCCCGCGCGGGATCCAGGTGCACACCGTGAAGCCCGGGTTCGTCGATACGGAGGGCTTCCCGCAGAAGTGGCTGCCGAGCGGCGTGCGGCGGCTCGTCGTCGGCCCCGAGACGATCGCGGCGCACATCGTTGCGTCGGTCGAGCGCGGGAGAGGCGAGACGACCGTGCCGCGGTACTACGCCGTGGGCGGCGTGGCGCAGGCCCTGATGCCGAATCTGCTGACGCGTTTGCTTGCCCGCGCGGAGAGGCGGACTAGAATCGCTCGCTAGTGGCGGGCATCTCGATCTCCGACGCAATCGCGGTGGCTGACTTTCGTGCGGCCCTGCGCAGTTTCATGCGGCACTCGGAACGCGTCGCCCGCAAATCCGGGCTGACGCCGCAGCGCTACCTCCTGCTGCTGATGGTCAAGGGCGCTCCGGACGGCAGCGAGCAGTCGACCGTCACCGAGCTCGCCGAGCGGTTGCAGCTCGCGCAGAGCACCGTGACCGAGCTCGTGAGCCGCGCCGAAACCGCCGGCCTGATCGAGCGCGAGCAGTCGTCGAGCGACGCGCGCGTGGCGTACCTCCGCTTGACCGCGGAGGGAGAGCGCAGGCTCGAGCTTGCGTTCACCGCGCTTGCGACCGAGCGCGCGCACCTGCGCGAGGCGGTCGCGCATCTCGACGAAGTTGTGGGCTAGCGCCTCGGCGCGGTTCCCGAGGCGACGACCTCGCAGTTCACGACCTTGTCGAACGAGTCCGCGATCACGCGGTCGCGTCCTGCACCGCAGTCGATGACGTCGCGCTCGCCGTCGGCGGCGTAGATCGTGTCGGAGCCGGGACCGCCGAAGAGGCGATCCGCTCCCGAGCCGCCCGTGATGACGTCACTTCCGGGCCCGCCGTCGAGGCGGTCGTCACCGGCGCCGCCTGGAATCGTGTCGTTCCCCCCCATGCCGAGGATGACGTCGTCGAAACCGCCGCCCGCGAGGTAGTCGGCCCGGCTCGTCCCGACGAGATGGCGGCCTCGCCGATGGGGCGGAACGCCCGCGATCGCCTCGGTCGGGTCGGACTGCACGACGAGGTTGCCGTAGGCGTTCGTCGCCGTGACGGTGATCCGCAGCGTGTAGCCGATGTCCGCGCTCGTCGGGAAGTAGACGATCTTCTTCGCACCGGCAATCACGCGACATGCTCCGCCGGTCGCATCGCAGCGCTGCCAGGTGAACGCCGTCTTGACCGGTGCATCGCCGCTGTAGTCACCGATGTTCGCGGTGAGTTGACGGCCGAGGCCTGCCGTGCCGGCGACGGCCGGGGACGTCGCGGTGCTCGGCGCGAAATGCTGCTTGTCGACCACCGGGAACGTGTGATTCGTGATCCCGCTGTCGGTGCCCTGCGCATTCGTCGCCGTGAGCCACACGCGGATCGAGAAGCCGATGTCCGCCACCGCCGGCGTGTAGGTCGCGAGCGTCGCGCCGGGAATCTGCACGCAGCTCGCGAAGTCGCCGACCGGATTGCAGCGGCGCCAGGAGTACGTGAACGTGAACGGCGTCGAGCCGTCCCACACGGCCCCGACGAGCGAGAGCGGCGTGTCGACGACCGGGCTGATGCCGCTGATCTGTGGCGTCACGCGCAGCTTCGGCGCGATCGCGGTCACGATCGCGGTCACCTCGGAGTTCTGGGGCGTGGTTCCGAGCGAGTTCGAGGCGGTCACCTGCACGCGCAGGCGCTTGCCGGCGTCGGCGGCGACGGGCGTGTAGAAGCTCGAGGTCGCGCCGGCGATGTCGACGCACGTCCCGTTCACGGGATCGGCGGCGTCGCACCGCTTCCACTGGTACTTGTACGAGATCGGGAACGAACCCTCCCACGAGCCGACGCTCGAGGTGAGGAAGTGCCCGACGATCGGCCCCGAGTCGCCGGACGCGAGATTGATCGTCGGGTAGCTGAGGTTGCGCGGCGGTCCCGAGGAGAAGTCGACCGACTGCCAGTCGGGGTGCGCATCGGTGGTCGAGGTGATCGCGACCGCGCCGCTGCCCGACGAGCTCATCACGGCGAGATGGCCCGCTGCATTGATGAACGCGATCTTCGTCCCGTCAGGCGAGTAGGCCGGGAACGTGCCCGCTACCCCGAGATCCTGCGGTACCGAGCTCGCGTTCGAGCTGACCTTGAACAGCTCGCCGGCCGACGAATAGACGATCGTCGATCCGTCGGGCGAGTACGACGGGGCGCGCTCGTCCCCGGCGACGCCGGTCGTCACCTGCACGCGGATCCCGCCCGCCGCCGGGATCGTCCAGATGTCGAAGCCCGTGCCGCCGGTGCTGTCGGCGTACGCGATGCGCGTGCCGTCGGGCGAGTACGAAGGATCCGCGGCCGTGCCGGTCGTGGTGATCTGCGTCTCGGAGCCACCCGTGTTGGCGAGGATCGTGTAGATGTTGCCGGCCTTCGTATAGGCGACGCGGGTGCCGCTGAACGAAAAGCTCGGCTGCGTCGAGGTCGCGCCGGCGAAGAGCGAGACCGGCGACGTGCCGTTCGCATTTGCGACGGACACGCCGCTTCCCGGCGCGACGAAGGCGATCTGCGTCTCGTCCGACGACCACGAAGGATCGGTCGCGCCGGTGAGAAGCGTGGAGCGCCCCGAGCCGTCCGGGTTGATCTTGCAGATGTCGCTGCCGCAGGTGAACGCGATCGGCCCGTTGTCGCCCGAGAACGCGCCGCCCTGCGCCGCCGAGAGCGGAACGAGAGCGGCCGCAACGGCGGCCAGGCAGATCAGACCCCTGCGAATCGAGTGGTGCACCCGTGTGTTGTATCCGGGAACGACCATGGCTGCCAGGGCCTACCGTCGCTCCAGGAGGAACCAGGCAAGGGCGGCCGTGTAGGCCTCGGGCCCGTGCGGCGCGAGCTCGAGCGCGCGGGCCCGCGCGTCGCCGTGGCAATCGGCGAGGTCGAGGTAGCCGGCGAGCTCACGACGCTCGACGTCGCGGCGCTCGCGAAGGAGCACGAGCTCGTTCGCCTCGAAGAACTGGCGCAAATCGCTGTCGGGGAGCAGGCGCGTGTGCCCCTCGTCGCGTGCCCGCTCGAACCGGTCGACGGCGATTGCCTCGAGCGGATCGGCGGGAGCGACCTGGTCGATCACGAGCACACGGCCCCCGGACCGCGTCACGCGGGTGAGCTCCGCGAGCACGAGCTCGGGCCGCGGCACGTGGTGGAGCGTCCGCAGCGTCCCGGCGAGGTCGAAGGAGGCGTCGCCGAACGCGAGCCGCGCGGCATCGCCTTCGACGAACGTCGCGTTTGCGGGCGCGCGCTCGCGGGCGAGCTCGAGGAGCTCGGGCACCCGGTCGACTCCGACGACGTCGGCGACGTGCGGCGCGAGCGCGAGCGCGAGGGCGCCGGCGCCACAGCCGACGTCGAGGCAATGCTCGTGCCCGCTCGTCAGCACGAACGCGCGCACCCGTTCGCCCAGCTCTGCGGCGAGCGCGTCCTGCCGCGAGGCGACCATTGCTGCGGTGCGCGCGAATCGATCCTCAGCCATCGACGACGACCCGTCGTGCGCGGTCCGGGCCGGTCGCGATCCCACAGACGAGCTCGTACGTGATCGTGTCGGCCACCCGCGCGAGCGTCTCGGCGAGCACGCCGCGCCCGATGATCACGACCGGAGTGGCAACCGGCAGGTCGCGCTCGAGCTCGACGGCGAACGCATCCATCGAAACCGTGCCGACGACGCGTCGCGGTTCGCCCGCGACGCGAACCTCTGCCCCGGTCAGGTCGCGACGGAAGCCGTCGGCGTAGCCGACGGGGACGATCCCGATCCACGTGTCACGCTCGGCGACGAATCGCCGCCCATAACCCGTGCTCTCGCCCGCGTGCAGCAGGCGCGTCTGCGCAATGTGGCTCGTCCACGAGAGGACGGGCTCCAGCCCGTCCTCTGCAGGATCGGTCCCGAACGGTGAAAGGCCGTACAACGCGATTCCGCAACGCGCGGCATCGAAGCGCGACGACGGGTAGCGGAGCGCGCCGGCGCTCGCCGCGATGTGGCGGGTCAGGTGCGAGTACGCAGCGGTTGCGCGTCTGAACCGGTCGATCTGCCACTCGGCGTACGCGGCATCCGTGTCGGCGGTGGCAAGGTGGCTCATCAGCCCCACCACCTCCGTCGGCGGCGCGGGCAGCTCCGAGAGGCCCCAGCGACCCATGCCGGTGTCGAGCTTCAAGTGCACGCGCACACCTGGCGGCACCTCGTCGGACGCGACCACGAGCTCGAGGCGCGCGTCGCGCGCCTGTCCGACCTCGCGATTGCCGGCGGGCCCCATGACGACGATGCGCGCGGTCGAGAACTCGCGCCGAAGCTCGAGGCCCTCGGGAACCGTCGCCACGCAGAGCGCCGACGCGCCGGCGCCGAGCGCCGCGCCGGCGACATCGGCGGCCCCGTGCCCGTATCCGTTGGACTTGACGACCGCCCAGAGCTCGGCGCCGTCGAGCGCGCGCAGCAGCGTGCGCGCGTTTCGGCGGAGCGCGGCGAGATCGATCGTGACCTGCGAGCGGTGCATCAGCCGAGGACCCGCGGCAGCGCCTCGATCAGATCGCCTGCAACGAGGCCCCCACGCTGCGGCGCCTCGACGGCGGCGCGCTGCTGCGCGCCCGCCGCGGCCGCGGCGGCACGCTGTGGCTCGACGCCCTTGGCGAGGAATGCGGCGACGAAGCCGGTGAGCACGTCGCCGGTCCCCGCCGTCGCGAGCGACGGAAGGCCGAGCGACACGACGATCACGCTCCCGCCGGGTGCGGCGACGAGCGTGTCGGCGCCCTTCAGCAGCACGACGCAGCCGAAACGCTCCGCCGCGTCCCGAACCGATGCGAGCCGGTGCGCAGCGATCTCGGCCGACTCGCGTCCGAGGAGTCGCGCGAGCTCGCCCTCGTGCGGTGTCAGCACGCGCGGTCCCGCCCACTCAGCCGGCTCGAGCGCGAAGAGCGCGTCGGCATCGGCGACGACCGGCAGCTCGGCCTCACCGAGCACGCGCCGGACGAGCTCGGTCGGCCCGTCGCCGCGTCCGAGGCCGGGGCCGATCGCAAGCGACGACGCCTCGCGCGCGAGCTCGAGCACGGTCTCCGCAGCCGAGGCGGCGACAATGCCGTCGTCCTCCGCGAGCGGGCGCTTCACGGCCTCGAGCAGGCGCTGTTCGAGCACGGGAAGCGACGAAGCCGGCACCGCGACCGTGACGTAGCCGGCATCTGCGCGCATCGCGGCGAGCGCGACGAGCGACGGCGCGCCGGTGAGCCCGCGCGAGCCGCCGACGACGAGCACGTGCCCTGCCGTGTACTTGTTGTCCCCTTCGCGTCGCCGCGGCACCCAGCGCAGAAGCTCCGCCGTCGCCAGACGCAGCGCCGTGTCGGTGTGCTCGAGCCCGATGTCGGCTACGTGCACTTTGCCCGCGTGGAAGCGGCCGGGTGCGATGACGAGACCGGCTTTCCGGCCGTGGAAGGTGACGGTTGCCTCCGCGCGGACGGCGGCACCGGCGATCTCGCCGGTCGATGCGTCGACGCCCGACGGCAGGTCGATCGCGAACACCGCCGCCGGGCTCGCGTTGATGCGCGCGATCAGCTCCACCGCACCGTCGCGCGGGCTGCCCGAGAAGCCGGTGCCGAAGAGCGCGTCGACGATCACGTCGGGCTCACCGAGATCTGTCGCACCCGCCTTCGCATCGACGAGCCGTACCTTCTTGCCTGCGCTCTCGAGATGCTCCGCCATGATGCGGCCGTCGCCGCCGTTCGCACCGCCTCCGCACACGACGGTCCACCGAACTGCCTCCCGGAACTCGACCTGCGCGACCCGTGCGGCCTGCGCACCGGCCCGCTCCATCAACTCGGGTGCCGAGCCTGGATACCCGGGGTACCGCGCTTCGGCGGCGCGCATCTCGTCTGCGGTGTAGAGGGGCTCGAACTCAGCCATCGTTCGCGACGGCAACCGCCTGCGCGAGCTCGCGCGAGTGCGTCATTGAGAGATCGATCTCGTGCACGCCGCGCCGCTCTGCCCACGACGCGACACGACCCGAGAGGCGAACGGACGGCTTCGGGCGGCCGACGATCTCGATGTCCTTCCATGCAAACGCGCGCGCGACGCCGAAGCCGAGCGCCTTCCCGACCGCCTCCTTGCCCGCGAACCGGCCGGCGTAGCTCTCGGCGGGATTCGCGCGCGAGTCGCAATACGCCTGCTCGCCGGCGGTGAAGCAGCGGTCGCGGAAGCGCGGGTAGCGCTCGAGCGAGCGGCGAATGCGCGCGATCTCGATCAGGTCGGTGCCGACGTTGATCACAGATGCTCCTCGAGCCACTCCGGGAGATGCGCGAGCGAGGAGACGATGCCGTCCGGCCGGGCGCGCGACCGCTCGACGTCGTCCGGGCGGAACTTCCCCGTCCGCACGAGCACCGCCCGCATGCCGAGGCCCTGCGCGCCGACGATGTCGCTCTCGAGGTCGTCGCCGACCATCCACGTCATCGACGGATCTGCGTCGAGCGCCTCGCACGCAGCGGCGAAGTAGGCGGCACTCGGCTTGCCCAGGACGGTTGCCTCCGTCTGCGCGGCGTATTCGAGGCCGGCGACGAACGCACCCGAGTCGAGCATCGGCCCGCGCTTCGTCTGCCACCACTTGTTGCGGTGCAGGCAGTAGAGCTCCGCACCGAGCTCGAGCTCGCCGAACGCGCGCGCGAGGTTCATGTAGGAGAAGACGAGATTCGTCTCGGGCGTCTCGTCGGCGCCGCCGAGGAGAACCGCGTCCGCGCCCTCGCCCACAAGCTCGATCCCCTCGAGGTCGTGCACGAGCGCGTGCATCGTCAGCGCAAGGACGCGCTTGCCGCTGAGCGCCCGGACGGCGGCGCCCGCGGCGGTCTGGATCTCGGACTCGTCGGCCTCGATGCCGTGCGCCTGGAGCTCCTCGGCGAGCTTCGCCTTCGAGCGGGTCGTCGTGTTCGTCACGAACCGCAGCCGGTGGCCGTTGGCGCGCAAACGGCGCACGGCGTCCGCCGCCCCGGAGATCGGTTCGCCGGAAACGTGCAGAACACCGTCGATGTCGAGCAGAATCGCTGCCATGACCTCCGCCGAGTCTATTCGGGTGACGAAGAGCGTCGCCGTTCCCGTCGCGGAGATCGAGCTGCGGACCTCGCGCTCGAGCGGCCCCGGCGGCCAGCATGCGCAGAAGTCCGAGACCCGGGTCGAGGCGGTGTTCGACGTCGAGGCGTCGTCGGCGCTGACCGAAGCGCAGAAGCGGCGCGTCGTGGCAAAGGCCGGGCCTGTGCTGCGCGCGATCGCGCAGGACGAGCGCAGTCAGCTCCGAAACCGCGAGCTCGCGACGGAGCGACTCGTCGGGGCGCTGCGCGACGCGCTCTTCGTCCAGCGACGCCGCGTGCCGACGAAGCCGTCCGCCGCTGCGAAGGCGCGCCGCGTCGACGAGAAGAAGCGCCGCGGCGAGATCAAGCGGTTACGCCGGCAGCCACCTGACTGAGAAACGCCGCCTGCGCGTCGTTCGCGCGGCGGCCGAGCTCGATCGGAAACGCGTTGAAGCCGTGCACGCCGTCCTCGTACACAACGAGCTCCGCGTCGCTGCCGGCGGCTTCCCAGCGCGCAGCCATGAAGAGCGAGTCGTCAAGTAGCGGATCGAGCGTGCCGACGGTGAAGAGCGCGCGCGGGAGCGAATGCAGGTCGGCGTAGAGCGGTGAGATGTCCGGGTCGCGCCGCGCGCTCTCGTCGACCCCGGGCACGAAGTTCTCGGTGCACCAGTCCATGAAGGGGCCGTTGATGACGAGCGCATCGGTGAACCGCAGGCGGCTCGGTGTTCCGCGCAGATCATACGCGCCGTAGAAGAGGTTCGCCGCATCGAATGCGCCGGTGATGCCGTGCCGGTCGCGCAGGCGCAGCAGCGTGACGACCGCGAGATGCGCGCCCGCGGACTCGCCGCCGATGGCGAAGGCCGACGGTGCGCCGATCTCCGCCGCGCCTCGATCGATGAGCCACCGTGCTGCGGTCTCGCAGTCGTCGGGACCGGCCGGGTACGGGTGCTCGGGCGCGAGGCGATAGTCGACGCTCGCGACAGCGAGGCCGGTCTCCTCGGCGAGGAAGGCGAAGAGCGCATCCTGGAGATCCGCTGCGCCGAGCGTCCAGCCCCCGCCGTGCAGGTGCAGGTAGACACCGCGCGGTGCGTGCGGTGCGACCACACGCACGCGCACGCCGTCGGCGTCGAGCCAGTGCGCCTCGGGCAGGAAGACCGGCGGCGGGAAGATCCCGCGTCCCTCGTAGCGCGCGAGCCGCGTCGCCTCGACGGGCACCGACTCCGCGGCGGGCATCGTTGCGAGCAGCTGCCCGAGCTGCTCGTTGAACGCCCGCGTCTCCTCGAGCACGTCTCCGCCGACTCTCACGGAGAGGGTTCTACTCTACGGTGACGGTCTTTGCGAGGTTGCGCGGCTGGTCGACGTTCAAGTCGCGCAGGCGGGCGATGCGGTAGGCGAGGAGCTGAAGCGGAATGACCGCGAGCGCCGCCTGGAGGAACGCGGGCGTGCGCGGCACGTAGATGACGTCGTCCGCGTGGTGCTGGATGTCCTCGTTGCCGTCCGTTGCGATCGCTATCACGTGCGCGCCGCGCGCGCGCGTCTCCTGGATGTTCGAGACGATCTTGTCGTACACGTGGATGTTCGTCGCGACGACGACGACCGGAGTGCCTTCGTCGAGCATCGCGATCGGGCCGTGCTTCATCTCGCCTGCCGAATACGCGTCGGTCGGGATGTACGAGATCTCCTTGAGCTTCAGCGCGCCTTCGAGCGCAACCGGGAGCCCGATGTGCCGGCCTAGATAGAGGAAGAACGGCCTGTCGTAGAAACGCTGTGCGATCTCGTCGATCGGATGGTCGCCGTCGAGGAACTCGGCCATCTTGTCCGGCAGCTCGTGCAGTCGGTCGAGCACGAAGTCGATGTCCTCCTGCGGCAGTGTCTGCCTGATCTCGGCGAGGCGCAGTGCGAGCAGGCTCAGCAGCGCGACCTGGGCCGTGAACGTCTTCGACGCAGCGACGCCGATCTCGATCCCGCAGCGCGTGTACAGCGTTGCGTCGACCTCACGCGTGATCTGCGTGCCCATCATGTTCGTGATCGCGAGCGTGCGCGCGCCGCGCTCACGCGCGAGTTTCATCGCGTTGACGGTGTCGCGCGACTCGCCCGACTGCGAGATGCCGATCACGAGCGTGTCCTTCGACAGCACCGGGTTGCGGTAGATCCACTCGCTCGCGATGTCGGGCTCGACGGGGATGCGGCCCCACTCCTCGATGATGTAGCGCCCGACGACGCCTGCGTGGTACGACGTTCCCGCCGCGACGATGACGATGCGGCGGAGGTTGCGAACCTCGAGCTCCGAGAGGCCGAGCGCCTCGAGCATCAGGTGATGGCCGCGAACGCGGTCGCCGATCGTCTCGCGGACGGCCTCGGGCTGCTCGTAGATCTCCTTCAGCATGAAGGTCTCGTAGCCACCCTTCTCGGCGTGGTCCTCGTCCCAGTCGAGCTCCTCGACGGCAGGATGCTCGACGAGCTCGCCGTTCTTGAAGAACCGTGCGCCGTCCGGTGTGATCTCGACGACCTCGCCGTCGTCCGGGAAGACCGCGCGACGCGTCTCGGAGAGAAACGCCGCGACGTTCGAGGCAAGGAAGTTCTCGCCGTCGCCGAGACCGACGACGAGCGGCGTCTGATTGCGGACGCCCGCGAGCAGGTCGGGGTTCTCGTGATGGATCGCGACGATGGTGAAGTGCCCTTCGAGGCGCGGGTACACGCGAACGAGCGCTTGCACGAGGTCGCCGTCGTACTCCTGCTCGAGCATGTGCACGACCACTTCCGCGTCGGTCTCCGACGTGAACGTGTGACCTTCGGCAAGGAGTTGCTCGCGCAGTTCGCGATAGTTCTCGACGATGCCGTTCAGCACGATCGCAAGCTTGCTTGCGTCGCAGCCGACGAGCGGATGCGCGTTCTGCTCCGTAACTGCGCCGTGCGTCGCCCAGCGCGTGTGACCGAGCCCCTGATGCGCGACGGAGCCGTTCGGGTCGGTTGCGTCGATCAGATTCTGGAGGTTCCCGACTGCGCGGACGTAGTCGAGACCCTCCGCTTCACGCAGCGCGATGCCGGCGGAGTCGTAGCCGCGGTATTCGAGCCGGCGCAGGCCGCCGAGCAGCAGCGGCTTCGCCTCCCGACCCCCGACATACCCGATGATCCCGCACATGCTCCGCCTCTTTTCCCCCGCTCACCCGCGGAAATCCTCTTCAGAAACAGGACGAGCCCGGCTTCTGGCCCCGCCCGCCACGTCGCGGTTGGGTCAGCCGAGCTCCTGGGTTACGAGCGACGCGATCCTAGCACAGAGGGCCTCCGCCTCTTCCTCGGTTTGGGCCTCTGCGAGCACGCGGACGACAGGCTCCGTGCCCGACGGACGCACGAGCACGCGACCGTCGCCGTTCAGCTCGCCGTTGACGCCTTCGATGCGATCGAGCAACGCTTGCGGAAGCGGACCGCGTCCGGTGCGAGGCAAGTTCTGTTTCGCCTGCGGGTAGCGCTCCATCGCGCCCGCAACCTCGGACAGCGTGCGTCCGCGCAGCGCTTCGCAGAGCAGCAACGCCGCCGCAAGCCCGTCGCCGGTGACATGGTCGCGCAAGCAGATGACATGCCCCGACTGCTCGCCACCGAGGATGCCGCCCTCGCGGTACAGCGCCTCGAGCACGTAGCGGTCGCCGACGTCGGTCGTGATCACCCGCACGCCGTGCTCTTCCATCAAGCGGTGGAAGCCAAGGTTCGTCATCGTCGTCACGGCGACGAGATCGACGCCGAGATGCAACGCGAGGATCGCGACGATCTGGTCGCCGTCGACGATCGCGCCGTTCTCGTCGACCGCGAGCATGCCGTCGCCGTCGCCGTCGAACGCCACGCCGAGGTCATAACCGCCGCGCGTGACCGTCTCCTGCAACGCCGCGAGGTCGGTGGCGCCGCAACCGACGTTGATGTTGTCGCCGTCGGGCTCGTCGCCGATCGCCTCCACCTCGGCGCCGAGCTCGACGAACGCACGCGGCGCAACATGCGAGTAAGCACCGTTCGCGCAATCGACCGCGATGCGCAAGCCGCTCAGGTCGGAGCCGAACCGCTCGAGCACGTGCTCGAGGTAACTGTCGGCGGCGATGTCGACATGGTCGATCTCGCCGCCGCCGGTCGCACGCGCGTCGAGGAGAGCTTCGATCTCTTCCTCTGCCGCGTCGCTCAGCTTGCGACCGCGGCTGTCGAAGAACTTCACACCGTTGTACTCGGGTGGGTTGTGCGACGCGGTGATGACGACGCCGAGATCGAGGCCGAGCAGCGCAACCGCGGGTGTCGGGACGACGCCCGCGAGCACCGCAGCACCGCCTGCTGATGCGACACCGCGTGCGAACGCCTCCTCCAGCTCCTCGCCCGAGCCGCGCGTGTCGCGGCCGACGAAGACACGGCCGCGACCCGACCAGAGCGCGGAGGCTTTACCGAGGCGTTCGAGCAGATCGACGGTGATGAACTCGCCCACGATGCCGCGGACACCGTCGGTGCCGAAGTAGTTCCGCGCCACGGCGCGGGACCTTAGCGGGCGGCTGGACGAGGACGTGGCCATGGACGAGGACGGCGCATTCTGACAGCGCCGGGGTCGTGGTGCTACTGCGAGAACGTCTAGCGCTTGGAGAACTGCGGAGCCTTGCGGGCCTTGTGCAGCCCAGCCTTTTTCCGCTCGACCTGGCGCGCATCGCGCGTCAGGAAGCCTTCCCGCTTCAGCGGGATGCGCAGCTCCGGGTTCGCCTCGACGAGTGCACGGGCGATTCCGTGACGAACCGCACCAGCCTGGCCGGTGAGCCCGCCGCCGTGAACGCGGACGCGCAGGTCGTACTGGCCCTCGAGGCCCGCGACCTTGAGCGGCGAGACGGCGATCGTGCGCCAGATGTTGCGCGGGAAGTACTCGTCGAGCGTGCGGCCGTTCACCCAGGTGGCGCCGTCGCCGGGACGGAGGATGACGCGCGCGACGGACGTCTTGCGCTTGCCGGTGCCACGATATTGTGCGATCTGACTCAAGTCTGCTCCAGGTTCAGGGGCTGGGGGTTCTGGGAGGCGTGGGGGTGCTCCGGCCCCGCATAGATCTTCAGCTTCGTGATCTGGGCGCGCGCGAGCTTGTTCTTCGGCAGCATGCCCTTCACCGCGCTGCGCAGGACTTCGGTCGGCCGGCGGTCGAGCTGCTCACGGAGCGTGCGGCTCTTGATCCCGCCCGGAAAGCCGGAATGCCGGTAGTAGATCTTCTGGTCGAGCTTGTTGCCCGTCACGCGAACCTTCTCGGCGTTCACGACGACCACGAAATCGCCGGTGTCGACGTGCGGCGTGAAGACCGGCTTGCGCTTGCCGCGCAGGGTGTCCGCGATGACGGTCGCCAAGCGGCCGAGGGTCAGCCCGTCGGCATCGACGAGGTACCACTCGCGCGTAATCTCACCCGGCTTGGCGGAATAGGTCTTCATCACAGAAAAAGCGGCGACCAAGGACGGCCGCCGGGTCGGGATTGTAGCGAACCCTCCTACTCGGCGACCGGAAGCGGCGACGCCAGCGGCCGGGAGGCGAGCCAGAGGGCGGGCAGGGCCGCAAGGGCGGCGGCCGAGAGGGCCAGGGCGGCAACCCCGGCTGCGGTGTAGACGAGGCCCCCGAGGAGGGCGAGCGAGGCCGCCACGAGGCTTGCGCAGAGGTCGGTGAAGCCGACGAGGCCGCCGCGCTCGGAGGGCGACGACAACTGGACGAGCTCGGTCGTGGCTGCGACATAGGCGAAGCACCAGCCGAGCCCGAGCCCGAGGAGCGCGAAGCTCATGCCGGGGACGCCGCCGAGCCAGACGAGCGCCGCGTTCGAGAGCGTCATCACCCCGAGGCCGCCGACGATCGCCCGCCGGCGGCCGAAGCGGTCGATCACGTCGCCGACGATCAGCACGAGGCCGTACATGCCGAGGATGTGGACGCTGATCATCGTGAAGACGTCGTTCTGGTGGTGTCCCCGCCCGAACGCGACGTAGCCCGACAGGTTCATGACGGATGCCATGACGGCGAAGCTCGCGACGACGGCGACAAGCGCGGCGAGGACGCCCGGCCGGCGGAGGATCTCGCGGAGCGGTGCCGCGATGCCTGTGTCGTGCACGCCCTGCGGATAGCTCGCGGAGATTTCCTTGGGGTCAGGCCGGACGAACGACGCAATCGCGAGGCCGGCGAGCATGAATGGGACGCCGACAGCCCAGGGAGCGGCGAGCGCGTGCGCGGCCGCCGAGCGGTGCGCGAAGAGCGGGCCGAAGACGAGCGGGCCCCAGATCGCACCCGAGACGGCGCCGAAGAGGACGAACGACATGCCGCGCGCGCGGCGCTCCGGCGGGAACATCTCGGCGGCCGCGGCCCGCGCGAGCTGCACGACGGAGCCGGAGCCGCCGACGATCGCCAGGCCGAGACAGACGAGGAATGCCGACGACGCGCGGCAGCCGAGCGCGATCACGGCGCACCCGATCGCACCGCCGACGAACGCGCCGCGGATGACGGGCATCCGCCCCACGCGATCCATCAGGCGTCCCGCCGGGCCGACCGCGAGCGCTCCCGCCGTGAGGAAGATCGCAGGCCCGAGGCCGAGGATCCCCCTTACGCCGGTGACGGCCACGAGCGTGACGGAGCTGAGCGCGGCTGCGAGCTGGAACGCGCCGGAGTTCGCGACGAGACAGCCCGCGAGGAGGAACGCGTTCCGGCGGACGTCGCTCCTCATCGGGCGAGTGTACGGCGCAGCCCCTCCGCGAACGCAAGCGCGCCGCCGTGGGACGGGTGGCGGACGTACGGCGCGTCGAGTGCCTCGGCGGCGATGCGTCCGACGGCGACGATGCGCCGGCCGCGCGTGAGCTCCTCGAGAAACGGGCGCGCGGCGGCGATCTCGGCGCGGGTCGGGCGACGGTTCGACGCGGCCGTCCCCGGGTGCGTCGGCACGACGTTCCAGAGGAGCACGTCCGCCTGCACACCGAGCGCGGCGAGCACGCGGTGCACGATCGTCGCGCTCGCCTCCGCCGGGCCGGTTCCGGTCAACTGGCGCTCCGATGTGAACGCGATGCCGCTGACCCGGGCACCGCGATACCCGGCGGCTTCGCCGACGAGGATGACGGATGCGTCCGCGCGTGACGCGAGATACTCGCGCAGTCGCACTTGTCGCATGTTGGATCCCGCGTACTGGTTGTGCGTCCCGCCGATGCGCGCCGCCGCGAGCCGGGCGACGAAGTCCCCGAAGTCGGTTACTCCCACTCGATGGTGGCGGGCGGCTTCGAGGTGACGTCGAGCACGACGCGGTTGACACCGGGGATCTCGTTGACGATGCGGCCCGAGATCGTCTCGATCAGGTCGTACGGGAGGCGCGCCCAGTCGGCGGTCATCGCGTCGTCGCTCGTCACTGCGCGGATGACGACGGGATAGCCGTACGTGCGCTCGTCGCCCTGCACGCCCACGGAGCGGATCGCGGGCAGCACAGCGAACGACTGCCAGAGCTCGCGATACATCCCGGCGCGCCGCACCTCTTCCTGGAGGATCGAGTCGGCGTCGCGCAGGATCTCGAGGCGCTCCTCGGTGACGGCGCCGATGATGCGGATCGCGAGCCCAGGGCCGGGGAAGGGCTGGCGCCAGACCATGCGCTCCGACATGCCGAGCTCCTCGCCGACGCGGCGAACCTCGTCCTTGAAGAGCAGGCGGAGCGGCTCGACGAGCTTCATCTTCATGTCGTCGGGCAGGCCGCCGACGTTGTGGTGCGACTTGATCGTCGCGGCGACGCCCTCGGTGCCGCCCGACTCGATCACGTCGCTGTAGAGCGTGCCCTGCACGAGCCACGTCACGTCGCCGAGCTTCCGAGCCTCGTCCTCGAAGACCCGGATGAACTCGCGGCCGATGATCTTCCGCTTCTGCTCGGGGTCCTCGACGTCCGCGAGCAGCTGGAGGAACCGCTGTTGCGCCTGCACGTGCACGAGCGGGACGCCGAAGTGGTCGCCGAACGTCTCGACGACCTGCTCCGCCTCGTTCTTCCGCAGCATGCCGTGGTCGACGAAGACGCAGGTGAGCTGGTCGCCGACCGCCTTGTGGACGAGCAGCGCAGCGACGGCGGAGTCGACGCCGCCCGACAGTGCACAGAGCACCCGCTCCTTGCCGACGCGCGCGCGAATCCGCTCGACCTGCTCCTCGATCACGGCGGCGGGCGTCCAGGCGGGCGGCGCACCGGCGATCTCGTAGAGGAAGTTCTTCAGCACGGCCATGCCGTGCGGCGTGTGCACGACCTCGGGGTGGAACTGCACGCCGTACAGCGCGCGCTCCGGCGCCTCGAACGCGCCGATCGGCGTCGACGGCGAGCCGGCGACGACCCGCGCGCCCTCGGGCGGCGCGACGACGGAGTCGCGATGCGACATCCAGACCGTCTGCTCCGACGGCGTGTCCTTCAACAGCGCGGACTTCTCGACCTTGAGCTCCGTCTTGCCGAACTCGGAGACGCCAGTGCGGTCGACGCGGCCACCGAGGTCGAGCGCCATCAGCTGCATGCCGTAACAGATGCCGAGCGTCGGGATGCCGAGCTCGAAGATGCGCGGGTCGACGCGCGGCGCGCCTTCCGCGTACACCGACGCCGGCCCGCCGCTGAGAATGAGCGCGTACGGGTTGCGCGCGCGCACCGCCTCGGGCGTGATCGTATGAGCGACGAGCTCCGAGTAGACGCGACACTCGCGCACACGGCGCGCGATCAGCTGCGAGTACTGGCCGCCGAGGTCGACCACCAGCACCGGCCGATCCTCCACGACCGGGAACTGGACGACGTTCGACGGCTCAGCGACGATAGTTCGGAGCCTCTTTCGTGATCGTCACGTCGTGCGGGTGCGACTCGCGGAGCCCGGCCGCCGTGATGCGGACGAAGCGGGCCTTCTTCATCTCGTCGATCGTCGCGGCGCCGCAGTAACCCATGGCCTGCCGCAGGCCGCCGATCAGCTGGTAGACGATCGGGCTCAGCGGGCCCTTGTACGCGATCCGGCCCTCGATGCCCTCGGGCACGAGCTTGTCGACGTCCTCGACGTCACCCTGGAAGTAGCGGTCTTTCGAGAACGACCGCCCGCGCATCGCACCGAGCGAGCCCATGCCGCGGTACTCCTTGAAGCGCTCGCCCTGCACGAGGATGACCTCTCCCGGCGCCTCCTCCGTGCCGGCGAGGAGCGAGCCGAGCATGACCGTGTCGGCGCCTGCGGCGATCGCCTTCGCGATGTCGCCCGACGTCGTCATCCCGCCGTCGCCGATGATCGACACGCCCTCGGCGGCTGCGACTTCGGCGCAGTCGTAGATCGCAGTCACCTGCGGCACGCCGACGCCGGCGACGACGCGCGTAGTACAGATTGAACCAGGCCCGATGCCGACCTTGATCGTGTCGGCGCCCGCATCGATCAGCGCGCGCGCACCCTCGCCGGTCGCGACGTTGCCCGCGATGATCTCGACGTCGGACGCGGCCTTGATCTTCCTCACCATCTCGAGGACGCCGTGCGAATGGCCGTGCGCGGTGTCGACGACGAGCACGTCGGCGCCGGCCGCGACAAGTGCCTGCGCGCGCTCGACGGCCTCCGGCCCGACACCGACCGCGGCGCCGACGCGCAGGCGCCCGCGCTCGTCCTTCGTCGCCTGCGGGTACTCGAGCTTCTTCTGGATGTCCTTGACGGTGATCAACCCGCGCAGGCGGCCGTCGGCGTCGACGACGGGCAGTTTCTCGATCTTGTTGCGGCCGAGGATGCGCTCGGCCTCGGGCAGCGTCGTCCCGACCGGCGCTGTGACGAGATCGCGCGAGGTCATGAGCGCGGAGATCGGCTGGTCGACGTTCTTCTCGAAGCGGAGGTCGCGGTTCGTCAGGATGCCGACGAGAACGCCGTCCTTGTCGGTGATCGGGACGCCCGACACCTTGTAGTGGGCCATCAGCACGAGCGCGTCGCGGACGAGCGCGTCGGGCGGCAGCGTCACCGGCTCGACGATCATGCCGGCCTCCGAGCGCTTCACCTTGTCGACCTCGGCGGTTTGATCCTCGATCGAGAAGTTCCGGTGGACGATGCCGATGCCGCCTTCGCGCGCCAGCGCGATCGCGAGCCGCGCCTCGCTGACGGTGTCCATCGCCGCGGAGACGACGGGGATGCTGAGCTCGATCGAGCGGGTGAGCCGCGTGCGCGTCGAGACGTCATTCGGCAACACCCGCGACTCGGCCGGGACGAGGAGGACGTCGTCGAACGTGAGGCCTTCCTTGGCGAACTTCCGGTCCAGGGCAACAAGCCGTTGCAGCTCGTCCTGGCGGAGTTCGACGCTCAAGGGATCCCAGGGTACCACCCCCTCCCGACGGCCCCCAACACGCTCCTAACAGGAGCGGGCTACCGTGGCCGCGATGCGCTCGCTGCTTGCTGCTGCCGTGGCGGTCGCGGCCGCTGCCTTTCACTCCGCCGCCGGGCCGCGCACGGAGACGATCTACTCCCATGCCGACACGACCATCGCGGCGTTCGCGCAGGACGGCGCGCTCGTCGCCTGGTTCTCGCCGAGCAGGGTCCGCTGCAACACGGTCCATGTCATCTCGCTCGCGAACCCGCTCCAGACGACGCTGCCCCTGCAAGGGACGGCACGCAACGTCACCTGCAGGTGGGTCGTCGGCTCGACGCCCGTGACCCTCGCGCTCGCCGACGGCAACGTGCTCTGGACGCTGCGGGAGCAGTCGCCGATCCCGTTCGACTACCTCCTCGGTGCGGGCGTCGGCGTCGGCGAGCGCAAGGAGCGGCGCTTCCAGGAGATCGCGCACACGAACCACGGCTCCGGCCTGTGGCTCGGCGGCACCTCAGGCGACGGAGCGACGCTCGTCTACGGCGTCACCGCAATCGACTACGTCGACGAGGCGGGCTGCCTCGCCGGCACGGGCAGCTGCGAGCTCGAAGTCTCCGGCGGCGGCCTCTACCGGATGTCCGGGCGACAGGCGCCGAAGCTCATTCCCGGCACGGACTCCGGCGGCGCGGTCGAGGTCGCAGCATCGACGGGTGCCGTCGCGTACGTCCCGCCCGCAGGCGTCGGCAAGCAGGGCCGGCCGCTCGCAGGCGCCGACCTGCCGATCGAAGTCGTCGACGCGCAAACGGGCGCGTCGATCGCGCGCGTCAGCCCGCCAGGAACGCCGCTTGCGATCACGCTCGCCCCGCACGTCCTGGCGACGCTCGAGCGCACGCCGCTCGGCCTACGCCTCGCGTGGTACGACCGAGCGACCGGCGCGCCGGCGGGCTCGGTGCCGGTGTCGGGCAAGACGAGCCCGGAGCTGAGCGCGACCGACCGCACGATCGTCTACCACGTCGGACGCTCGATCCGAGCCGTCGACGTCGAGACCCACAACGTGCGCACGCTCGCGCGGGCCGGAGCGGAGCCCGTGGGACTGTCGCTCGAGGGCCAGCGCCTCGCCTGGGGCGAGAACCTGAAGACCGCCGCGCGCATCCGCGCGCTCACGGTCAAGCCGTGATCGGCTGCAGCTCTTCGAGCTCGACGCTCGCGGCCAGCCGCGCTGCCTCGCGCGGGTCGAACCGGCCGGGGCCGAGCTCGACGACCGAGGCAGCCGCGCAGCCGACGCCCTGCCGCAGCGCCTGATCGAACGGCTGCGCGTTGAAGCGCGCCGCGAGGAAGCCTGCAAGCAGAACGTCGCCCGCACCGACGGACGCGACCGGCTCGAGCCACTCGATCGACGCCCTGAAGCGACGGAGGGTGCGGTCCTCGCGGAACAAGCCGAAGCATGAGGTCTCCTGCGTGATCAACACGTTGCGCGCGCCGAGATCGGCGATTGCGTCGAGCGCCATCAGGAAGTCATCGTCCTCGTTGAACTCCTGGCCGACGAGGCTCTCCGCCTCGCGCTGGTTCGGCGAGACGAGGAACGGCTCCGCGTCGACGGCATGCCGGAGCGGCTCGCCCTCGGAGTCGACGACGCACTGCACGCCGCGGCGGCTCAGGTCGCGCACCGCTTCTGCGTAGAAGTCGTCCTCGACGTCGCGCGGGAGCGAGCCGGAGAAGACGACGAACGTGGCGACACGCGAGAGGTAGTGCAGCTTGTCGAGCAGCGTGTCGAGCTCGTCGCGGCGCACCGCAGGCCCCCACTCGTAGATCTCGGTCAGCGATCCGGCGGTAGGATCGACGACCGCGATCGACGTGCGCGACTCGTCGCCGATCCGGACGAAGTCGTTGAGGATCGCTTCGCCCGCGAGCTCGTCGATGATCCTGTCGCCCGTCGTGCCGCCGGCGAGGCCGGTCGCGATCACCGGCGAGTCGAGGCTTTTCAGCGCACGGGCGACGTTGATGCCCTTGCCGCCGGCCGACGTCAGGCTGGCGCTCGCCCGGTGGCGGTGCCCGAGCTGGAAGTTCGGCACCGTGAGCGTGCGATCGACTGCAGCGTTGAGGGTGACGGTGACGATCACGAGAAGAACCCGAGAAGATGGTGCACGGTCCGCGTGCCGACCCACCGTAGCCGTCCGCCGAGCCCGGGCCGAGCGATCGTGCGGGCGGCGAGGAGCGGCCGGGTGCCGAGCCGTGTCCGCCCGGACCAGATCTCGATCCGGCCGAGGCGCTCGCCCCTCGTCACCGGCAGGGAAACGGCTGTGCGGGCGACGATCCGCTCGACGAGCGGCCGGCCGACGCGCACCGCGCGCACGAGCGGCCGGCGGGCCACGAGCGCCACGGCGCGGCGGCCGTACGGCGCCGCCGCCCAGGCGTAGGGCTGCGCGGCGACGAGCGTCAGCGTGCGGTACTGCGACACGCCCCAGGCGAGCAGCCGCTGCAGGTCGAAGTTCCGCTGCGCGCGGGTGGGGCTGCCGAGGATGACCGCGTAGATCGTGAAGCCGGCGCGGCGCGCAGCCGCCACCTCGCACCAGCCGGCGTCGTCGGTGTGGCCGGTCTTCACGCCGATCAGCCCGGGAAAGACCCCGAGGAGGTCGTTCCAGGTGCGCGTGACGAAGTGTCCGCCCTCGATCGGGTCGCTGCGCTTGCGCACGAGCTCCCGCACGACGGGCAGGTGCATCGCAACCTGCGCCAGCAGCGCCACGTCACGCGCGCTCGACAGGTGGCCGGGCGCGTCGAGCCCGTCCGGCCGCACGAAGTGCGTGTCCCGGAGGCCGAGCTTGCGGGCGCGCTCGTTCATCCAGCCGACGAACTCGGTGAGATTCCCACCCGACGCCGCCGAGGCGAGCGCGTCCGCTGCGTTGTTCGCGCTCTGGATCAACGCTCCGGCGAGCAGGTCGCGCACGGTGATGCGCTGGCCGCGGACGAGCGGTATCCGCGACTCGCCGACTTGCGCGGCGTACCCCGACACCGTCACCGTGTCATCCGGCTTCAGATGATCGAGCGCGACGATCACGGTCATCAGCTTCGTGATGCTCGCGATCGGGAGGCGCGCATGCGCGTTGCTGCCGGCGAGCACCTCGCCGTTCGACGCGTTGACGACGTAGAACGCCTTCGCATCGAGGTTCGGAACGGCCGCGTGTGCGCTTCCGGTGAAGGCGAACGCGATCACGACGGCGATGAGCAGCCGGCGCATGCGGCGCGAAGGCTACTTCACCCGGAGCCGCTGTCCGACCTGGAGCGAGTTCGAGCTGACGCTCGGATTCAGCCGCTCGATCTCGGCGATCGGCACGCCGGTCTTGGCCGAGATCGAGCCGAATGTGTCACCGCTCCCGACCGTGTAGAAGCGCCCGGCGAGGGTCGTCGTCGCACGGTTGGTGGTGCCGGGCGGCGGCGTCACGGCGGTTGAGGCGTGCGTCACCGGGCCCCGCTCGGCCGTCGTGGTCGTGCCGCCGCCGTTGATCCCCGAGCGGATCAGGAGCACGGCGATCGTGACCGCGAGCAGGAACACGGCAGGCGCGGCATACCGCGCAGCCCCGGGGTTCCGCCTAGGCGAGGGAGACACTCCAGGCCTCGCGGGCGAGCCGCTCGGCCTCCGCACCGGCGGCCTCGCGCCAGTCCGTTCCCGTGGACGCGTAGATCACGGAACGGGACGCAGAGACGAGAGCGCTCGCAGGACCGGCCGAGAACGCGGCGGCGACCTCCCCCGGAGCGCCGCCCTGGGCGCCGATTCCCGGCAGCAGGAACGGGGACTGCGGCAGGAGCCGCCTCGCCTCGATGATCTCGTCCGGAAAGGTCGCGCCGACGACCGCGCCGATCGACGACAGGCCGCACTCGCCGACGAGCGACTCACCGAGCTCGCGCACGAGCTCCGCGACGTGATGCCAGAGCAGCCGTCCATCCGCGAGTTGCACGTCCTGCACGTCGGCGCCGCCGGGGTTCGACGTCTTCACGAGGCAGAACAGCCCTGCGCCCTCGCGCCGGCAGGCGTCGACGAACGGCTCGAGCGAATCGCGCCCGAGGTACGGATTGACGGTGATCGCGTCGGCGAGCGGGATGTATGCATCGGCGTACGCCTGCGCGGTCGAGCCGATGTCGCCGCGCTTCACGTCTGCGATCACGAGCAGTCCGGCGGCTCGCGCGTACGCGCACACCTGCTCGAAGACCCGCACGCCGTCGGAGCCGAGCGCTTCGAAGAAGGCGGACTGCGGCTTGACAGCAACAGCGTGATTAGCGACCGCGTCGACGATGCCGAAGCAGAACCGAGCGACGTCGCCGCCGACCTCGTCCGGCAGCCGCTCGACAACCGGGTCGAGCCCGACGACGAGCTGGCTCTGCTTGCCGCCCACCGCTTCGGCGAGCCGGTCGGAGAAGTGCGTCACCGCGACCATCGCCATCCTCCGACGGACACTACTGGCCACGGCGGAGAGAGGTGAGCGGCGCTCAGCCGTTCTTGACGGCCGACTTCAAGGCGCTGCCGGCCGAGAACTTCGGCACGCGCGCGGCGGGAATCTCGACCTTCTGCGTCGGGTTCCGCGGATTGACGCCGGTGCGCGCGGCGCGCTGCTGGGTCTGAAACTTGCCGAATCCGGTAAAGGCCACGTCCCCGCCGTTCCTGAGCGTGTCCGTGATCGTGTCGAGGAACGCGTCGACGACTCTCCCGGCATCGCGCGTCGTGAGCTGGCTCCTGCGCGCAACCTCCGCAACGAACTCCTGCTTGGTCACTGCCTCTCCTCCCGTTGCTTGCGACTCGACCCTAACACCGCTATTTCCGGCTTGCGAGAAGGTCGCTCGCGCGGAAAAGCGGCCGGAGCCGCACGGCGTAACGGGCGAGCGCATCCGCGCCTCCCTCTTCCCGGTCGACGACGCAGACCGCGGTGTGCACGACGAGACCGACGTCACGCAGCGCAGCGATCGAGTCGAGCAGCGCACCGCCGGACGTGACGACGTCCTCGACGAGGCACACGCACTCGCCCTCCTCGTAGGGCCCCTCGAGCCGATTCGCCGTGCCGTACTCCTTTGCTTCCTTGCGGACGATCAGAAACGGCAGCCCCGACTCGAGCGACGCGGCGGTCGCGAGCGCGACGGCGCCGAGCTCCGGCGCCGCGAGCCGCGTTGCGTCGGGTGCGTGCTCCCGCACGGTCGCTGCGATTCGCTCGCCGATCGGCCGCAGCAGCTCGGGCCGGGTCTCGAAGCGGTACTTGTCGAGGTAGTAGCGCGACCGCTTGCCGGAACGAAGGAGAAAGTCGCCTTCGAGATACGCGTGCTCGACGAGCGCCGCCGCAAGCGGATCGGGCGTGCTCACGAGCGGACGGCGGCGAGCGCGACGTGCGCGACGGGGAGTAACGCGTCGGCCTCGCTCGACCCGTCGACGAACGACACCATCGAGCCGTCGGCGAAGTAGACATCGACGCGCTCGGGCCTGCGCGCGAACGAGCGCCGGTAGACGACGCTGCCGGCGAAGATGCCGGTCGCGAAACCGACGAGCGCGAGCAGCCTACGCCTCATCGTCGACCTTCTTCTTGCGCGGCCGCTTCGGCTTCGGCGGTTCGCTGTCGGCGCCGTGCAGCGCGCTCTTCAGGTCGTAGAACACGAGCCCGACCGTCGGCGCGGGGCCCGTGGTCGCTGCGATTCGCCGGTCGCCGTCGCGGACGACGAAGACACTGCCTGCAGCCGTCGAGGCCTCGAGCTGCGACACCTCGCCCTCGCCGCGGAAGCCGCCGGCACGGGCAAGCAGGTCGGCGCCGGCCTGCGCGAGCGCCTGGGCCGCGCCTTGGTCGGCGAGCGTCGAGCCCTGCACGGTGCCGCTCTCGTCGAAGAGCACGGCGACCTGGATCTGGGACGAGATCTCGGTCAGATCGGCCAGGGCCTGCATCGCATCCATGTGGTCAGGCTAATCGAACGCGACCGAAGGCGACACGACCGTGCCGACTCCGTGACGACTTCGCAACGACGACCTTCGCCGCTACGCAGGTGTTTTCACGCTCTCGTGACGGTTCCGTACCGTGGCCTGGCCCCAGTCGTGGCTCCGCGGGTCAGTGGCGGCTCGGGCCAACCCTGCGAGACTTCGGCCGTGCGCCTCCGGAAGCGAGCTCTCGTGGCGAAGTTCTTCGCCGACCGCGGCACCCACCTCGCGGCGATGGTGGCGTACTTCGCCCTCCTCTCCTTCGTGCCGCTCACGTTCCTCGCGCTCTCGCTGCTCGGGCTCGTCCACCGGGCCGACGCCTCGGACTTCCTCGTGAAGGAGCTGAGCCGCGCCTTCCCGACCACTTCGCTCAAGAGCATCCTCACCCTCGTGCACCGCGTGCAGGACAACGCAACGACGCTCGGCGTGGTCGGCGGCATCGCACTGCTCTGGTCGTCGCTCTCGCTCTTCAGCGCGCTCGAGTCGGCGTTCAACATCGTCTACGGACGGCCGAACCGCTCGTTCCTGCACGGGAAAGGCGTCGCCGCTGTCGTCATGTTCGCGACGATCACGACCCTCTTCATCAGCCTCGTCATCGGCGCGCTCGGCGTCGAGGTCGTCAAGCGGTACGCGCCGGGCTTCGTCGCGAACAGCATCTCGGCCTACATCCTGTCGATCGCCGTCTCGCTGCTCGGTGTGTTCGTCTTCGTGCTCGCGGCGTATCGGCTGCTGACGAACACGGAGGTATCTGTGCGCGATGTGCTGCCGGGCGCCGTGCTGGCGGCGAGCGTGCTCGAGGGCTCGTTCCAGATCGTGCCGATCTTCGTGCGGCTCGCAGACGTGAACCCCACCCTGCGCGTACTCGGCGGCCCGGTGATCCTCCTGCTCTGGCTCTACCTGATGGCGAACGTGATCGTCTTCGGCGCGGAGGTCAACTGGTGGTTCTCGGAGCGGCGCGCGCTACGCGGCAGCGAACCCGCTCCGCTCGACGGCCTCGCGTAGCGCACGCGCAGAGCGCGCGCGGTGCGAGTTGCGTGCCTTCCAGTCGTCGCCGAGCTCACCGACCGTCTGTGTCTCGCCGTCGGGAACGAACACCGGGTCGTAGCCGAAGCCGCCGCTGCCGCGCGGCGCGTCGGCGATCGCGCCTTCGACGATGCCCGTGCCGCGCAGCACCGTGCGGTCGGGTGCGATCGCGACGAGCTCGGACACGTATCGCGCACGCCGGTCCTCCACGCCCTCGAGCTCGCCGAGCAGCTTCTCGATCGCCGGCAGCCCCTCGGGCGCATACCGCGCGGAGTGCAAGCCGGGCCGACCGCCGAGCGCAGCCACTTCGATCCCCGAGTCCTCGCCGATCGTCCAGCCGCCGACGAGGCCGAAGCCGAACTCTGCCTTGAGGAGCGCGTTCTCGTAGTACGTCGTGCCGGTCTCCTCGGGCCAACCTTCCGCGTCGAGCGGCGCGATCGTCCAGCCGGGCATGAGCCGCTCGAGCTCGCGCGCCTTGTGCGCGTTCCGCGAAGCGAGCGTCGCTACGACTCGGTCCACCGCACCTCGAGCACGCCGTCGATCTCGCCGACGTCCGCGACGACGAGCGGAGCCTCGATGCCGCGCAGCTCGACGTCGACGGCGATGCTCCGGCGGTCGCCCTCCTGCGCGATCTCGAGCGCGACGACGCGGCCGCCGCGCCGCTCGATCGCCTCGAGCACGGCGCCTGGACTGCCGCCCGCAGGGATCTCGACGAGCAGCCGGTCGACCTCCGGGCGATACCGACGCACGACGCGGTACGCGACGATGCGAAGCGGGCCGAGCGTCAGCAGTGCACCGGCCGTCGCGAAGATCGCCGCGCTGTAGTAGCCCGCGCCCGACGCCATGCCGATCGCTGCGACGAGCCACAGCGTCGCGGCCGTCGTCAGGCCCTTGACCGAGAGGCCCTGGCGGATGATCGCGCCGGCGCCGAGGAAGCCGATGCCGCTGACGATCTGCGCCGCGATCCGCGTCGGATCGGTGCGAACGAGCGAGCCGCCACTCACGAGGAACTCGTGGAAGCCGTAGGCGGACACGAGCGTGAAGAGCGCCGAGCCGACGCACACGACGAGGTGCGTGCGCAGGCCTGCCTGCCGCTCGCGCAGCTCGCGCTCCATGCCGATCGCGCCGCCGAGCAGCGCCGCAACTACGAGCCGCAAGAGCACGTGCGGCCACTCGAGCGTCGGGACAACGCTAAGGAAGTGCAACAGCGACCGCCTCCCCCTGGATCTCGCCGATCTCCGCAATCCCGGTCTCGGCGAGCGCGAGCAGATCGTCGAGCGTCGCCCGCGTGAACGGATCCTTCTCCGCCGTCGCCTGTACTTCGATCAGCCGGCCGTCGCCCGTCATGACGACATTCATGTCCGTGTCGGCGTTCGAGTCCTCGGCGTAGTCGAGGTCGAGCAGCGGCACGCCGCCGACGACGCCGACCGAGACGGCCGCGACCGAGTCGACGAACGCGCGGGACAGACCGAAGCGATCCAAGGCGCGCTTCGCAGCAACGTAGGCGCCGGAGATCGCGGCGCAGCGCGTGCCGCCGTCGGCCTGGAGCACGTCGCAGTCGAGCCACAGTGTGCGCTCGCCGAGCGCCTGGAAGTCGACGACCGCACGGAGCGCGCGGCCGATCAGCCGCTGGATCTCGATCGTGCGCCCTTGCTGCTTGCCGCGCGACGCCTCACGCTCGACACGGTCACCGGTCGAAGCCGGCAGCAGTGCGTACTCGGCCGTCATCCACCCGCGGCCCTTGTTGCGCAGCCAGCGCGGAACCTCCTCCTGCACCATCGCGGTGCACAGGACCTTCGTCCGCCCCTGCGTGATCAGGGCCGAGCCGTGCGGGTTCTCGAGATAGTCGGGCTCGATCGTCAGCGGCCGCAGGGCGTCGGGACGACGCCCGTTCTCCCGCGTCATGCAGCAGCACCGAGCTGTGCGACAGCGACGTGCTCGACCTCGCCGATCGGCAGCTGCAGGAATCGGCGTCCCATCTCCGCGAAGGCTCCGGGATCACCCGTTGTGAGAAAACGGTACGTGCCGTCGCGCCCGCCGTCGTTCTCGATGCCTTTGCGCGCAAGCGTCTCCTCGACCTCGCGCGCCGTCTCCTCCGCAGAGAACACGAGCGTCACGTCGCGGCCGAAGACGCGCTGAAAGATCGGCCGGATCAGCGGGTAGTGCGTGCAACCGAGAATGACTGTGTCGACGCCCGCGGCTTTCAGCGGCGCCGCGTACTCACGAACTGCGGCCTCGGTCTCCTCGCCGTATGGATCGTCGCCTTCGATGAGCGGCACGAGTTGCGGGCACGCGACGGGCCACACCTCGACGCCCGCGTCGAGCGCGTGGACCAGATCGGTGTAGCGGCCGCCGTCGACCGTCCCGCGCGTTGCGAGCAGGCCGATCTTGCGGTTGCGCGTAGCGAGCACCGCGGCGTGCGCCTCGGGCGCGATCACGCCGATCACCGGCACGCGCAGCTCGTCCTGGAGCTGCGGCAGCGCCGCGGAAGTGGCGGTGTTGCACGCAACGACGATCAGCTTCACGTCCTGCGTCTCGAGGTAGGCGCCGATCTCACGGGCGAAGCCTCTCACCTCGTGCAGCGGACGGGGGCCGTACGGGAGCCGGGCGTGGTCGCCCAGGTACACGAAGTCTTCATGGGGCAGCGTCACCAGGCACTCGTGGAGGACGGTCAGCCCGCCGACACCCGAGTCGAAAACGCCGACAGGCCTCGCATCCACAGCGGTGATCGTAGAACAGGGCTACCCTGTCATCGGTCGTGGGCCGCCGAAGCTTCCTCTTTGCAGTCGTTTTCGCTGCGCTCGTCTGGAGCGGCTCGGCGCTCGCGGCAACGCCGCAGCAGCTGACGATCGCCGCCTCGGACGGCGCGAAGCTCGCCTGCTCGGTCGTCGTGCCCGACGCGCCGGCGCCCGTCGGCGGCTACCCCGGCGTCATCCTCTTCCACGGCCTCGGCGGCAAGCACGAGGACATGGAGCCGCTCGCGACCCAGGTCCTCGCACCCGCCGGCTACGAGACCCTCGAGTGCGACGCGCGAGGCCACGGCCTCTCGGAGGGGCTCTTCGGGCTCGACGGGCCCCGCGACGTCCAGGACACGCGCGAGCTCTTCACGTGGCTCTCGGCGCGAACGGGCAACGCGTCGATCGGCGCGCTCGGCATCTCGCTCGGCGGCGGCGCCGTCTGGAACGCCGCGGTCGCCGGCGTGCCGTTCAAGGCGATCGTCCCGGTGATCACGTGGACGAACCTCGCGTCCGCGCTCGCTCCGCAAGGCCTCTCCAAGTCCGGGCTCGTCAACTATCTCGCGGCGCTCGTGCCCGAGAGCCGCTGGGATCCGGAGCTCCTCGCGGCGAAGCCGTCGCTCGT